>DASSHB010000132.1:0-39875 GCA_035693125.1 Candidatus Limnocylindrales bacterium | reverse complement strand
GCCGGAGATCTGGGCGCCTTCGAAGGCCGGGCCGGTCGGCGAGGACGCGGCGAGCAGGAAGAAGCGGTTGCCCAGGACGATCTCGGCGTTGGTGCCCACGTCGACGACCAGCTCCACCGCGTCACCGCCATGCGGCTTCTCGGCCAGGATCACGCCCGCGGTATCGGCCCCCACGTGGCCAGCGATGCAGGGCAGGACGTAGACGCGAGCGCCGGGATGGGTCTGGAGGTCCAGCTCCTCGGCGCGGACGGTGACGGCGCGGTCCGTGGCCAGCGCGAACGGCGCCGAGCCGAGCGGGATCGGGTCGATCCCGAGGGCGAGGTGGTGCATGATCGGATTGCCGACGAGCGCCAGCTCGAGGATCGCGTCGCGCTTGATCCCGGCCCGGTTGGCCAGTTGGGCGAGCAGCCCGTTCAGCGCTCCCCGAACGGCCGTCGTCATCTCCCCGGACCCGCCCGCGTTCATCATCGCGTAGCTCACCCGGCTCATCAGGTCCTCGCCGAACCGGATCTGCGGGTTCATCACCCCGGCGCTGGCGAGGACCTCGCCCGTCCCGAGGTCCACGAGATGGCCGGCGATCGTCGTCGAGCCGATGTCGATCGCGACGCCGTACGCCTTGTCGTGCAGGCCGGGCCAGACGCCCGTGATCGTGTGCCGGTCGTGGACGGCGACCGTGACGGCGAACTTGCCCGCTTCGAGAGCGGGCTGGAGCGCCCGGATGACGTGAAGATCGGCCTCCAGCTCGCGCAGGTCCCACTCCGCCGCGAGCGCCTCCCCCAGCCGGAACAGGTCACCGGAGGGCGATGCGAGCTGGGGCGGCTCCACCTCGACGTAATGGAGCCGGACCACCGGGTCCAGGTGGAATTCCCGCACGTCGAGGCCCTTCCGGACGACCTGGCGGTAGACCTGGCTCTCGGCGGGGACGTCGACGACCACGTCGCCCCGGACGTGCGTCACGCACGCGAGGCGGCGGTCCTCGGCGAGGCCCTTCGTGTCGCGATAGGTCGCTTCGACCGGGCCGAACGGCGTCAGGTGGTCGGGCGCGGAGGTGATCCCGTGCTTCGCGAACTCGCCGACCGACTGCTCGACCTGGCAGCGGCCGCAGATCCCGCGTCCGCCACAGACCGAGTCGATGTCGACGCCGAGCTTGCGGGCCGCGTCGAGGACGGTGGTTCCCGGCTCGAACCGGCCGCGCCGACCGGACGGCGTGAAGATGACGAGCGGCTCCGCGGTCATCGCCGGCTCACCAGGAGGTCAGCTGCCCGCCGCGACGACGGCCTCGGTCCCGGCGATCCGCTGCGGCGGCTCGATGCCGGCAGTGCCCGGCCCCGCCCTCCGCCGGTTGACCCGCCGCGCGCCCAGCTCACCCTCGGGCGGAGCGACCCGGAACTGGCGGATCCAGCGAGCCGCATCCTGGTCGTTGCCCTGGAGGACGTCCGCGGCCATCACGGCGGTCCGGACGCCCTCCGCGATCGGATTCGTGATCGCGCTCGTGAGCCCGCTCGCGATCGCCATCGCCAGGAATGCGCCGTTGATCCCCTCGCGGTTCGGCAGCCCGAAGCTGACGTTGCTCGCGCCGCACGTCGAGTTCACGCCGAGCTCGTCGCGCAGACGGCCCAGGATCCGGAAGACCTGGCGGCCGGCCGTCGGCATCGCCCCGATCGGCATCAGCAGCGGATCCACGACGACGTCCTCGCGTGGGATTCCGTGGTCGAGCGCCCGCTCGACGATCCGCTTTGCGACCGCGAACCGGACGTCCGGATCCTGGCTGATGCCGGTCTCGTCGTTCGAGATCGCGACGACCGCCGCGCCGTACTTCTTCACGAGCGGCAGGACCCGCTCGAGCCGCTCGTCCTCGCCGGTCACGCTGTTGACGAGCGCTTTGCCGCGGTAGACCGCGAGCCCGGCCTCGAGGGCCTCCACGATCGAGCTGTCGATCGACAGGGGCAGGTCGGTCAGCGACTGGACGAGCTGGACGGTCTTCGCGAGGATCGCCGGCTCGTCCGCGAGCGGGATCCCGGCGTTCACGTCGAGCATGTGAGCACCCGCCTCCACCTGGGCCAACGCGTCGCGCTCGACCCGGCTGAAGTCGCCGTTCTTCATCTCCTCGGCGAGGAGCTTCCGGCCCGTCGGGTTGATCCGCTCGCCGATCACCACGAACGGCCGGTCGTCGCCGATGACGACGTCACGCGTGGCCGATCCGACGACGGTCCAGGTCATGCGTCTCCCTCGCCGCCGGCAGGAGGCCCGGCCTGGGCGCCGCGCGGCGTCTCGTCGTGAGCCGGTGCCAGCGGGGGGCCGCCGGCGACCCCGCCACTCTGGATCAGCTCGGCCAGGCGGTGCTTGTCGTACTCGCCCTCGAGCCGCTCCGACTCCGCGGTCACCTCGGCCTCCAGATCGTCGCCGCAGGCGCGGGCGACCTTCCGCCACTCCTCGATGTACTCGTTGTAGGCGCGCTTGCCCGCTCGGCTCGCGGCCTTGTCGATCGCCACCTGGAAGCGCGGATGGAGGACGACCTTCGACGCGCGCCGGCCGTCGCGGGCGAGGACCTGGGCCGGGATGTCCCGCCACCAGATCACCGTGAGGCTGGCCATCAGCGGGCCACCGGAGCCGTCTGCGCCCACGTGGTGATCGGCGCCGCGAGCATCTGGAGACCGGTCGGCCGGTGCTCGAATGCGAGGCCCAGCCGATCGGCCGCGGCCCGCGCGGCATCGACGAGCGTCGGGTCGTCCGACTGCGAGAGGAACACGACCCGGGTGTAGTTCGCGAAGTAGGTCTGGAGGAGCGCCGGGTAGCGATCGATTCCCAGCCCGCGAATCACGAGCCGGTCGAAGTTCCGGGCGAGGAAGTCGGTCAACCAGAACGTTCCGGGCTCGGCGTCGGCCATAGCGGCGAACGCGGGAGCACCCGCGAACACCTCGTAGCAATGGGCACCCGGCAGCCGCTCGACGCCCTCCTCGCGGAGGACCGGCTCGAGCAGGCCGCCCGTCCCGCAGTCGGCGTAGGCCACGAAGATCCGGGCGTAGCCGTCGGCGCGGGCCTTCTGGATGCGGCGACGGACGGCCGCGGGGATCCCGTCGGGCCGGTTGTGGAGGTCCGGCGCGAGGCAGGCCACGTCGAGGCCCTGGATCGGCTCGACGACCGCGAGCAGCTCGCGCGCGAGCGCGCCGCAGCCGATGACGAGGGCGCGGCCGGCGCCCCGCGGGGCCCGGGCGGATGGCGTCGTGTCGGCACCCTGGACTAGGCGCTGCACGTCGTCGTCATCGCGCGCCCCGAACGCCCAGTCGTCCGACAGATGGTCGGGATCGCGAACGGGCCGGCCGCCGAGCGGCCACACGGCGCTGTTCCGGCGCTCGGTAGCGATGCCATCGCTAGGAATGCGGCCTTGGGGCACCGAACCGTCGACGCGACGCAGTCGGGGAGCGCGGCGGCCGGGCTCGGACGCATGGGATCGCATCGGATCAGGCCGCTGATCCTCTCCCAGCCGTCGCGGTAACGATGGTGTCGTTCCGACCGGGGCCAGGCCGGGCGCAGGGGCGGCGGCGAGTCGGCGACTACGCGGCGGCACGGCGCTCGTCGATCAGGCGACGGGCCGTCTCGGCGGCGACGCCCGCGTCGCGGCAGTAGGCGTCGGCGCCCACGGCCATCCCGAACTCCTCGTTGAGCGGCGCACCGCCCACCAGGACGATGTAGTCGTCGCGGATCCCACGATCCTTGAGGGTCTGGATCACGACCTTCATGTACGGCATCGTCGTCGTCAGGAGGGCGCTCATCCCGAGGATGTCGGGCTTGTGCTGCTCGAGGGCGGCGATGAACTTGTCGGCGTCCGTGTTGATCCCGAGGTCGACGACCTCGAAACCGGCTCCCTCGAGCATCATCCCGACAAGGTTCTTGCCGATGTCGTGGATGTCGCCCTTGACCGTCCCGATCACGACCTTGCCCACGGGCTCGGCGCCGGTCTCGGCGAGGAGCGGGCGGAGAATCTCCATCCCGGCCTTCATCGCGTTCGCCGCGAGGAGGACCTCGGGCACGAACAGGATCCCGTCCCGGAAGTCGATCCCGACGATCTTCATCCCGGCGACGAGGGCGTCGTCGAGGACCTTCGTGGCGGTGAAGCCTCGGCCGAGCAGGATGTTCGTCCCCTCGACGATCTCTTCCTTCATCCCGTCGTACAGATCGTTGTGCATCTGCTCGACGAGCTCGTCGTCACTCAGTGCGTTGAGATCGATCTCTTCGTAGTCGGCCACGTCTGGTGCTCCCTGGTCGCCTTGCCCGGAGACGATCATCCAACGGCACGCAACGGTTCCACATCGTGGAACAGTGCCGTATGATGGAACGCAGGCGCCGAATCTAGCCGACGGGGAGTGGCGTGTCCAGAGTCCAGTCCATCGAGCGAGCCTTCGCCGTGCTCGGAGCGTTGACCGACGGCCCCAGCGGCGTCACCGAGGTGGCCGACCGGGTCGAGCTGCCCAAGTCCACGGCCGCCCGGATGCTCCAGAGCCTCGCCCGGGAGGGCGCCGTCGAGCAGGTCCCGGGCGACACCCGCTACCGGCTGGGCCCGCGGATCGAGCGGTTGGCCGCGGGACTGGGCGCGACGCGAACGGTCGCCGAGGTCGCGCGGCCCCATCTCGCGGAGCTCGCCCTGTCCGTGGGCGAAGCCGCCGGACTGTCCGTCCCCGAGGAGCACGAGGTCCATTACGTGGACCAGGTCGACACGCCGAACCCGGTCGGCGTCCGGGACTGGACCGGCTCGCGGGTGCCGCTCCACGCGGTCTCGTCGGGATTGGTGTTCCTCGCCCACCGGCCGGCCGCCGCGGTCGAGCGCTATCTCGCCGGCCCGCTCCTCGCCCTCACGCCACGGACCACGACCGATCCCGACGTGATCCGCGAACGCCTCCGGGCGGTCGCCCTGGCCGGCTACGCCTGGGTCCACGACGAGTTCGCCGACGGCATCTCATCGGTCGCCGCCGGCATCGCCGACGCATCCGGAGAGGTCATCGCGGCCGTCCACATTCACGGCCCCTCGTACCGCTTCCCGCCGCCGGGTCGAGATGCCGCGCTCGGCCTCCACGTCACGATGACGGCCAACCGGGTGGCCCGGTCGCTCCGCCAGGGAGCTGCGCGGAGCTGACCGGGGCTGGCTGGGTCGCGCGCTCCGGCGTCCTCAGGCGGCGGCGCTGCCGCGCATCCCGCCCATCGTCCCGTGGAGCCGGCGCAGCCGCCAGCCCAGGCCGATCGCCATCAGCCCGCCGAGGATCGCGAACCAGGAGATCGCGGTGACCGTGAGGATCACGCCCACGACCGGCGCAACGAGGATGACGACCCCCAGGATCGCCCGGGCGATGCCGCCCAGGGCGAGGATCCACTCGTTGTCGATCTCGCGCCGGATGTGGTAGGCCGCATACGCCTCGCTCAGGCCGCTGACGACGAGCCAGACCCCGAGGAACAGGAGGAGTCCGGAGATCGCGGCGGGCGGGAAGATGATCGCGAGGACGCCCGCGACGATCGAGACGATCCCGCTCAAGGCGAACGGCCAGGATCTGCCCCGGTGCTCGGCGACGCGCCACCCTTCGGCCAGCTGCGCCGCCCCCGAGATCAGGGCCCACACCCCGAACACGAGGGCGAGCGTCACGAGCGTGATCGCCGGGTTGAGGATCGCCAGGATCCCGAAGGCGATCCCGAGGACGCCCTGCAGGACCAGGACCCACCACTGTTTCGCCGCCGTCGCCAGCATGCCGGCCTCCACCGAGCGAAGGCGGAGCAGCCGGGAGCGGCGGTTCGGCCTCGGCGACATCCTACGCCGCGAATCTCGGCGGGACGCGCGGAGTCGCTACGACGCAGATTCGGTCATGCGTGAGGGATCATCGAGCGACATTCCGGCTCCGTGCCGGTAGAACGGGATGGGCTCCGCGGGAAGCGGCGTGTTGCCCGCGATCAGATCGGCCGCCTTCTCCGCGAGCATCATCACCGGCGCGTAGATGTTCCCGTTCGTCACGTAGGGCATGACGCTCGCGTCGACCGCGCGCAGGCCGTCCAGCCCGTGGACCCGCATCGTCAGCGGGTCCACGACCGACTCGCGGTCGACGCCCATCCGAGCCGTGCACGACGGGTGGAGCGCGGTCTCGGCGTCGCGGGCGACCCAGCCCAGGATGTCCTCGTCGGTCTCCACGGCCGCGCCCGGTGACAGCTCGCCGGTCGAGTACGGCGCGAATGCCGGCTGGTTGAGGATCCGCCGGGCGACCCGGATCGACTCGATCCATTCGCGACGGTCCTGGTCCGTGGACAGGTAGTTGAACTGGATGGCCGGGTGCTCGTGCGGATCCCTCGAGCGGATCCGGAGCGAGCCCCGGGCGTCGGAATACATCGGCCCGACGTGGACCTGATAGCCGTGCTTGCTGGGCGCCGGCGTGCCGTCGTAGCGGATCGCGATCGGCAGGAAGTGGAACATCAGGTTCGGGTAGGCCACGTCTTCGTTCGAGCGGACGAACCCGCCGCCCTCGAAATGGTTCGTCGCCCCGGGCCCGCTGCGGAGGAACAGCCACTGGGCGCCGATGAACGGCCGTCGCCAGAGCTCCGTCGCCGCCGGCTGCATCGAGACGGGCTGGCTCGAGCCGTACTGGATGTAGACCTCGAGATGGTCCTGGAGGTGCTCGCCGACGCCCGGCAGGTCGGCGACGACCGGGATCCCGAGCCCCTCCAGCAGCCCCGCCGGTCCGATCCCGGTCAGCTGGAGCAGCTGCGGGGTGTTGAACGCGCCGCCGCACAGGATCACCTCCCCGGCCCGGATCGTCTCGGTTCCCCCGCCGTGCCGCTCGATCTCGACCCCGGTGACCCGCGTCCCGTCGAGATGGAGGGCGGTCACGAGCGTCGACGTCCGGACGCGGAGGTTGCGCCGGCGGCGAAGGATCGGGTGGAGGTACGCGCGCGCGGCGCTCAGCCGGCGGCCGTGGCGGATGTTCCGGTCGAACGGCGCAACGCCCTCCTGGCGATAGCCATTGACGTCGGCCGTGCGCGGGTAGCCCGCCTCCTCGGCGGCACGGAACCACGCCTGGAACAGTGGGCTCGTGGCGGGGCCACGCTCCAGGCCGAGCGGACCGCCGTGGCCGCGCCAGCGATCGCCCGGTGCCGCGGCCGTGCAGTCCTCCATCCGCTTGAAGTACGGCAGGCAGTGGGCGAAGTCCCACGTCGCCATCCCGGCATCGGCCGCCCACCGCTCGTAATCGAGCGGGTTGCCGCGCTGGAAGATCATCCCGTTGATCGAGCTGGAGCCGCCCAGGACCTTGCCCCGGGCGTGGTAGATCCGACGACCACCCAGGAACGGCTCGGGCTCCGACTCGTAGCCCCAGTCGTAGAAGCGACTCCCGATCGGGAACGTCAGGGCCGCCGGCATGTGGATGAACGGATCGATCCGCCAGTCGGAGCGGCCCGCCTCGAGGACGAGGACGCGCGTCGAGGGATCGGCCGACAGCCGGTTCGCCAGCACGCTGCCCGCGCTGCCGCCGCCGACGATCACGTAATCCCAGGGCCGTTCCGCCATGGCCGCCGATCGTAGCAGCGGCTCAGCCCGTGGCGAACCCCGTAGCGGCGGCCACTCCGCCGACGTCCGGCATCACCGGACGGATCCGTCAGCTGGGGGCGGGTTCGAGGATCTGCTCGTCCCAGCCGTCGCGGACGATGTCGACCGGGCAGGTCGCCCGGTCCGAGACCGCCGCGGAGACGCTGCCGACGATGGCCCGGCCGATGCGGCCGCGACCATGGGAGCCGATGACGATCCGAGATGCGCCCTCCGCCCGGGCGGCGTCGAGGACGCACGTGGCGGGGTCGCCGTCCCAGATCAGGAGCTGGCACTCCACGCCGGCGGACCGGACGCGATCGACGAGCGCCCGGGCCGCCAGCTCGCGACTGGCCCGGACCTGGTCGATCCGTTGGCGGAAGAGGCCTCCGGCACCGCGCAGGCGGCCGGGGTCGATGGCATGGACGATGACGAGCGGCACGCCGTCGCGCCGGGCGTGGCGGATCGCGACCCGCTCGGCGGCGGCCGACACGGCGCCGAACTCGGTGCCGAGGACGATCGGCCCGGCGCCGAACGCCGGCGACTCGGCGGGAGATGTGGGCATGAGCTGCGGAGCCATGTCGGCAGGATCGGGGTTCGACCCCGGCAGGTCGCAGGGCCGGATGGCCCGTGGACGGGGTCCGCACGTCACGACACGCGTCGGGCGGGTAGGCTGCAGGCGATGACCCAGCTGGACGAGTCTCCGATCGTTCCCGAGGCCGCGGCGCTCGCCGCGGTCGACGAGGCGGCGCGGGCGATCGCCGGCGTCCTGGCCGTGGAGGACGTCCTCCAGCTGATCGTCGACCGGGTCCGCGAGCTCGTCGACGCCGAGTACGCGGCGCTCGGGATCGTCGGCCTGGACGGCCGGATCGAGCGGTTCATCACGACCGGGATCGACCCCCACGGGCGGGCCCTCATCGGCGCCCCGCCTCGCGGTCGGGGGCTCCTCGGGCTGATCATCCGCGAGGGCCGCTCGTACCGGATCCCGTCGATCGCGGACCATCCCGATTCGTCGGGCTTCCCGCCGAACCACCCGCCGATGACGTCGTTCCTCGGTGTGCCGGTGACCGCGAAGGGCGTCTCGATCGGCAACCTCTACCTCACCGACAAGCGCGGCGCCCGGGAGTTCTCGCCGACCGATCAGCAGCTCGTCGAGATCTTCGCCGGCCACGCCGGGATCGCGATCGACAACGCGCGTCTCCATGCCCAGGCGGGCCGCCTCGCGATCGCCGAGGAGCGCGACCGGATCGGCCGCGACCTCCACGACGGGATCATCCAGTCGCTCTACGCGGTCGGTCTGTCGCTCGAGGACGTGCCCGAGCTGATGGGCGACGAGCCCGACGAGGCCGCCCTCCGTGTCGACGGCGCGATCGAGTCGATCAACCTCGCGATCCGCGACATCCGCAACTTCATCTACGGCCTGCGTCCGGAGGCCGTCGACGGGACCCAGGTCCTGGCAGGCCTGGCGGCCCTCGCCGAGGAGGTCCGCCACGGCGGGCTCGTCGACGTCACCACCGAGCTCGAGGCCGCCGCCGATCCCGGCTTCGACGAGGTCGCGGGCGCCGAGCTCCTGAATCTCGTCCGCGAAGCCCTCAGCAACGCCGTCCGCCACGGCCGGGCCGCCCGGATCATCCTGGCCCTCACGGTGCTCGACGGCGTGCCCACCCTCGACATCGCCGACGACGGCGTGGGCTTCGACGTGTCACACGACCCCGGCCCACGGCATCATGGGCTCGCGAACATGCGGGCGCGCGCGACCGCGATCGGCGGTCGCCTCGAGATCCGGAGCACGCCCGGATCCGGCACCCGGGTGATCGTGGAGCTGCCCCTCAAGGAACCGAGCGAGGACACCGAGCAGGACCGATGACCGACGACCACGACATCCCGCCCCGCGGCTCGGCCAGCCGGCCCTACCGCCTCCTGATCGTCGACGACCACGAGGTCGTGCGCCAGGGGCTGGTGGCGCTCCTGGGCCGGCGGCCCAACTTCCAGGTCGTGGCCGAGGCCGGTTCGGTCGAGGAGGCGCTCGCCGAGGCACGCCGCCACGAGCCGGACATCGTCGTGATGGACGTCCGGTTGCCGGACGGCTCCGGGGTGGAGGCCTGCCGCGAGATCCGGGCCGAGCTGCCGGACACCCGGGTGATCATGCTCACGTCGTTCCCGGACGATGAGGCGGTCCTGTCGGCGATCGTCGCCGGGGCGAGCGGCTACCTCCTGAAGCAGATCCGCGCCCGAGACCTGATCGCCGCGCTCGAGTCGGTGGGCCGGGGCGAGTCGCTCCTCGATCCGGCGGTGACCGAGCGGGTCCTGGCCCGCGTCCGCCAGATCGCGAGCGGCGAGCAGCACGACGAGCTGGCCGGGCTCACGGCCCAGGAGCGGAAGATCCTTCTCCTGGTCGCGGAGGGCAAGACGAACAAGACGATCGCGAACGAGATCTTCCTGTCGGACAAGACGGTGAAGAACTACGTGTCGTCGATCCTGGCGAAGCTCAACCTCGAGCGACGGGCTCAAGCGGCGGCGTTCGTCGCGCGTCACCGGCTCGACCGCGGCGGCTGAGGCCCCGCGTCCGGGCGGTTGCGACCGGTCCGTCAGCCGCCGCGGCGCCTGCGGACCTCCGCCGAGATCGCCGGGACGACCGTGTGGAGGTCGCCGATCACCGCGTAGTCGGCGACGCCCATGATCGGCGCGTCCGGGTCGGTGTTGATCGCCAGGATGTGCTTGGCCGCCTTGCAGCCGACGATGTGCTGGATCGCGCCGCTGATCCCGCAGGCGATGTAGATCTCCGGGGCGATCCGGAGGCCGGTCTGGCCGATCTGGTCCGCGTGTGGCCGCCACCCAGCGCTCGTCACGACGCGCGACCCGCCGACCGCGCCGCCGAGCAACGTCGCGAGGTCCTCGAGGTCCCCGAAGCCGTCGGTCGAACCCACCCCGCGCCCGCCGCCGACGACGACCCTGGCGTCGCCGAGGGAGATCGATCCGCGGGCCGGTGCCTCACGGCTCGTGACGCGAAGCTCCAGGTCCCGCTCGGTCAGGCTCACGCTGACGTGCTCGAGCGCCGGCGCCGCCGAGGCGTCCGCGGCCGGAACCGTCACGGTGTTCGGAGCGACGGTGAGGATCTTCTGCGGAGCGTCGAGCCAGGCATCCTCGATCAGACTGCCGGCCCAGCGCTGGCGCGCGACCCGGTAGCGGTCGCCGGGCTCGACCGTCAGGCAGTTGGCCGCGACCGGCAGACCCAACCGCGCCCCCACACGCCCGAGCAGATCGTTGCCGCGCTCCGTGCCGATCCCCACGACCGCCTCGTAGCGTTCGTGAACGAGGGCGGCGACGGCCGCGGCCCAGCCGTCGGGATGATCGCTCGTGAGGGTCGGGTGGTCCACGACGAGCGCGGTCGTCACGCCGCGACCGGCCAGCGCCGCCGGCTTCGGTTCGACGGCCGAGTCGCCGACGACGATCGCGTCGAGTCCCACGCCCAGGGCGGTCGCGATCGCGCGGGCGAAGGTCAGCGCCTGGAGAGACGCCCGGTCGGGCCCGGCATCGCCGATGGCGACCAATGCGACGACCGGCCGGCTCATCCGCCCAGGACCCCCAGCCGATCGAGCAGGTCGACGACCGCGGGCGCCGCGTCGGCGCCGAGGCCCACGACGGTGGCCTGCGTCGTCTCGGTCTGCGGAAGACGAAGGGCGATCTTCTCGAGCCCACCGGCAGCCCACGTCGGGCTGGATCGCTGGAGCTCCTTCTTCTTCGCTCGGAGGCGCCCCGGCACCGATGGGTAGCGCGGGAGATTCAGGCCTTCCTTGACGCTGACCACCGCGGGCAGCGGGACGTCGAAGGACTCCCAGCCTCCGTCGCCCGCCTCGCGCCGAGCCGTGATCCGGCCGTCGCCGAGATCGATCGCCTTCGCCCCGGTGACGCATGGCCGCCCGAGCGAATGGGCGACCCGGATCCCCACCTGGAATCCGCCACTGTCGGCCGACTCGTTGCCGAACAGGATCAGGTCGAACGGACCGTTCGCTGCCTCCTGGTCGGCGATCGCCGCCGTGATCGCCCCGGCCGTCGCGATCGGGTCCCAGTCGCGGCCGTCCGTCTCGAGGAGGATGGATCGCTCGATGCCGACCGCCATCGCGTCGCGGAGCTGTTCCTCGGCCCCTGGCGGCCCCAGGGTCAGGACGGTCGAGGACCCGCCCTGTGCCTCGACGATCCGGACCGCCTCCTCGACCGCGCACTCCTCGTGCGGGCTGATCGTGAAGCCGAGATGGCGGGTGTCGATCTCGGAGCCGTCTTCGGTCAGCAGGATCCGTCCGCCGGTCGCCGGGACACGCTTGACGCAGACCAGGATGTTCACGAGCGGATTCGGGCGTTCTCGGGATCGAACAGGGGGGTCGATCCGGCAACGGCGACGGTCACCGGGTAGCGCTCGCCGAAGTACTCGACGAGCAGCGGCGTGCCCTCCTTCGCGTGGTCAGGCGGCAGGTAGGCCATCAGGAGGTGCCTGCCAACCGAAGGGCCCGAACCGGCCGAGGTGACGTACGAGCCGCGGCCTTTGGCATCGACGATCCGCTCGCCATCGACGGTCAGGATCGGCTCGCGGCCCAGCATGTAGCGCTTCACCCCGGTCGCGGACGTCGGGTCGTCCACGGTCAGCGTGCACAGGATCGCGGCCGGCTCGGCCGCGCGCTGCCGCTCATAGGCGGCCCGGCCCACGAAGTCGGCGTCCTTGAGGCTCGGTCGAGCCATGCCGGCCTCCACGAGATCGAAGTCGAGCTCGAGCTCGGCGCCGTGAGCGCGATAGCCCTTCTCGAGGCGGGACGTCACCGCGTACGTCCCGATCCCCACCGGCACCATCCCGTGCGACTGACCGGCCCGCCACAGCGCATCCCAGACCCGGAGCCCCTGCTCGATCGGGACGTAGATCTCCCAGCCGAGCTCGCCCACGTAGCTGATCCGCGACGCGAGCGTCTGGACCCCGTCGACCACGACCGCCTTGGAGCTCAGGAACGGGAAGCCCTTGTGGCTGATGTCGGCCCTGCCGTCGGACGCGGCGCCGAGAATATCGCGAGCCCGCGGCCCCCACAGCCCGAACGTCGTGTAGGCGTTCGTGACGTCGTGGACCTGGGCGCTCCCGTCGGCGGGCATCCCGTCCTCGAAGATCTTCCGATCGCGCATGCCCATCCCGCCGCCGGTCACCACCCGGAAATGCTCCTCGCCCAGGCGCATGATCGTCAGGTCGGCGAGGATCCCGCCCGCGGCGTTCAGGAGCGGGGTGTAGACGGTCCGGCCGACCGCGACGTCGACCTTGTTCACGCACAGCCGCTCGAGGGCGGCCAGCGCGCCGGGGCCCGTGACGTCGAAGATCGCGAAGGCCGACAGGTCGACCAGCCCGGCCCGGTCGCGCATCGCGAGATGCTCGGCGTTGATGATCGGCGACCACCAGCGCGACTCCCACTCGGCCAGCCGGGGCATGACGCGGTCGCCGTACTCGGCGAGCAGGCCCTCGTTCGCGCCGTACCAGAACGGGCGCTCCCAGCCGGCAGCCTCGAAGAACTCGGCCTGCAGCTCGCGCTGGCGGTCGTATGCGGGCGACAGCCGGATCGGCCGGTTCGAGGCCCACTGCTCCATCGGGTGGACGATGCCGTAGGTCTTGTTGTAGCCCTCGGTCGTCCGCGCCGCGATGTGCTGGGCCGTGTGGTGGTGGCCGTAGAAGCGCGCGATGTCCGAGCCGTGCGGATCGATCTCGGGCGCACCGTTCGTCATCCACTCGGCGACGGTCTTCGCGATCCCCGGTGCCTCCTTGATCCAGACCGCCGCCACGGACCAGAGGTTCTTCACCTCCGGCGTCTCGCCGATGATCGGGTTGCCGTCCGGGGTGAGCGACAGGAGGCCGTTGATCGCGAGCTTCACGCCGGCGCGCTCGTCGCCGACGATCTCCGGGAACAGCTCCAGCGAGTCCTCGAGCTGCGGATCGAAGTCCTCCTGCGTGAAGGGGAGCATCGTCGGGGACAGCGCGGAGGCGGCGATCGAGGGGATGTCGTCGGCGTCCATGAGGATCGCCCGGTGGGCGTACGAGCCGATCTCGAAGCCCGTTCCGTGCTGCCGCTCGTACATGTTGGTGTCCATGTCGCGGACGATCGGGAAGCCGACGTCGCCGGTCGTGTGCTCGAACTGCTCGACCGGCCCGATGTCGATCATCTGGTGGACGGCCGGCGTCAGCGGGATCGAGGCGCCGGCCATCTTCGCGATCCGCGGGCTCCACACGCCGCAGGCGATCACGACGACCTCGGTCTCGATCGAGCCGCTGTCGGTGTGGACGCGGCGGACCGCGCCGCCCTCCACGTCGATCCCGGTCACCTCGACGCTCGCCGCGACGGTCAGGGCTCCGAGGGCCTGGGCCTTCTCGCGCATGAGCGTCCCCGCCTGGAGGGAATCGACCACGCCCACGCCCGGGGTGAAGAAGCCGCCCAGGATCACGGACTCGTCGATGAACGGGACCTTCTCCTTGATCTCCGCCGGCGTGAGCAGCCGGCCGCCTTCGACGCCCCACGCCAGCGCGGAGGCCATCCGGCGCTTCAGCTCGTCCATCCGCTCCGGCGTGCGCGCGACCTCGATCCCGCCGGTCTCGCTGTAGACGCCGAGCTCGCGGTACTGGCGGGCGCTCTCGATCGTGAATGCCGCCATCTCCTTCGAGTGGTCGACGAGGAAGATGAAGTTCGAGGCATGGCCGGTCGACCCGCCCGGGTTCGGGAGGACGCCCTTGTCGAGGAGGACGATGTCGCGCCAGCCGAGCCGGGCCAGGTGCCAGGCCATGCTGTTGCCGACGATCCCGGCCCCGATGATGACGACGCGCGCCCGCGTCGGGAGTGAGCTCATGTCGAATCTCCACCGTGCACTGGGTGCCGCGCCGAGCTGCCCTCCGCGGCGCGGGCCGGACCCCGGCGAGGCGCCGGTTCCGGGCGCACATCCTACCGCCCGACCGGCGGCCGTCGGAGCCGCGCCGAGGTGCCTGCGGAAGGCCCGAAGGTGTACCGTCCGCGCCACGCGTCGCGTCACCAGGAGGAGCCCGCCGTGACCTCTGTCGCCGAGCCGTCCCCCGCGTCCTCGACCGCGGCCGCGGTGCCGACGTCGAGCGGCGCCGACGGCCAGCGAAGCACGATCGAGGTCCGCGGGCTCTGGAAGGTCTTCGGCCCCGCGGAGGCGAGGCTCACCCGAGGCGGCGGAACCGCACCCACCGCCGACGCGGTCGAGGAGACCGTCAGGCGGCACGGCGGCACGATCGCGGTCCAGGACGTCAGCTTCGACGTCGAGCCCGGCGAGGTCTTCGTCGTGATGGGCCTGTCCGGCTCGGGCAAGTCGACGCTCGTCCGGTGCCTCACCCGGCTCATCGAGCCGACCCTGGGTCAGGTCGCGCTCGACGGCGAGGACATCCGCAAGGCGTCGCAGGAACGGCTCCGTGAGCTCCGCCGGCGGCGCTTCTCGATGGTCTTCCAGAACTTCGGGCTGCTCCCCCATCGGCGCGTGCTCGAGAACATCGCGTTCGGCCTGGAGCTGCGCGGTGAGCGGAAAGGCGACCGCCTGGCGCGGGCCGGCGAGATGCTGGGCCTCGTGGGGCTCGATGGGATGGCCGACCGCTACCCGGACCAGCTGTCGGGCGGCCAGCAGCAGCGAGTGGGTCTCGCCCGCGCCCTCGCGAGCGACCCCGAGGTGATGCTCCTCGACGAGCCGTTCAGCGCCTTGGATCCGCTGATCCGGCGCGACATGCAGAACGAGGTGATCCGCCTCCATCGCGACCTGAAGAAGACGATGGTCTTCATCACCCACGACCTCGCCGAGGCTCTCAAGCTCGGCGACCACGTGATGATCATGCGGGGCGGGAAGATCGTGCAGATCGGCAAGCCCGAGGAGCTCGTCGCGCGCCCGGCCGACGAGTACGTTGCGGACTTCGTGCGCGACATCCCGAAGAGCCACGTCCTGACCCTCCGATGGGTGATGCGCGCGCCGACGGCCGACGACCCCGTGGACGGGCCGGTGTTCGGGCCGGACACGGTGATCCGGACGGCGGTCCGGGCGGTCGTCGAGTCCGACAAGCCGATCCGGGTGGTCGACGACGGGCAGCTCCTGGGCGTGGTCGACCGGGCGCAGATCCTCGAAGCGGTCGCGGGCGACGAGTTCCACGGCGGTTCGGGGACGACGGACGGCCGGAGCGGACCGCCGATTGCCCGCGGCCGGGTCGGAGCCGTCGACGACGTCTTCGACGGTGCCGCCACGCTGCTCGCGGACTCCGCGGTGAATCCCGTCCCGCCCGCTCCCGATCGATGACCGCGATCTCGCTGCCGATGCGGTGGCGGGTCGATCCGCGCGAGAGCCGCCGGATCGCCTTGCTCCTGCTGCTCGGCGGCGCGATCGTCCTGTACCTGATCTTCCGCGGGTCGGGCACTCTCCCGATCAGGGAGGATTCGCCCGTCTTCCGGACCCTGACCGAAGCGCGCAACACGATCCGCGACGACCGGCCGGCGCTGCTCGAGGCGATCGGCGCGCTGAAGGGCCCGGTGGGCGCCCTCGCCAGCGGGATCATCGACACGCTCCGCTATGTCGGCTGGCTCGGCGTGATCGGGCTGGCGGCCGCCGTCGGATGGCTGACCGGTGGCTGGCGCCTGGCGCTCCTCGCCCTGGCCGGGCTGATGGCCGTGGGCGCGCTCGGCCTGTGGGACCTGAGCATGGCCACCCTCGGGCTGACCGCGGCCGCCGTGATCCTGTCGCTTGCGATCGGGATCCCGCTCGGGATCGTGGCGGCCCGGAATCGCCGGTTCAACGCCGCGATCACGCCGATCCTCGACGTGATGCAGATCATGCCCGCGTTCGCATATCTCGCCCCGCTCACCCTGTTCTTCGGGATCGGCGCAGGAGCGGCGGTGATCGCCACGTTGATCTACGCGATGCCCGCCGCGATCCGGATCACCGCGCTGGGCATCCGGCGCGTGCCCGCGACGACGGTTGAGGCGGCGTCGTCCCTGGGCGCGACCGGCTGGCAGCTCCTCCGCAAGGTCCAGCTGCCGCTCGCGCGGCGCGTCATCGCCCTGGCGGTCAACCAGACGATCATGCTCGCCCTTGGGATGGTGGTGATCACCGTCCTGATCGACGCCCCCGGCCTCGGGGTCCCCATCTATCGGGCCCTGTCGGGGGGCCGCGTCGGCGCGGCCTTCGAGGCGGGGATCGCCGTGGTCATCCTCGCGATCGTCCTGGACCGCCTCACGGAACGATTGAGCGTCCAGGCCGAGGTCAGGACGAACGCCGTCGTCGACCGGGCGGCCGAGCGTCGGGCGCGCCGGATCCGGCTGGGGATCGGGGCCGCGATCGCGATCGCCTCCGTGGCGATCAGTCTCCAGATCGACCCCTCCTTCCCGTCGTCGATCGCGATCTCGCTGGCCGGGGGCGTCAACGACGCGGTCGACTGGATCAAGGACAACCTCACCTCGATCACGGACACGATCCGGACGGTCTTCACGGTCGTCCTGCTGAACCCGTTCCAGGGCATCCTGACCTCGAGCCCGTGGTGGCTCGTGACCGCCTTCGCCGTGGTCCTGGGCTGGATCCTGTCGGGTGTCCGACCTGCGGTGATCGCGGGCGTGACGCTCATCGTCGTCGCCCTGATGGGGTTGTGGGAGGACTCGATGGTGACGCTCGCCAGCGTGCTCGTCGCGATCCTCGCATCGCTCGTCATCGGGGTCGTCCTGGGAATCCTCGCGGCCCGGAGTCGCTGGTTCTCCGCCACCCTGCGACCGATCCTCGACTTCTTCCAGACGATGCCTTCGTTCGTCTACCTCCTGCCGGCGGTCGCCCTCTTCCAGGCCACCCGCTTCACCGGCATCTTCGCCGCACTGATCTACGCGGTGCCGCCGGTCATCCGGCTGGTCGAGGCCGGTCTCCGATCGGTTCCACCGACCCTCATCGAGGCGGGGACCGCGGCCGGCGCGACGGAACGCCAGCTCCTGACGAAGGTCCGCCTGCCGGCCTCCGCGCCGGCCCTGCTGCTCGCGGTCAACCAGGGCATCGTCATGGTCCTGGCGATGGTCGTCGTTGGCGCGCTCGTGGGCGCCGGCGCGCTCGGCTACGACGTGATCGCAGGGTTCGCCCAGAGCGAGGACTACGGGAAGGGCCTGGCCGCCGCGATCTCGATCGTCCTCCTCGGGATCATGCTCGACCGGATCACCCAGGGCGCGGGCAGCCGGCCGCGGCTGCGGCGGGCGGCCGGCTGATCCCGAGCGACGCCACATCGAGAGGGCGGACCGAGGCTCGGGACGACGCGCCCATCGAGACGAGCCCGCCGTCGATGGCGCATCATGCGCGAGCGCAAGGGCCGCCGATGCGCACGGCGGACGCCGGACGGCGCACCAGCCGGTTCGACCAGTCGGCGAGCCGGCCGGAGACAGGAGGAGCAACGTGAGGAGATCCACCAGCCCGCTCCTGCGCCTCGGTGCGATGATCGCGATCGCGGTTGTCGTCCTCGGCGCATGCAGCAGCCGAAGCGGCGCGACGACCTCGCCCGCGTCGAGCACCGGCGGCGGCGCCAGTGCGCCGGCGGCGAGCGGCGGAGGCGGCGGCGCCGTCGGCAACGTCAACATCGCCATCAACCCGTGGGTCGGCTACGAGGCCGACGCCGCGGTGGTGGGCTATCTGATCAAGTCGAAGCTCGGCGGAACCGTCACGGAGAAGAACCTGAAGGAAGAGATCTCCTGGCAGGGCTTCGAGAGCGGCGACGTGGACGTGGTGCTCGAGAACTGGGGCCACGCCGACCTGGCCAAGACGTACATCACCGACAAGAAGGTCGCCCAGGATGCCGGGCCGACCGGCAACAAGGGGATCATCGGCTGGTACGTCCCGCCGTGGCTCGCCACGGCGCACCCCGACATCCTGGACTGGAACAACCTGAACAAGTACGCGGATCAGTTCAAGACGACCGAGTCCGGCGACAAGGGCCAGTTCCTCGACGGTGACCCGACCTTCGTGACCAACGACGAGGCGCTGGTGACGAACCTCAACCTGAACTTCAAGGTCGTCTACGCCGGGAGTGAGAGCGCGCTGATCGAAGCGTTCCGGGCGGCGGAGAAGAACAAGACCTGGCTGATCGGCTACTTCTACGAGCCGCAGTGGTTCCTCGCCGAGGTGCCCCTCGTCCGCGTGAAGCTTCCGCCTTACACGGACGGCTGCGACGCCGACCCCAAGAAGGTCGCCTGCGACTATCCGGACTACATCCTGAACAAGGTGGTCAGCCAGAAGTTCGTCGACAACGGCGGCGCGGCGTACACGCTCGTGAAGAACTTCAGCTGGACGAACGAGGACCAGAACTCCGTGGCGGCCGACATCAACTCGGGCATGTCCCACGACGACGCGGGCAAGAAGTGGGTCGACGCGAACGAGGCGAAGTGGAAGGCCTGGATCCCCGGATCCTGATCGTCCGCGCGCGCTAGCTCGACCAGGACCGGCGGGGCGTGCACGCTCCGCCGGTCTTCCGCTTCAGCGGGAACGCCGGCGTCGCCACGGGTCGTGACAGTCGGTGCGGGAATCGGCGGGTCCGGGCCTCCCGACGGGCTGACCGAGGGCCGCCGGTGCCGGCCGCGACTACCGCGGAGAATCTCGACAGGGCGTTCCCGAAACCGTCACACTCTTGACGGAGTGTCCCCGGCGGCAGTCAAATGCGCGCGACTGGCACGCGTGCGAGCGCATGGATCGTCCGCCGCCACGACGAGCGCGATCGCCACAGGAGGAGAGATCGGGTCGCGCCGGCCGCCGCATGGAGCGGCACCACGTCCTTCGGATTCCCCGTCACCCATCCGGAACCAGAGGAGATCGGATTTTGACCACGAAGCAGTCGTTCTTCCGGCTCGCGGCGCCGTTCGCGATGGCCGCGATCGTCGTCTCGGCCTGCAGCGGTGGCGGCGCCACCCAGTCGCCGAGCTCGTCCGCTGCCGCACCGTCGACCGGCGGCGGGGCCAGCGCCCCGGCGTCGGCCGCGACCGGTTCGGAGGCCGCCGGCGGCAACATGGACAAGCTGATCGCCGACGCGAAGGCCGAAGGCGGCCTCACGACGATCGCGCTGCCCCACAGCTGGTGCAACTACGGCGAGGTCATCACCGGCTTCACCGCAAAGTACGGGATCCCGATCAACGAGCTGAACCCCGACGCCGGCTCCGGCGACGAGGTCGAGGCCATCAAGGCGAACAAGGACAACAAGGGCCCGCAGGCGCCGGACGTCATCGACGTCGGGCTGTCGTTCGGTCCGCAGGCCAAGACCGATGGCCTGATCGCGCCCTACAAGGTCTCCACCTGGGACGACATCCCCGACACCGCCAAGGACGCCGACGGCTCCTGGTACGGCGACTACTACGGCGTGCTCGCGTTCGAGACGAACAAGGCCGTCGTCCCGACCCCGCCGGCCGACTGGAAGGACCTCCTCGACCCGTCGCACAAGAACCAGATCGCCCTCTCCGGCGACCCGCGCGTCAGCAACCAGGCGATCCAGACGGTCTACGCGGCCGGCCTCGCCAACGGTGGCTCGCTCGATGACGCCCAGAAGGGCCTCGACTTCTTCAAGCAGCTCAACGACGCCGGGAACCTCGTCCCGACGATTGCCAAACCGGGCACGATCGACCAGGGCGCCACGCCGATCACGATCCGCTGGACGTACAACGCGCTCCAGCACAAGAAGGACGCGAACGGCAACCCCGAGATCGACGTGACCGTTCCGGCCTCGGGCCGCTTCGCCGGCGTCTATGTCCAGGCGATCAGCGCCTTCGCGCCGCACCCGAACGCCGCGAAGCTGTGGATGGAGTACCTCTACAGCGACGAGGGCCAGCTGCTCTGGCTCAAAGGCTTCTGCAACCCCATCCGCTACGAGGCGATGAACGCGGCGGGCAAGATCCCGGCCGACCTGGCGGCGACGCTGCCGGATACGTCGGGCGCCGTCTTCCCGACCCTCGACCAGCTGAACAAGGCGACCGACCTGATCACCAAGAACTGGGACTCGGTCGTCGGCGCGGACGTCAAGTAGCCGTCCGTTCGATCCAGTGAGGACATCGTGACCGCTGACGTGGCCACGATCAGCGAGCCGGGCGCGTCGATGGCGCGCCCGGCTCGTCGTCGCTTCAGCTGGTCGTTCCTGGGCGTCCTGCCGTTCTTCCTGTTCACCCTGGTGTTCCTGGTCTTCCCCGTGGGGTTCCTGATCCTCGGGAGCTTCCAGGACAGCGCGAACGGGAACGCCCTCACCCTCGGCAACTACGCCGACCTGACGACCCCGACCGTGGCTCGGGCGTTCTCGAACAGCATCGAGATCAGCCTCGTGACGGCGATCATGGGGGCCGTCTTCGGGCTGCTTCTGGCCTATGCCGTGATCCTGGGCGGGCTCCCGAAGTTCCTGCGGACGTTCATGATGACGTTCTCGGGCGTGGCCTCGAACTTCGCCGGCATCCCGCTCGCCCTCGCCTTCCTGTTCACGGTGGGCAACCTGGGCCTCGTGACCGTCTGGCTGAAGTCGACGTTCCACATCGACCTCGTCAACGATCTCGGCTTCAAGATCCTGTCCAAGCTCGGGCTCGAGATCGTCTACCTCTACTTCCAGCTGCCGCTCATGGTCCTGATCATCGCGCCCGCGATCGACGGGTTGAAGAAGGAGTGGCGCGAGGCGTCCGAGAACATGGGCGCCAGCCCCCGCCAGTACTGGCAGTACGTCGCGCTGCCGATCCTGCTGCCCTCGATCCTCGGCTGCACGGTTCTCCTGTTCGGGAACGCCTTTGGCGCGCAGGCGACGGCCTACCAGCTGACCAGCGGCCAGATCCCGCTCGTCACGCTCCTGATCGGCGCTCAGATCAGCGGTGACGTCCTCCACAACCCGGGCCTCGCTTACGCGATGGCGATGGGCATGGTCGTGATCATGGGCGTGTCGATCGTCCTGTACTCGATCCTCCAGCGGCGATCGGAGCGCTGGCTGCGATGACCCTCAGCGGACCGAGCCTCGGCACCCGGGAGACGCTCTCGTCGATCCAGTCATCGGCGGCCACGCCTCCGCGCCCGCGTCGGTTCGGTGCCGGCAAGGTCATCTCGTGGGTCGTGTTCCTCCTCGCGATGCTCTACTTCTTCCTGCCCCTCCTCGCCACATTCGACTTCGCAATGAAGGCCAAGCCCGAGTGGGCCGCGTTCACGAACACGTTCAAGGACGCGAAGTTCTTCGGGACCCTGCTCTACTCGTTCACGATCGGGCTGATCACGATCGTCGTCAGCACGCTGATCATCGTTCCCACGGCGTACTGGGTCCGCCTGCGGCTGCCGCGGCTCCGCCCGATCGTCGAGTTCGTGACGCTCATGCCGTTCGTCATCCCGCCGATCGTGATGGTCTTCGGGCTGATCAAATCGTTCAGCAAGGGCCCGTTGCCGCTCGCCGCGTCGGACCAGGGCAACCATGTCCTGCTCGTCGCCGCGTACACGATCCTGTCCTTCCCGTACATGTACCGAGCCGTGGACAGCGGCCTCCGGACGATCGACGTGAAGTCGCTCACCGAGGCGGGCCAGAGCCTGGGCTCGAGCACCTTCCGGATCCTGTGGTCGGTGATCTTCCCGAACCTCCGGATCGCGATCCTGTCGGGCGCGTTCCTGACCCTCGCGATCGTGATCGGCGAGTTCACGATCGCGGTCTACCTCAACCGCCCCGCGTTCGGCCCGTACCTCCAGAACCTGGGCCAGAACAAGTCCTACGAGCCGGCAGCGGTGTCGCTGATCAGCTTCGGCCTGACCTGGATCGCCATGGCGTTCATCGCCCTGCTCGGGCGAACCAGCCAGGGCCGCGGCGGCGGCCAGGTCGAGGTCGGCGGGGCGCACTGATGGACCTGATGCAGACGGAGCACGCGAACCGATGAGCTTCCTCGTCCTCAAGGGCATCCAGAAGCGGTTCCCGGGTGGGACCGTCGCGGTCGAGGACTTCAACCTCGCTGCCGAGAAGGGCGAGTTCGTCTCGTTCCTGGGGCCGTCCGGCTGTGGCAAGACGACGACGCTCCGGATGATCGCCGGGTTCGAGACGCCCAGCGCCGGCACGATCACGGTCGACGGCCGGGACATCACCTACCGGCCGGCGAACCGGCGCAACGTCGGCATGGTCTTCCAGTCCTACGCCCTGTTCCCGAACATGACCGTCGCGGACAACATCGGCTTCGGGTTGAAGATCCGGAAGCGATCCAAGGACCAGGTCCGCAAGCGCGTCGGCGAGCTCCTGGAGTTGATCAACCTGCCCGACAAGGGCGGCCGCTATCCGTACCAGCTGTCCGG
The DNA here is from genome assembly GCA_035693125.1 of Candidatus Limnocylindrales bacterium. Lineage (GTDB taxonomy): Bacteria > Chloroflexota > Limnocylindria > Limnocylindrales > CSP1-4 > CF-46. The sequence goes on along the minus strand of DASSHB010000132.1, from coordinate 17,020 downwards.
CGGCCAGCAGCAACGAGTCGCGCTCGCCCGCGCGCTCGCGATCGAGCCCGAGGTCCTCCTGCTCGACGAGCCGCTGTCCGCCCTGGACGCCAAGATCCGGGTGGCCCTCCGGCGCGAGATCCGCTCGATCCAGCGCCAGCTCGGGATCACCACCGTCTACGTCACCCACGACCAGGAGGAGGCGATGTCGCTGTCCGATCGGGTCGTCGTGATGAGCGAGGGCCGCGTCGAGCAGATCGGGCCGCCGCCGGAGATCTACAACTTCCCGGCGACGCCGTTCGTTGCGTCCTTCGTGGGCACCCTCAACCTGCTGCCCGCGGTGGCCGGCGGCGGGACGTCCGTCTCGGTCGGTGACCACGTGATCACCGCCTCGAAGCCCGTCCAGACCGCGAGCGGATCACGCGTGACGGTCGCCCTCCGGCCCGAGGCGATCGAGCTGGGCGAGGCCGGCGGAGTGAACCGGCTGCGGGGCACGGTCGAGGACGTCAGCTTCCTCGGCTCGATCGTCCGGACGCGGCTGAGCCTGGGCGACCACGCAACGCTCTCGTTCGACCAGTTCAACGATCCGGCACTCGCGCCGCCCGCCGTCGGCGAGAGTGCGACGGTGTCGTTCCCGGTCGAGGCGACGCTCGTCCTCGAAGGGACCGCGAGCGTCGAGGACGTCGTCGAGCAGGCGATCGCGGAGTCGTAGGGTCCCGTCGACATTGAGGCGCGCAGCGGCCCTCGTCGCGGACCGCCGCCCGTGACGCTTCATCCGATCCTCGACGGGATCGAGGTCGTCGTCTTCGACAAGGACGGCACGCTGATCTCGTTCGAGGCGATGTGGGTCGGCTGGACCCGCGAGCTGGGCGGCCGCCTCGAGGCGGCGACCCGCCGTCCGGTGGCGGGCGACGTGTTCGCGACGATCGGCTTCGACCCGACCCGCGATCGGGTGATCCCGGGCGGACCGCTCGCGACCGCGACGATGGACGGGATCCGCGACCTGGTCGGCGCGGTGCTCCGGCGCTGGTGCCCCAGCGTTCCCGCCGCGATGCGGATCCTGTCCGAGGCCTGGTTCGAGCCGGATCCCGTCGCCACGGCCGTCCCGCTGGCGGATCTTCCCGGGGTGCTCGGCGCCATCCGGGCGAGCGGCCGCCGGATCGCGATCGCCACGACGGACGACCGGCGACCGACCGAGGCGACCCTGGCCGGGCTCGGGCTGGCCGAGCTGGTCGACGACGTCGTGTGCGGCGACGACGCGGGACCGACGAAGCCCGATCCGGCGACGATCGCGGCGATCGGGCGGCGCCTGAGCGCCCCGGCGGATCGGATCGCGATGGTCGGCGACACGCCGGCGGACCTGCGGATGGCTCGCGAGGCCGGCGCCCGCACCGTCGGCGTGACGAGCGGGGTCACGGGCGTGGCGGAGCTCGGGCCATGGGCGGACGCCATCCTCGGCTCGATCGCCGAGCTGATCGCCGGCGGCTGAGGGACCTGATCTCGCCGAGACCCCCACGAATCGGTCGGTACCTCTGGGTGATCGCCGCGTGGTGCCCCCATGCCTACGGTTCGAACGTCGCGGATCCGTCCGCGCTCGATGTCCCCTGCCAGTCGAGCACGAGGTCGCGCCCACCACAGATGGCCGTCGCGTACGACTCTCCCGAACCCCAGGATCATCGCCACCCGGACGAGGCGCCCCTGCGCGTCGTTCGCGACCCCACGGCGGGCGTCGAGGCCCTCCGCCATCTGGCCGCCGAGGTCAGCGGCCCGCTCGACCTCCAGACCCTCTTCCCGCAGGTCGTCGCCGATGCGATCCGCGTCTTCGGCCTGACCCGGATGGGCGTCTGGCTGTACCACGCGGAGCGGCCCCGGCCCTTCAGCCTCGCCGCCCAGCGGGGGCTCTCGGATGAGGTCCTGGGCTGGGTGTCGTCCCTGCCGGAGACGGCCGATGCGGCCGGTGTTCGAGCGCTCCGCGCCGGCGAGGTCATCACGATCAAGGACGCGGTCGTCGACACCCCGACGCCCGATGCCCGCGAGATCTACGCGGCGAACGGGATCCGGAGCGTGTGCTTCGCGCCGATGGTCTTCCGCGGCGAACGGCTGGGGCTCCTCGTCCTCTACCACGACCGCGTCCATGCCTGGTCCACCGAGGAGACGGCCCTCGCCCGCGGCTTCGCCGACCAGCTCGCGACGGCCGTCGGCAACGCCAAGCTCAGCGACTCGGTTCGTTCGCTGGCCGCCCGACTGGAGGCGGTCCAGGACCTGGCGATCCGGCTGAACCGGACCCGCTCGCTGGCGGAGATCGCCGACCAGATCATCGAAGGCACCCAGCGCCTGATCGCCCACGACTCGATCCGGGTCTATCGCGTGGATCACGAGACCGGCTGGTGCGAGCCCGTGGCGTTCCGCGGCATGTTCGGCGGCCGGAGCGATCCCTCCCCGGAGGACCTCCGGGTCCGGATCGGCGATGGCTTGACGGGCTGGGCGGCCGAGCACAACGAGACGGTTCTCGTCGGCGACGGCACGACCGACCCGCGCGCGCTCCGCCGCTTCCTGTCGATCGCCTCGGAGTCGTTCCTGGTCGTCCCGATCCACTTCGAGGATCACGTCCGGGGCGTGATCGTCGTGTCCGCCCTGGGCCGCGACCGGTTCGGGCCCGAGGACGAGACGACGATGACGATCTTCGCGAGCTACGCGGCCCAGGCGATCGTCAACGCCAGCCAGCTCGACCAGCTCGATCGCCAGCGGCGCGAGCTCGAGCACCAGCTCGCGAGCCAGCGCCGGCTCCTGGAGGTCAACGAGCGGCTCCTCTCGACGCGCGACCCGAAGGGCGTCCTGGAGCTGATCGCGGATTCTCTCAAGGTCATCGTCCCGTACGACTCGCTGACGATCTACCGGTGCGATTTCGAGGCCGGGGTCCGGCGCGCGGTCGTCGCCCGCGACCGGTTCGCCGAGGTGATCCTCGGCTACGCGGGTCCGATTCTCATCGGGATCACCGGCTGGGTGATCGAGCACGGCGAAGGGGTCTGTGCGAACGACGCGCTGAACGACCCGCGCTCGATCCAGATCCCGGGCACGCCGCCGGAGCCCGAGGCGATGATCGTCGTCCCGGTCCGGGTCGCCGGCGAGGTCGTCGGGACGCTGAACGTCGCGAGGATCGGCGGCGAGGAGGCGTGGTTCAGCCAGACCGAGTTCGAGCTGGTCCAGCTGTTCGCGGGCCAGGCGTCACTGGCGCTCGAGAACGCCGAGGCGCACGGTGCCATCAGCGTCCGAGCCGACCACGACGCGCTGACGGGCTTGCGCAACCACGGCTCCTTCCAGCGCGAGCTCGGTGATGCGATCGCGACCGCCGACGGCGGGTCGTTCGCGGTGCTGATGCTCGACCTCGACGACTTCAAGGGCTTCAACGACACCTGCGGCCATCCTGCCGGCGACGCGCTCCTCGCCGGGATCGGCGAGGCGCTCCGCTCGGCGACCCGGAGCGGCGACCGCCTGTACCGCTACGGCGGCGACGAGTTCGCGGCGATCCTGCCGGGGGCCAGCCGGATCGACGCGTTCGAGGTCGTCGACCGGATCCGGCGCGGCGTCGGGTCGATCGCGACGCCGACGGGTCCGCGCGTGACGATCTCGGCCGGCGTCGCGTGCTTCCCGGACGACGGCGCGTCGAAGGACGCGCTCGTCGCGGCGGCGGACCAGTCGCTCTATCTCGCGAAGCCGACCGCCCGGGCCGACGAGACCGAGGCCGCTCGCCACGATCCGTATCTCTCGGCCCTCGACGAGACCGCGATCGCCCTGATGAACCGGCACGATCCGGAGGACCTCCTCGACACGATCATCCGGCGAGCGGCGGCGCTCCTCGGGACGCCCCACGGGTTCATCTACCTCCTCGAGCCGGACGGCCAGTCCCTCGTGGTCCGCCACGGCATCGGCGTGTTCACCGACTTCCTCGAGTACCGGATGCCGGTCGACCAGGGCTTGTCGGGCCTCGTCTACCGCGAGGGTCGCGCCGTTGCCGTCGACGACTACGACACCTGGTTGGGGCGGGCGGAGGACATGCCGACCCTCGTGTTCGGCGCCGTCGTGGGCGTTCCGCTGACATCCGGCGGCCGCGTCGTCGGCGTGATCGGACTGGCGTCCGGGTCGTACGAGCGGGCGTACGGCACGCGCGAGATCGGAGCCCTGAGCCGGTTCGCCCAGCTCGCCTCGATCGCGCTCGACAACGCCCACCTGTTCGAGGCGGCCCAGCGCGGCGCCCTCTACGACCCGATCACCGGCCTCCCGAACCGCGACCTCGTGACGGATCGCGTCGCCCATTCGCTGGCCTGGAGCCGGCCGGGCGACGCGGAGCCGATCGCGCTGATCCTGCTCGACCTCGATCGGTTCAAGGTGATCAACGAGAGCCTGGGCCACGCCGTGGGCGACGCGCTCCTCGTCGCGGTCGGCGAGCGCCTCCAGCGGAGCCTGCGGCCGGGCGACACCGTTGCGCGCTTCGGCGGCGACGAGTTCGCGGTGATCCTCGACGGGATCGCGGGCGTCGACGAGGCGCGCCGGCTCGCGGATCGGATCCTCGGCGAGCTGCGGGAGCCGTTCCTCCTCGGCGGCCGCGACTGGTTCGTCAATGCGAGCCTCGGCATCGCGATGGCCTGGCCGGGGCGGGGAACGCCGGGCGACATGTTCCGCGAGGCCGAGGTGGCGCTCGTCCGGGCGAAGGCCTCACCGGGCCCGCGCTACGTCCTGTTCGAGCCGGAGATGAGCGCGGCGACGCTCGAGCGGGTCGAGCTCGAGAACGACCTCCGCCGGGCGCTCGACCGGAACGAGCTCCGCCTGCATTACCAGCCGCTCGTGGACCTGGCGACCGACCGGATCGTGGGCGTCGAGGCCCTCGTCCGGTGGGAGCACCCAACGCGTGGGCTCGTCCCGCCGCTGTCGTTCATCCCGGTCGCCGAGGAGACGGGACTGATCGGCGGGATCGGGCGCTGGGTGCTCGAGACGGCCTGCCGCCAGGCGCGCCATTGGCTCGACGAGCTGCCGGACTCGCCGCTCGTGATGAGCGTCAACCTCTCGGCCCGCCAGTTCGCGCTCGGATCGATCGTCGACGACGTCCGCGAGACGCTCGCCGCGACCCGGCTGCCGGCCGACCGGCTCGAGCTCGAGATCACCGAGTCCGTCCTCCTCGACGAGGGCGCGGCGAGCGGCGAGGCGCTGCTGGCCCTGCGGGAACTGGGGGTCGGGTTGGTCCTCGACGACTTCGGGACGGGCTACTCATCGCTGTCGTACCTGCGCCGGCTGCCCCTCGACACGATCAAGATCGACCGTTCGTTCGTCGACGGGATCGACGAGGAAGGCGGCGGCGCGGCGGGCTCTTCGAACCTGCCGATCGTCCAGGCCGTCATCGCGCTGGCCCATGGGCTCGGGATCGAGGTCGTGGCCGAGGGGATCGAGACCGCCGGCCAGCTGGCGCGGCTGCGCGAGCTCGTCTGCGACCGGGGGCAGGGCTACTTCTACGCGCGGCCGCAGCCGCCGGAGGCGATCACGGAGCTGCTCAGTCGCGGCTTGGCGCCGCGCGGCTGACGAACTTCTCGCCGGCGGCGCTCCGTTCGCCTGCGGCCGATTCCTCCCCGGCAGTGACCACGCGAGTCCTAGGCGCCAAACGGCGCTCGATCCCTCCCCGCTACCCGCCAGCCCACTGGTAAGCGGAACGAGCATCGGATTCCCACCCCAACAGCGAGCTGGGCAGTATCCGGGTGATGGCGGGCATGGCCCTGAGCGTGGCATGCCGCAGCAGCCGGGGCAGAACCCCGCTCCACAGTGAAGACACGGGTACCGGGGAGTTTCCGCGGTCCGGCCGGGCGCCATCTCCCGTCGGGCGCGACGCGCGCGCCCTCGATGGGTCGCGAAGCGAGGGCTAGCGGCGCGACCCCATCAGCCGGAGCAGGAACAGGAAGATGTTCACGAAGTTGATGTACAGGTGGACCGCGCCGAGGACGGACGCCTTCTCGACCGAGCCGAGGGCAGCCACGTAGTCGCCGTACGAGATCCGCTGGACGTCGTACGCGGTGTAGACGGTGAAGATCACGACGCCGATCAGCGCGATCAGCCAGCCGATCGGGCTGGAGCCCAGGAAGAGGTTCACGATCGAGGCGACGATCAGCCCGACCATCCCCATGAACAGGAACCCACCGAGTGACGTCAGGCTCCGCTTCGTCGTCGCGCCGTAGACGGCCGCCGCGCCGAACATCGCCGACGCCGCGAGGAACGAGGTCACGATGGACTGGACCTTGTAGAACGAGACGATCACGCCGGTCGTGAAGCCCAGCGCGACGGCGAAGACGAAGAACAGGCCGAGCGCGAGCGTCGCGCTCATCCGTGGCATCAGCGCCTGGATCCCGAGCCCGAGGCCCAGCTGGACGAAGAAGATCGGCAGCCACAGGCCCACGACCCCGCGGATCAGCCCGGGCTGAGACACGACCACGGCCGCGACGCCCGCGGTGAGCAGGAGCCCCGCGAACATCCAGCCGAACGACTGGATCAGGAACTGGTTCGTCAGCTCGGGAGCCGGACGGACGCCCAGCTGCGAGGGAAGAGATCGGTTCTGGCTCATTCGTGGCTCCTCGTGCCGGCGGAGCCCCGTCGATCTGGTCGTGACGGGGGCGCCGACCGCGACTCCGCCTCCTCGGCGGCCCGCGCGAGGACCCAGAGGAGGTCGGCGAGACGGTTCAGGTACGGTAGCAGGTGGGGTCCCGGAATCAACCCGGCGGTGCCCAGCGTCACCGCCCGCCGCTCGGCCCGCCGGACGACCGTCCGGGCCACCTCGAGCGCGGCGCTCACGACCGTCTCGCCGGGGACCACGAACTCGGTCGGCATGACGATGTGGCCCTCGGCCTCGCGGAGCATCGTCTCGAGGCCGTCGACCATCTCGGCGCTCACCCGTGACACGCCCTCCACCTGGCGGTCCCAGGCATCCTCGCGAGTCGCGAGCTCGGCGGCCACGACGAACAGCTCGCGCTGGAGCCGGAGGAGGATCGCCGGCAGCTCGCCGAAGCCGACGCTCAGCTGGCCGATCCGTCGCTTGACGCCAAGCTGGGCGCGGGCCACCCCGAGCGCGGCCACGGCCTCGTCGATCGTGCCGTAAGCCTCGGTCCGGACGTCGTCCTTGGCGATCCGCTCGCCGCCGAACAGGAGCCCGGTCGTGCCGTCGTCGCCTCGGCGCGTCGCGACCGCCGACTCGAACGGCGCGTCGGAGGCGGCGGGGTCGAGCTCGGTCACCGCGGGAGCCGGAGGGCCGGCTCGATCACCACATCAGGCCGGCGTCGCGCGGATCCCAGCGCTCGGCCAGCAGGGTGACCTTGACGTCGTGCTCCACGACCGACTCGGCCTGGTCCTTGACCTGCTGGATCATCGATCCGGCGTACGGGCAGAAGGGCGTCGTCAGGATCATCTTGATCTCGGTCGAATCCGGTCCCAGGATGATCTGCTTGATCAGGGCGAGCTCAACGACGTTCATCCCGATCTCGGGATCGACGACGGCGCGCAGCGCGTCGAGGATCGCCAGCTCGGTCGCGCGCCGCTGCGGGTCGAAGCCTGCGGCCTCGGCCGGCTCGGCGGCAGCGGGATCGGTCGTCGTGTCGGTCATCGGGCCGATCCTATCACCGGCTCTCGAATCCGCCGTCGCCACGAGTGGCGCGTCCGGCGATCGCGCCGTCAGCGGGCGGCAGCCGCCGGGGGCTTGATCACGACCCCGCGCACGCGCAGCGTCTCGGGCAGGACGCTCGCCTCGGCCTCGCTGTAGCCGGGGCCGGCGATCGATCCGTCGGCGTCGAAGAACTCGGCGTAGCGGTCGCGGTTCGCGGCCGCATAGGCATAGGCCGCCGCGATGCCGACGACGCGCAGCTCTGGATGGTCCTTGATCAGCCGGGCCAGGTCATAGCCGTTCGAGCGGAGCTCGAGGAGCTGGCGGACGGTCAGCCGCGAGCCGTAGCAGAACGGCTCGCCGTTCATCACGAGCGGGTCGACCTGGACCCACTTGATCGTCACGTCAGGCGCCCTTGTAGATGGCAGCGAGGAGCCGGTTCCGCTTGCGCGCGTCGCCGGCGATCCGGCCGTGCCACTTGAACCGGTCGATCATCGCGTCGAGGGCGGCGTCGACCTCGCCCATCTCGCCGACCGGGAGCGTGGCCCCGATCGCCGATCGGACGGCGTTCGCGATCAGGATCAGGTCGTTCATCGGGACCTTCCGACGGCGGTAGACGGGCGGCGTCGCCTCGCCGTAGCTCCGCGCCGGCTCCACGTCCCGGGCGGCAATGGACTCGACCACGCGATCGACGATCGTGACGGTGTCCCGCAGGAGCTTCCGGATCGCCAGCTCGTCGAACCGGGTCCGCATCGTCGGGTCCCGGTCGAGGGCGATCTCGAGGGCGCGCGCGGCGAGGCGCTCGCGGGCGGCGTCGACGCGCGCGGCGACGGGCGGCAGCCCCGACGTGCGATCGACGGGCGGCAGGCCGAGGGACGGATGGCTCACGCTCGGGAGTCTACCCCGCGCTCCGGGACGGATGTCGCCGACGCAGGCTTGGCGACGGCCGGTCGCCACTGCTCGAGCCGATAGGATGGCCCCGTGACCAGCCCGTCCGAGCCCGGCGACCGGCGCCCACTCCTCGATCGAGCGCCGGGTGAGCGCTACGCGACACCGGCAGACCCGGACGAGGACGCGCGCGCCGTCGACCGCGTCACGTGGACCGCAGCGGTCATGATCGGGACGGCGCTCGTCTTCACGATCCTGGGCGGCGTCCTGGCCGTGACCGCGGGGCTCCTCGTCGTCGCGCTGTTCGGCGGCTGGCTGATGGGCAAGCTCGTCTCGCCGCCGCCGCTTGCCGCCGTCATCGGGGCGGTCGCGATCGTCGCTGGCTTCCTCGGCATCTGGGCCTACGGCCGCCTCGAAGGCGGCGTCCTCGATCCGCTGACGTACCTGGCCGACGTCGAGGGCCCCGTCCTCGTTGCCCTGTGTCTCCTCGGCGGCGGCGGGCTCGCCGCCGCGTCCTCGCGGTGACGGACGGCACGCAGCTCCGCCATCCGGACGAGGACGACCATCCCGCGATCGCGGCCGTTGTCGACGAGTGGTTCGGCGGTCGGCGCGTGGCCTACCTGGCGGCCAGGTCGTGGTTCCGCCATGTCGGCTCGACGTCCTGGCTCGCGATCCACCCGTCGGGTCGGATCGTCGGCTTCCTGATCGGCTACCCGAGCCAGGACCATCCCGACGAAGGCGTCTTGCACCTTCTCGCCGTCGATCCCAACGTCCGGCGGCGCGGCATCGGCCGGATGCTCGTCGATGCATTCGGGGGCGGGCTGGGACGGCGCGGCGTCCGCGAGATCGTCGCGCTGGCCTGGCCGGGCGAGCCGCCGGCGCTCGCCTTCTTCGAGGCCGTCGGGTTCCGAGCCGACGACGGGCCCGGAACGGTCAATCGCTACGGGACGCCGGCCTACCCGGACCTCGACGGTCCCGGCGAGGACCGGATCGTGTTCCGCCGGCCCGTGCGCGGGGGCTGACGGCTCCCGGCGCCGGGACGATCGTCCGGGTCCCGACCGGGCGGTTCAGGGCCCCGCGAGGGACTGGGCGGGGCCCGTACGATGTGCCGCGCAACTGGGCCGGCGCCCAATCCATCGAGCCGGCCAGAGGGAGGACGAGCGCGTGCAAGGTTGGGTGATCAGGATCGCGATCATCGCGGTCATCGTGATCGGCGGGCTGATCTTCCGGGATCGGCTGTCGAGCAACGCGGGCGACCTCAAGGTCGGCGATTGCTTCGACGTCCCCGCCGAGAACGTCGACGTCAAGGACGTGCAGCACCACCCGTGCAGCGAGGGCCACACGGGCGAAGTGTTCGCGCAGGTGAGCCATCCCGCGGCGAAGGGCACGGCACCGCTCACGCAGACGCAGCTCATCGACTTTCTGTCGTCTGCGTGCGGCCCGGCCTGGCTGACGTACGTGGGCCAGGATGCCGCGACCTCCCAGGTCTTCGACATCGGGGCGTTCTATCCGCGGGACCAGGACTGGACCGACGGGGACCGGGGCGTGACCTGCTACACGTACCGGGTCGACGGCGCCGCGATGACGACGTCGCTCAAGAAGTAGCGCCGGCGGCCGACCCGCCGTCGAGCTCCCGGGCGATCGCCGGGGGCGTCAGCTGTTCGTGGAGGAGCCGCCCGAACCGGGCGGCTCGGTCCGCGTCCGGAACGGAATCGAGCCAGCGCCGCAGCAGCGCCTCGCCCTCGTGGTAGACGAAGACGTACGTCCGCCACAGCGGGTGCTCGATGAACTCGAGCCGCTTCCTCGCCGTCTCCGGTGCGAACCGCCCCACCCGCTCGAGCCACGCGAGGACCGTGTCGTGATCGGCGCCATCGGCGTGGCGCATCAGCGCCGCATTGACCCGGGACTCGGCCAGGCGCCGTCGCTCGGGAGCCAGGGCGACGCTCGTCGCGGCCGCCGCCCGCGCCGCCGGGAGGTCGTCGGCGATCTGGAGACCGGCCCGCTCGTACAGCTCGATCAGGAGGTCCGGCTCGGCCGCGGCCGGTGAGGCGAACTCGTGACCGACGTCGGCGAGGCCTTCGCTGACGAGGCACTCGGGGGTGTTGATCAGGAGGATGCTCGCCTCGAGCCGGCCGAGCCGATCGACCAGCTCGGCCTCCTTCCAGGCGTGCTCGAGGTGGTGGCCCGGGTAGCTCTCGTGGGCCGCGACATGGATGAGCTCGGCGGCGCGCGTCGGAAGGTCGGTGTTGATGTCGACCCGCGAGCGGCGGGCTCCGTCGAACCAGTTGTAGCCGGTCCACGGCTGGTTTCGGACGATCCGGACCTTCAGCTCCTCGCCGTCGGGCAGCCCGAAGATCGCGGCGGCCCGCTCACGGAACCGCTCGGTCAGCCACGTCGCGACCTCGAGGACGCGGTCGGGCGGGATGACGAAGCGCTCATCCCACGCCGCGAGCCGCTCGGCGACGGTGCCGTCACCGGGCAGCAGCTGGTCGATTCGCGCCGCGGCCTCGTCGAAGACGGCCTCGTCGCGGCGGATCGGCCGCCAGGCGAAGCAGCGCTCGACGTGATCGAGGTACGGCAGCGGCTGGCCGGCGAGCGCCTCGGCCTGGGCCCGGAGAGCGACCGTCTGGAGCGTCAGCCAGTCGCGCCGGTCCGGCTCGGGGACGTCGCGCTCGATCCGGTCCAGGAGCGCGGATGCGTCGTCGACGAGGCGGTCGGCCGGACGGAGCTCCTCGATGTCAGCTCGAGCCTTCAGGTCGGCGGGTCCGAAGTAGCCGTCGATCAGGCCCGGGACGTGCTGGTCGAGGCGCAGCGCGAGGAGCAGGTAATCGTGGCCGACACCGTCCGGCATGGGGACGTGGCGCTGGCCGCCGACCGCGACGGTCATCGGCCGGTCGGGCGTCGTCAACGCCCGGGGCCCGGCGTCCCGCCGCGGCCCGGGACCGAGCCCATGCCGCTGCCCGGCGCGATCCCGCGCTCCTCGCCCACGAACGGCATCCCCTGGCGCTCGACCGCGTCGAGGCTCATCCGCAGGGCGGTGGTCTTCGCCTCCGCGACCTCGCGGACGTAGGCGGCCTCCTCGTCCGCGGTCATCGCCCGGCCCCGGATGATCCCCTTCGGCTTGCCGACCATGAGCCAGGAGAGGTGGTAGCGGTCCATCGAGCCCCATGCCGCGCTCAGGAGATCGTCGCTGAGCTGGAGCCAGGTCTGGAGCCCGGCGAGGGTCGGCCCCGACTGGAGCCGGTCGCCCTCGTCGACGAGCTGGCGGGTCCGGCGGATCAGCTCGTCGCGAGTCATCCGTCCTTGCCCGTGCGGATGAACGCCTCGCGGTCGGCGCGGGCGCGGCGGCTCCACGGGCCGGGTCGGCCGTCTCCGATGGGCTCGCCGGCGAAGCGGGTGACGGGCAGGATCCCGGCGACCGAGCTGCAGATGAACGCCTCGTCCGCCTCGTGGAGGTCGCGGGTCGTGAGGAATCCCTCGGCCGGCCGGAGGCCGGCGTCCAGGGCCCAGCGCAGGATCCAGTCGCGGGTCGTGCCGGGCAGGATCGCGCAGGCGAGGGCAGGCGTCGCCAGCTCGCCATCGCGGACGAGGAACAGGTTGGCCGACGTGGCCTCGGACAGGAAGCCGTCGATCGTCAGGAAGAGCGCGTCGTCCGCGCCGGCCTCGCGGGCCTCCAGGCGAGCGACCACGTAGTCCGCGCGGGAGGTCGTCTTGAGCGCGGCGAGCGGGCTCTCGGGATCGCGCCGGACCCGGCTGGCGACGAGATGGAGGCCGACCTCGAGATGGTGGGCGGGCGTCGTCGGGACCGGCCACGCCTGGACGACGATCGTGGGGCTTGGGTGCTCGTCCGGCGGGAGGAGCCCGCGGCCGAACGTGCTGCCTCGGGAGACCGTGATCCGGACGCTCGCATCGCCATCGGGGCCGCCGAGGCCTTCGGCGTCGAGGAGGGCGTCGATCGCCGCAGCGAGGGTCGCCTCGATCCCGGCCGGCAGCGCGAAGCCGAGGCCTCCGGCGGAGCGCTGGAGGCGTGCGGCGTGGGCGTCGAGCTCGGTCGGGTGGCCCGCGCGGACACGGAGCGTCTCGAACACCCCGTCGCCCAGCTGGAAGCCGCGGTCGAACGCGCTGAGGACCGGCTCGGCGGCGCCGACGATCCGGCCGTCGACCCAGACGTGACCGGGAGCCGAGGGCGCCCTCACCGCTCGGTCTCGCGTCCGCCGATCGCCGACAGCGGACCGCGCGCCTTGGCCACCGTCTCGTCCCACTCGGCGGCCGGATCGCTCTGGTACGTGATGCCGCCGCCGACGTGCAGGCTGAGCCGGGTCCCGTCCGCGACGAGCGTGCGGATGAGGACCGAGCTGGCCATCGCGCCATCCGGCCCGATCCAGCCCAGCGCACCCGTATAGGGACCGCGCCGGGTCGGCTCGAGCTCGCGCAGGATCTCCATCGCCCGGATCTTCGGGGCGCCGGTGATCGAGCCGCCGGGGAAGGCGGCACGGAGCAGGTCGAAGGCGTCCCGGCCCGGGGCGAGGCGCCCGGTCACCGTCGAGACGAGGTGCTGGACGGCGGCGGTCCGCTCCAGGCGGCACAGGCGCGGGACGCGGACGGTGCCCGGCACGCAGACGCGGCCGAGGTCGTTGCGGAGGACGTCCACGATCATCACGTTCTCGGCACGGTCCTTGCCGGAGGTGAGCAGCTCGCGCGCGAGGCGGCGATCCTCCTCGCGATCGCGGCCGCGCGGTCGGGTGCCCTTGATCGGGTCCGTCGTGACGACGCCGCGCGGCGAGACGGCGAGGAACGGCTCCGGCGAGGCGGACAGGATCGCGCGGGGCCGGGCTGGGTCACTGCCGGACGCGGTCGCGTGGCGCGGCGCGCCGTCCCCCAGGTCGAGATAGGCGGAGAAGAGGGACGGATCGCCGGTGCGGAGGCGGCGATAGAGCGGCCACGGGTCGCCGTCGAACGCAGTCTCGAGACGGCGCGTCAGGTTCGCCTGGTAGATGTCGCCCCGGGCGATCCGCTCGCGCACCGCCTGGACACCCTGCTCGTAGGCGTTCCGGTCGAGGGAGGAGACGAAGTCGAGGTCGCCCGCTTCGGGCTCGGACTCGTCCGTGGCGGCGGCGCGGCCGATCGCCGCCAGACGGCCCGGGCGAAGGCGATCGCGAACGCTCGCGAGACGCCTCGTCAGGCGCTCGCGGTCGCCATCGAGGGCTCGGCCGCCGACCCACGCGGTCCCGGTTCGGCGGTCCCACGCGATCGCCCAGTCGTGGAGCGCGAGCCGGACGAGCGGCAGCTCCTGGTCGTCCAGGGGGGGCGTGGGCAGTCGCTCGAGGACGTCGCCCAGCTCGTAGCTGAGGTAGCCGACGAGCCCGCCGAGGAACGGTGGGGGCTCGGCCGCACCCCGAGTCTCGGCGCCCGCGTCGCCCGTCGCGAGCCTCGAAACGAGCCGGCGGGCCTCGGCGAAGGGGTCCGCCCCAGTCGCGGGCTCAGTCAGGACGGCTACGGGATCGGCGGAGAGGAACGTCCAGCGCGCGTTGCGCCCCGGGCGGGCGCTCTCGAGGAGGACGAGTCCCGGCAGATCGCGCAAGGCCTCGGCCACGTCGATCGGGCGGGCATCGGCGATCCACGGCAGCGGTTCGAGCCGAACGTCGTCGACGGCGCCGTTGCGCGGCGCCGCGGAACGATCGCTCGCGACATGGACCACGCGGCGATGATAGGGATCGAGCGCGGTTCGGGCCGCCGGCGACGCAGCCGGCGCGTCGATGGTGGGCGGGCGGGCCGTCCCGCCGAGCAGGAGGGACGCTTGCGAGCACGAGACCTGGGGGTCGTCATCGGGCGCGGTCAACCGGGGCCTGCCAATGCGATCACGGACGTGGCCGGCGTCCGCGTGGGTCACGCCACGATCGTCCACGGCGACGGGCCGCTCGTCGTGGGGGAGGGCCCGGTCCGGACCGGGGTCACGATGATCGTCCCCCACGATGGCGATCTCTGGACCGAGCCGATCTACGCGGGCTGCCACCGATTGAACGGAAATGGGGAGCTCACCGGGCTCGAGTGGATCCGCGAGGCCGGCCACCTGACCGGTCCGATCGGCATCACGAACACCCACTCGGTCGGCGTCGTCCGCGACGCGATCATCCGGAACGCGGTCGGGACGCTGCCCTTCGGCACCTCGTACTGGGCGTTGCCGGTGGTCGGCGAGACCTGGGACGGGCTGCTCAACGACATCGACGGGTTCCACGTGAAACCGGACCACGTGGACCAGGCCCTCGTTGCCGCTTCTGCCGGGCCGGTCGAGGAGGGCGCCGTCGGCGGCGGCACCGGGATGATCTGCCACGAGCTCAAGGGCGGGATCGGGACCGCGTCGCGGGTCGTGGACCAGGCGTGGGGCGGATTCACGGTGGGCGTGCTCGTCCAGGCGAACTACGGCCGGCGCGACCGGCTCCGGGTCGACGGTGTGCCGGTCGGCGAAGCGATCCCCGTGTCCGAGGTTCCGAGCCCGTACTCCGCCGACGAGGAGGACGACGTCACGCCGGCTCCCGGTTCGGGCTCGATCATCGTGATCGTGGCGACCGATGCGCCGCTCCTCCCCCATCAGTGCGAACGCATGGCCCAGCGCGCCGGGCTGGGGATCGCCCGGATGGGTGGAACCGGTGCCCACTCGAGCGGCGATCTGTTCCTGTGCTTCGCGACGGGCAACCGAACCCTGCCGCGGACGACGTTCCGGTCGGACCGGCGCCTGGCCGCGGACATCCGGGTCCTCAACGACTTCGCGATCGGGCCGCTCTTCGACGCGACGATCGAGGCGACCGAGGAGGCCATCGTCAACGCCCTCGTGGCGGCGACCACGATGACCGGGCGCGACGGGATCACGGCGCAGGCCCTCCCCCACGATCGCCTGCTGGAGACGATGGCCCGCTTCGGTCGTCCCGCCCGAGCTGCCTCTTGACCGATCCCGAGGGCCCGAGTGAGATCCGCGGGCCATCCGCACATGGGCCGGTGCCGCTCATCCGCGACGCGCGGCCGGACGACATCGGGGGCATCCGCTCGATCCTCGCCGCCCACGGCAATGACGGCCCGGTCGTCGTCGCCGACATCATCGGGCCGTATGTCGCCCATCTCCTGACCCGCGGCCGGGCCCGCGTTGCCGAGATCGACGGTGAGCTCGTGGGCTTCGGGGCCGGCCTGGACACCGGGCGGTCCGTCCACCTCGCCGACCTCTTCGTGCACCCCGATCGGCTCGGTCGTGGCATCGGCCGGCCTCTGCTCGCATCCGTGTTCGAAGGTGCCGCCGGCCGGACGACGTTCGCCTCCGAGGACGAGCGGGCCCTGCCACTCTATGTCCGAGCCGGGATGCAGCCGCTCTGGCCCAGCCTCTACGTCCAGGGCCAATCGGCGAGCCTCCCCGAGACCGGCGGCGCGCTGTCAGCCGAGCCCGCGACCGGATCCGATCTCGCCGCCCTGGAGCGCGACTGGACCGGCATCGATCGCTCGGTCGACCACGCTTACTGGGCCCGGATGGCTGACGCCGAGCCGTTCGTCATCCGCGGGGACGGCGCGATCGCGGCGCTCGGCTACGGCCGGGCCCGCCAGGCGGCGCCGATCCGCGTCCTCGATCGGCTCGTCATCCACCGCGACGCCGATCCCGTCGCGACGACGATCGCCGCGATGCGTCAGGCGGCTCGCGGCGGTCCGGTCCTGGTCTGTCTGGGCGGACCGCACCCTGCGCTCCGGCCGCTCCTCGAGGCCGGGTTCCGGATCGTCGATCGCGACCAGTTCCTGGCCAGCGACCCGACCCTCGTCGACCCGGTCCGGCTGATCCCGAATCCCGGAATGCTGTAGGACCGCCCTCCGTCAGTCGAGCGTGAGGATCCGTCCCGAGACGGCGCCGGCGTCCGGATAGCGCTCCTCGTGGGCGACTCCCGCGCCGATCAGTCCCAGCGGTCCGGCGGCCGCATCGGTGACGAACAGGTACGGCCGGGCGCCAATCTGGTCCGTGACGTGGTTCTTGAGCAGCCGGTGGACGAGCGTGACCGCCGGCCCGTGGAGCTCGGTGTGGGAGCCGCCGGTGACCTGAACCCCGAAGCCGCGGTGCAGCAGCATCTTGAGCCACAGCGAGCTGGCGACGGGACACGCCGTACACACGTGGTCCGAGGCGATGCTCGCCTGCTCCAGCTTCACCTCCTGGAACCGGTCCACGACCGCCCGCAGGGCGGGAAGCAACGACTCGCCGAGGCCATCCAGGTCTGGCGCCGCCGCGATGCCGAAGATCGCGTCGCCCTCGACCTTGGCGAGTTCGAAGCTGGGTTGGATGCCTGCGGCGACCACGTCCAGCAGTGCGCCGAGGATCTTGTAGCCGGCCGGGATTCCATGACGGAAATCCAGGCCGTGGGTCTCCTCCACGCCCGCGAGGAACGCGGTGTACCCGCTGATGTCCGCGAGCAGGTAGTACCGCTCGGATGCTTGATGCGCGCCGGTCGTCACGGAGTCCGCTCAGACATCATCCGGGATCGTCCTCGCGATGCACCG
>DASSHB010000131.1:0-44397 GCA_035693125.1 Candidatus Limnocylindrales bacterium | reverse complement strand
CCAGGACGAGCCGGCCATCCGGGCCATGGTCGATCGCATCGTCCGGGAGCGCCTGGAGGGCGGCCAGTTCGACGAGTGCGACCTGACCCTGCGCGACGTGGAGAAGATCAAGGAAGCGTTCGTCCAGCAGCTCCTCGGGATGTACCACCAGCGGATCGCCTACCCGCAGAACAAGGTCGTCGAGATCGAGTCCCGACGGAGCGCGGGGACCGGCACGGGGGCATGAGCCGGATCGGGTCATGACGCCGCGCTACGTCGGGCCGTGGCGGATCGACGTCCAGCTCAAGCCCGGCGCGGCGCGACCGCTGCCCGCACCGATCGTCGAGCTGGCCCGGGCGATCGCTTGCGCGCTGGACGCGGCCGGGGCTCCCGAGCCGGCATCGATCGGCTTGATCCTGACCGACGACCGCGAGCTCGGCGAGCTGAACGAGGCGCACCTGGGCCAGCCCGGCCCGACCGACGTCCTGTCGTTCCCGCTCCTGCCGCCAGAGGCCTTCCCGCCCCATGCGGGCGACGACGATCGGGGTCCCGGTCCGCGGCCCGCCGACGCGGCGTTCTTCGCCGGCCCGCCGGGCCGGCGGACCCACCTGGGGGACGTGGTGGTGTCGGTGGAGCGGGCGATCCGTCAGGCGGCCGCCGGTGAGGGCGGCCAGACCGGCGACGTGCGCTGGGCGGCGCGGGACGAGATGCGCCTGCTGGTGACCCACGGAACGCTCCACGTCTGCGGCTGGGACCACGCCGAGCCGGCCGAGGAAGCCGCGATGCGCGCGCTCGAGCAGCAGCTCCTCGCCGATCGCTGAGCCGTTCGGCTGGCCGTCACGCCGCGCGTGACGGCGGTCAGGCCGGGGTCGCGATCCGCTCGGCGACCGGTCGCCGCGCTGCGCGCCGAGGGCTCCCGGCGAGCGCCCGGCCGAGCACCCGGAACGCGGCGCGGACCTCGAGCGGCGTGAGCCGCCCGTAGTCGACCACGAGCTCGCCGACCGACGTCGGGGCGATCCGCTCCGGCCCCAGGGCCGTGATCGCGATCCCGGCATCGGCGGCAGCCCCGACGACACGGTCGGCTGACCACGACGGGTCCTCGATCGAGGCCGTCAGGCGCGTGCCGCCCGCGCTTTCGCGCGCGTGGAGGAGCCAGCCGAGCTCGGCCTCGATCGCCGCCAGCGCGGCGTTCTGGCGATCGAGCAGCTCGCGCCGGACGCGGGCCAGGTGGCGGTCGAGCAACCCGTCCGCGAGGAACCGTCCGAGCGCCCGTTGCTGGACCGGGGACGCGCCCGGGTCGAGCGCCCCCAGCTGGTCGAGGAAGCGCTCGACGAGCACGGGGGGCAAGACGACGTACGCCGTTCGAACGCCGCCGTGGAGGAGCGTCTCGAACGACCCGACATGGACGATCCGGCCATCGTCGTCGATGCCCTGGAGGCAGGGCTGAGGAGACGCCCGCAGGAGGAGGTCGTCGAACCGGGCGTCCTCGACGATCGTCGCCCCGCGCTCGGCCGCCCAGGCGAGGAGCCGCAGCCGCCGGGCGAGCGGCATCGAGGCTCCGCTCGGGACCGAGACCGTCGGCGCCACGACGGCGAGGTGTGCCTCACCCGGCAATAGGTCGGCCCGCAATCCGTGCCGGTCGAGCGGGACGCCGATCGCCGTGCCGCCCCCGCCCAGGATCGCTCGACGGACCCCCGGATCGCCCGGATCCTCGAAGACGACCGACCCGTCGCCGGACGCGAGCAGCCGGCCGAGGACGGCAAATGCGATCACCGCTCCGGACACGACGACGATCTGGTCGGCTTCGCAGCGGGCGGCTCGGGTCGCCCGAAGGTGGGCCGCGATCGTCGCCCGCAGGCGCGGATCGCCGGCCGGGTCGTCGATCTCGCCGCCGGCCCGCCGTTCGGCGACGTTCCGGAACTCCTCGCGGAGGAGTCGCTCGAGGGTGGCGCCCACCGCCAGGCCCCCATCGGCGACGCTGCCGCTCCAGCCGGCCGGCGCGTTGCTCCGGAGGTCGAATGTCGGTGCCTCGCTCGGGATCGGCTCGGGGTGGTCGGCCAGGCGAGGCCTCGGGACCGGCGCGGAGCCGCGGCCGAGGATCGAGCGCAAGGCTCGCGGGGCGCGACCGGCGATCGCGCACGGCGCGTCCGGCGCGACGACCGTCCCGAACCCCACCCGGCCCACGAGGTAGCCGTCGGCGGCAAGCTGCTCGTACGCGGTCGCGATCGTCAGCCGCCCCACACCGAGCTGCGCGGCCAGCGCCCGGACGCTCGGAACCTGCTCGCCGGCGCGCAGGCGCCCGACCTCGATCGCCGTGCGGAGGCTTGCGACCACCTGGCGGTAGAGCGGCTCGGCGCTGGAGCGATCGAGGGCGATCGGCATCGTCGGCGACATCCGGGATGGGGCTCCGCGTGCGATTCGGTCACCGTCCAGTAGCCGCGATCGGCGGACGGGGTTCAGCAGCCGCCGGGGCCCGTGCACAGCATTCCGATCGATCGCCGCCCTGGAACCGCGTCGGTGGGAACGTCGCGATCGTCCGCCGCCGGTCCACCCGACGGCCGTCCGCTACCATGGGTCCGAGCCCCAGGGACCGTGTCCCGGGGCCGTTCGCCGTGTCCGCACGCCCAGTGCCGGAGCGGCTCGCTCGCAGGGACAACGCTCGCGTGAAGCTCGTCGTGGGCCTGGGCAATCCGGGCAGCCAATACGCCACCACGCGCCACAACATCGGCTGGATGGTCCTCGACCGGCTCGCCGAGCGGGCCGGCTGGGCCGGTGGTCGCGAGCGCGATGCGTCCCGGATCGTCGGCGGGCGGTTCCGCAGCCTGGACCTGACCCTGGCCAAGCCCTTGACGTTCATGAACGACTCGGGGCTGGCCGTCCGCAAGCTCCTCGCTCGGCAGCGTGCGCCGCTCGGCGACCTGCTCGTCGTGTACGACGACTTCGCGCTGCCGTTCGGGAAGCTCCGCTTCCGCGAGAACGGCGGGCCGGGCGGTCACAACGGGATGCGCTCGATCGTGGACGAGCTCGGAACCGAGACCTTCAGCCGGCTGCGGGTGGGGATCGGGGCCCCGGAGCGCGGCTTCATCGACCACGTGCTCGCCCCGTTCCAGCCCGACGAGCAGGAGCGCCTCGACTCGCTCCTGGACGCCGCCGCTGACGCGATCGAGGAGTGGGCCCGGCACGGCACGAACAAGGCCGCCAACCGCTTCAACAACTTCGAGCTGCGGCCTGCCGACGAGACCCGGCTTGCGGCGCCGGGCGCGGTGGACGGGCCGCCCGACGAGAGCGGCGTCCGCCGGACGAAGACGGGCTGGCGCCGCGTCCTCCGGCGCGAGGGCCCCGAATGAGCGCGGGCCCCACCCTCCGCGGCCGGCGCGGCCGCGATCGGCGGCTGGCCGAGGGGCTGGGCCCGGGAGCGGCGGGGTCCCGCGCGCGACGAGGCGCAGCGCGGGGCGACGCAGGAGCCGCCGGTCCGGGCCGCCGTCAGCCGGATCTGTCCGCGCTGCCGCCGCTGCTGGCCGAAACGGGCACGTTCGCTGCGCTTCGGGAGCGGCTCGGCACGGGCGCCACGGTCGCGTCCGGCGCGGCGCCATCCCCCACCCGTCGAGCCGGCCGCCACGTGGGCCTGAGCTCGGTGCCGCACGGCGCCAAGACGTATCTCGCGGCGGCCCTCGCCCTGGCCGGCGACGGCGAGCGGCTGGCCTGGATCGCCCGGGATGCGGAGATCGGCGATCGGGTCGCGGAAGAGCTGAGCGCGTGGCTCGGCGACCCGTCGCGGATCGCGGTCCTCGAGCCGCGCACCTCGCTCGCCTACGAACGGAGCGAGCTCGTCGCCGACGAGACCGCCGCCCGCGTCGCGGCCCTCGCCGCCTGGCGGAGCGGGACGGCCCGGATCCTCGTCGCGAGCGTCCAGGCACTCCTCCAGCACACGATCGCTCCCGACGACGTGCCGGCGTCGCCGCGCCGTCTGGAGATCGGTGGCCGGCTCCGGCCGGAGGCCCTCCTTCGCGAGCTCCTGGGGCTGGGCTACGCGCCGGCGGTCGAGGTCGCCGGCCGGGGTGAGTTCGCCCGGCGCGGCGGGATCGTCGACGTCTTCCCGCCGTCGGCCGCGCTGCCCGTCCGGATCGAGTTCTTCGGCGACGAGATCGACTCGCTCCGCGCCTTCGACCCGACGGACCAGCGGACGATCGGCCCGATCGAGCACGCGGTCCTCCTGCCGGCGTCGGAGTTCCTGGCCCCCCACGGCGGAGCGGCGCAGCTTCGCGATCGCCTCGGCCGGGCGGCCGCCCGGCTCCCGGATCGGCTGGCCGCGGACCTCGCCCGGTTCGAGAGTGGAGACCCGAGCACGACGTCCGACGGAACCGGCTCGCCCGAGGCGACCCGTGCCCTGAACGTCGGGGACGCCGCGGAGGTCTGGGCGGCCCACCTCGCCCCGTCGACCGGCTTCGATCATCTCGACCCGTCCACGCTCCTCGTGATCGACGAGCCCGGTGACATCGCCGAATCCGCCGAGTTCCTGTGGCGCCAGGCGGACGAGCGCCGGGCGGACCTGACCGAGGCGGGCGACCTGCCGAAGGACTGGCCGTCGACCTACCTCGGGCCGCGTGATTGGAAGAGCCGCCTCGTCGCGTCGCGGACGCTCGAGCTCACGTGGGAATCGGAGGTCCCCGACGGAGCCGCACTCGCTGCCCGCGGCCTCAGCTCGGGCGATGCGTTCGGTTGGCGCGAGCCGCACCTGCCGGCCGCCCGCGCGGCCGCCATCGCCGAGGCCGTCGAACGCTGGGGAGGCGAGGGCGCCCGGATCGTCCTCGCCAGCGACCAGGCGACGCGGCTCGCCGAGCTGTTGGACGAGGCCGGGCATCCGGCCGGGGTCGTCCACGCTCCCGAAGCCCCGCCGCCGGGCGCGGTCGCGATCGTCGAGCGGAGCCTGAACGGCGGGTTCGAGGGTGGCCCGGACGGGCTCGCCTTCATCACGGATCGCGAGCTGTTCGGGACCGTCCGCGTCCGCCGGCCCAAGGCGATGCGTCGCGTCGTCCCGCGCGACATCCTCGAACGGCTCAACGCGGGCGATCTCGTGGTCCACATCGACCACGGCGTGGCGCGCTACGAGCGGATGCTGCGGCGCGGCAACCAGGCCGAGGGCGAGGACCGCGACTACCTCGAGCTGAGCTTCGCAGGCGCGGACAAGATCTTCGTCCCCGTCGAGCAGATCACCCGGATCTCGCGCTACAGCGGCGCCGAGCACCCGCAGCTCAGCAAGCTGGGCGGAACGGACTGGCTGAAGACCAAGGCGCGGGTCAGGAACGCCGTCGCGGACCTGGCGGAGGAGCTGTTGGAGCTGTACGCCGCGCGCGCCAACGCGCCCGGCCACGCCTACGCCACGGACACGCCCTGGCAGGGCGAGATGGAGGCGAGCTTCCCCTACGAGGAGACGCCCGACCAGCTCCGCGCCGTCGTCGAGGTCAAGCTCGACATGGAGGCCGGCCGGCCGATGGATCGGCTCGTCGTGGGTGACGTGGGCTACGGCAAGACCGAAGTGGCCCTGCGGGCGGCGTTCAAGGCGATCCAGGACGGCAAGCAGGTCGCGGTGCTCGTCCCGACGACCGTGCTCGCGGCCCAGCACGACCAGACCTTCTCGCAGCGCTTCGCCGCGTTCCCGCTGAAGGTCCGGCTCCTGTCGCGCTTCGTCCCGCCGGCCGAGCAGAAGACGACGATCGACGGCCTGGCCGATGGCTCGGTCGACCTGGTGATCGGGACGCACCGGCTCCTGTCGAAGGACGTCCGGTTCCGGGACCTCGGCCTCGTCGTCGTCGACGAGGAGCAGCGCTTCGGGGTCGCGGCCAAGGAGCGGCTGAAGCAGCTCCGGCGCGAGGTGGACGTGATCACCCTGTCCGCGACACCGATCCCGCGCACGCTCAACCTGGCGCTCGCCGGTGTGCGCGACATGTCGGTGATCGAGACGCCGCCCGAGGACCGGCTGCCGATCCAGACCCGGGTCGCGGAGGCCTCGGCCGGGCTCGTCCGCGACGCGATCCTGCGCGAGCTCGATCGCGGCGGCCAGGTCTTCTATGTCCACAACCGGGTGGAGACGATCGAGGCCCAGACCGAGCAGCTCCGCCAGATGCTGCCCGGCGTCCGGTTCGTCGTGGGCCACGGGCAGATGGCCGAGGGCCAGCTCGAGCGCGTGATGATCACGTTCGCGGGCGGCGAGGCGGACGTCCTCGTGTGCACGACGATCATCGAGTCGGGGCTCGACATCCCGAACGCGAACACGATCATCATCGACCGGGCCGACACCCTGGGGCTGGCCCAGCTGTACCAGCTCCGCGGGCGGGTGGGCCGCTCCTCGCGGCGCGCCTATGCGTACCTCCTCTACCGGCGGCGCGAGCGGATGAGCGAGGAGGCGCGGAAGCGGCTCCAGGCGATCTTCAACGCGTCCGAGCTGGGGGCGGGCTTCCAGATCGCGCTGGCCGATCTCGAGATCCGCGGCGCGGGCAACATCCTGGGCGGCGAGCAGTCGGGGCACATGGCCGCGGTCGGGTTCGACCTCTACTCGCGGCTGCTGGCGGAGGCCGTCGAGGAGCGCAAGGCGCGGCGCGAGGACCGCGCGCCGCAGGTCGACAAGCCGCAGGCGGTCATCGACCTGCCGGTCGAGGCGCACCTCCCTGACGACTACGTGGCCGAGGAGTCGCAGAAGCTGGAGCTGTACCGGCGACTCGCCCGGGCGCGGACGACGGGCGATCTGGCCGCGTTCCGCCAGGAGCTGACGGACCGCTTCGGGCCGATGCCGGCGCCCGTGGTCCGGCTCGTGGAGGTGGCGGAGCTGCGGCTCACGGCGGAGGCGGCGGGCGTCGCGTCGATGTCGCGCGAGGCCGGCCAGCTGATCGTCCGGTTCGGCGAAGGGCTCTCGCGCGCGACCGCCATGCGGCTCCTCGCCGGCCCCCCGTTGCCCGGCGTCAAGGCGGGCGACGTGACGTTCGCCAGCAACCAGGTCCGGATCCGGCTGCCGCGCGACCCGTCGCGCGCCTGGGGGATCACCCAGGCCGTCGTCGCGCGGCTGTCCGTGGACCACGTCGAGGGTGACGAGTGAGCCGCGCGCGGACCCTTCCGCTGGAGCTCCCGATCGAGTCCGAAGACGAGCTGCGCGCCCTCCGGGGAGCGCTGCTGGCGGCCCGGGCGACCGAGCTGAGCGAGCTCGAGCGGCGGGCCGGTCGCCATTCCTTTGGCTACGGCTCGGATAGCGCTCGCGAGACGATGACCGAGGAGGTCGCCAGCCACCGCCTTCGCGTCGAGATGCTGGACCGCCTGGTCGCCGCGATCGATCTCGCGATGCGTGGCTGACCGGATCCATGGACGCGGCCACTCGTCGGCGGATCGTCGACATCGCGATCGTCGCCGCGCCCTTCGCGGCGCTGCTGCTCGTGGGGGCGACGCTCTGGATCTTCGGGGTGATGATCGTCGCGGGCGCGACCGTCGGCGGCCGCGGTGGTCGCTACGAAGCGGTCTGGTTCGGCTCGGTTCTCAGCGGTGCCG
The DNA here is from genome assembly GCA_035693125.1 of Candidatus Limnocylindrales bacterium. Classification (GTDB taxonomy): domain Bacteria; phylum Chloroflexota; class Limnocylindria; order Limnocylindrales; family CSP1-4; genus CF-46. The sequence continues at coordinate 36,885 of DASSHB010000131.1, read as the reverse complement.
CCACCGGGCTCGTCGCCGCGGTCCTCGCGTCGCACCAATTGGACGACATCGCGATCGGCGCGATCTTCGGGGCGATCTCGGCGGTGGCCTTCGTGACGCCCGGGTTCCTGTTCGGACGAGCGTGGCTGGCGGTCGTCGACGGCGCCGGCGCGACGCGGGCGGGTCTCCTGGCGGCGGCCGGGCTCGGCCTGCTGATCGGCGGCTCCATCCTGGGCGCCCTGATCCTGGTCCTGCTGGCCGGTCCGTTCGGGCCGTAGGCTTCCGCAGATGAAGCCCTTCCAGTTCCTCGCCGACGCCTTCGAGGCGACCTCGGCGCGCGATCTCGGCGAGCGCGCCCGGGCGGCCGAGGCACTGGGCGTCACGACGATGATCCTGCCGGACCACCTCGTCCCCCAGCTCGCGCCGATCCCGTACCTCGCCACCGTGGCCGCGTTGACCGAGAAGCTGCGGATCAGCGCGTTCGTCCACAACAACGACCTGCGCCATCCGGCGGTCCTCGCCCAGGAGCTCGCCTCGCTCGACGTCCTGTCCGAGGGCCGTCTCGACGTCGCGATCGGGGCCGGCTGGAACGAGCCCGAATACCGTGCGATCGGCCTGTCGTTCGATCCGGTCCGCGTCCGCCAGGCGCGCCTGGCCGAGGCGATCCGCGTCATCAAGGGCTGCTTCGGGCCCGAGCCGTTCTCGTTCGCCGGCGAGCACTACACGATCACCGACTACGACGCCTATCCCAAGCCGGTCCAGCAGCCCCATCCGCCGCTGTTCATCGGCGGCGGCGGCCGGACGACCCTCGAGCTCGCGGCGCGCGAGGCGAACATCATCGGCCTGGCGCCGCGGATCCTCAGCGGGCAGCGCGCCGATCCGGCTTCGATCACGTGGGCGGCGACCGAGGAGAAGATGGGCTGGGTCCGCGAGGCCGCGGGGGATCGGTTCGCGAGCCTGACGTTCAACGTGTACCCGTCGCAGTGGCCGATCACGATCACCGACGACCTCCATGCCGAGGCCCGCAAGGTCATCGATCGGATGAAGGAGCGGACGGGTCAATCGCTCAGCGAGCAGGACGTCATCGATTCGCCCCACATCTTCATCGGCTCCGTGGGCCGGTTCATCGAGAAGTTCCAGGAGCTCCGCGAGCGGCTGGGCATCTCCTCGTTCCTGGTGGGCTCGCTCGACGAGCTGGGGCCGGTCGTGGAGCAGCTCGCCGGGACCTGAGCTCCTCGCTGGCTTCCGCTCCCGTTCGACCTGCGGCGCTCGCGTCCCCCTCCCCCACGAGCTGGGTCCCTGCTCCCCGCCTCGCCGAGCCCGTGCCGACCTCGTGCCGGCCCGCGGCGTTCGGCCAACCCGAGCCGCCGAGCGTGTTTCACCTGGCCCCACATCGGGCGACCGGATGGGCGGCGTCGCGCCGTCGTCCGTCGGTTGGATCATCTGGCCCAACGAACGACGGCTGAGGGCCCGTTCCGACCCGCGGCTCGACCGCTTAGGAGCCCGATGTGGGGCCACATGAAACAGCGACCACTCGGACCTCCGCGACACGCGACATCTGCCGGGGTTGACGTCGAGCGGCTGATCGCGCATCCTGCGCCACGGCTCACCCGCCAGGCCGTGCATGAGCGCGCCGGTGCGCCGGGAAGGAGGACGACATGTTCGCAGCCGCTGTTGCCGCCGCGTCCGCGTCACGCCTCCGGGTGGGCGTCGCCTCGTAGCTCCGGTCCAGACCGTGCGAGCTCGAGACCGTCCCCGAGGGACGGTCGTTCCATGTCCGGGAGCGTGACGCCGTTCGACTCGACGGCTTCCCTGCGTACCCGGAGACCGAATCCCCTTGTCTCGCACCCAACGCCAGCGCGGCCAGCCGCGCCGGCTCGAGTCCTTCCGCTGCACCCATTGCCGGATCGACGTCCCCATGGACGTCACCGGGACCACCCACCGCAACCACTGTCCGAGCTGCCTCTGGTCGCGTCACCTCGACGTCGAGCCCGGCGATCGGGCGGCCGACTGCGGGGCGTCGATGGAGCCGATCGCGATCACCGTCCGGAACGACGGCGAGTGGGTCCTGATCCATCGCTGTCGCGGCTGTGGCACGTTGGCGTCGAACCGCGTCGCCGGCGACGACAACCCGTTGCTCCTGGTTCGGATCGCGGTCAAGCCCCTTGCCCAGCCACCGTTCCCGCTCGACCGCCTATCGTTGATCTGACCGGCTCCGCCGGTGACCTCCGCCCCGTCCGTCACGATCCGCAGGAGCGTCCATGACCGAGATCACGCCCACCCGCGTTGGCTTCATCGGGGCTGGTGGGATGGCTCGCTACCACCTCGAGGGGATGGTCGGCCGTCCCGACACCGCCGTGACCGCCGTCTGCGAGCCGAGCGACGCGGCCTACGCACGAGTCGCCGAGCTGTTCGCGGCGCGCGCTCAGGCCGCTCCGCCGAACGAGCCCGACTGGGAACGGTTCCTCGAGCGCTTCGCGGACGAGCTCGACGCCGTCGTGATCATCACCCCGCACGCGTTGCACTTCCGCCAGGCCCAAGCGGTCCTCGAGGCCGGCGTCGACGTGCTGCTCGAAAAGCCGATGGTGATGACGGCGGACGAGGCGGCGGAGCTGATCACGGCGCGCGACCGCACCGGTCGGCTGCTCGTCGTGGCATTCCAGGGCAGCCTTTCGCCACAGGTCCGCGAGGCCTCGCGCCTCCTCCGCTCGGGCGAGCTCGGCGCCATCTTGAACGTCAACGCCGTCGTGTGGCAGGACTGGGCGGACAACACCAGCGGCACCTGGCGCCAGGATCCCCAGCAATCCGGCGGCGGGTTCCTGTTCGATACCGGTGCCCACATGCTCAACACGGTCGCCGACCTTGCGGGCGAGGACTTCACCGAGGTTGCCGCCTGGCTCGAGGACGACGGCCGTCCCGTCGACATCCGGGCGGCGGTGATCGGCCGGCTGTCGTCCGGAGCGCTCGTGACGATGAGCGGCTGCGGCCGGGCCATCCCATCGTGCGAATCCGAGATCCGGGTCTTCACCGAGCGGGCGATCCTGCGGACTGGCGTCTGGGGCGAGACCCTCGAGATCCAGCGCCACGGCGGGCGCCAGCTGCGGAAGGTCCGCTCGGTCATGCCGCTGCCGGTCTGGGAGCAGTTCCTGAACGTTCGGGCCGGGCGGGTGCCGAACCCGAGCCCGCCCGAGGTCGGGCTCCGGATGGCCAGGCTGTGGGACGCGATCCGCGCGTCCGCGGCCCGGGGCGGCGCGGTGATCCGGCTCGGCGAGCCGGTCGCGGCCGCCTGATGGCCCGGGTCACCGTCTGGGGCGAGCACCGCCAGGAGCGCAGCGACGCCGCGGTCGCGGCGATCTATCCCGAGGGCATCCACGGGGCGATCGCCGCCGGGCTGCGCGATGCCGGCCACGATGTGCGGACCGCGACCCTCGACGAGGCCGAGCACGGCCTGACCGACGAGGTCCTCGCCTCAACCGACGTCCTCACCTGGTGGGGCCACGTCGCCCACGACGAGGTCTCGGACGCGGTGGTCGGCCGGGTGCAGGCGCGGGTCCTCGACGGGATGGGCCTGATCGTCCTCCATTCGGGTCATCACTCGCGCGTCTTCCGGCGGCTGATGGGTACGACCGCCAACCTCCACTGGCGGGAGGCGGGGGAACGTGAGCGGATCTGGGTCGTCGACCGATCGCACCCGATCGCCAACGGCCTGGGCGAGTCCTTCGTCCTCGACGAGGAGGAGATGTACGGCGAGCCGTTCGACGTGCCGCCGCCCGACGAGCTCGTCCTGATCAGCTGGTTCCAGGGTGGCGAGGTGTTCCGGAGCGGTTGCTGCTGGCGCCGCGGGCGCGGCCGGATCTTCTATTTCCGGCCCGGCCACGAGACCCACCCGACGTACCACCAGCCGATCGTGCGGCGGGTCATCGCCAACGCGGTGGGCTGGGCGGCGGGGCCGCGCGGCGCGGCGCTGGATCTCGCGAACCCGGACCCCGCGGAGCCGCTCCCGGGCCGCTGATCGCGGGCGTGGAGGGCCGCCGCCGGGGCGCGCCGATCCGGCCCGCGCGGGGCGCAACCGGGCTCATCCCGCGGCCCGTGCCGGAGGCCGCCGGCACGAGCCGCCAGCCGATCCGCCGTCACCGATCGGCAGGCGCGCGACATCGTTTCGCCCGGCCGCGCCCGCGCCAGCGTCCGATTTCGCATTGCGAAATCGGACGTGCGGGCGGAAACGGATGAGAGGTCACCGATGCCTGCCGAAATCGCACGCGGAGCCGAAGGAGCCCTCACACACGGACCGGCCGGCGTCTCATCGAGCGCGACGCCCGCGCCGCCGGACGGCGGCCGACGTGGTCGAGGTCCTCGTGGATCATCGTCGCGGATCAATTCGAACCGGGGCAGGACCTCCGTCCACGGCGCGTCGCGCGATCTCCCGGCATCCTTCCCCCGATGTCCGACACCGCCGACCCGGCCGACGTCCCGGCCAGCACCCAGGCCACCGCCGGCCACGCCGACCCGACCCATCCCGCGCCGGCCGGCGACAGCCTGTGGTCGCCGCGCCGCCGCGCGCTGACGATCGGTCTCGTCCTGAACGTCACGATCGTGGCGTCGGAGGCGCTCGCGGTGGGCACGATCCTGCCGATCGTCGCCGGCGACCTCGGCGGGATCGAGCTGTACGGCTGGGTCTTCTCCGGCTTCTTCCTGGGCAACCTGCTCGGCATCGTCGTGGCCGGCATGCTCATCGATCGGGGCAGCCTGGCCCGCCCGTTCCTGGCGGGGATCGGCCTGTTCTCGCTCGGTCTCCTGATCGGCGGCCTCGCCCCGACGATGGCGATCCTCGTCGCCGGCCGCGTGATCCAGGGCCTCGGTGCCGGCGCGATCCCGGCCGTTGCCTACGTGTCGATCGGGCGGGCGATGCCCGAGCACCTCCGGCCGCGGATGTTCGCGACCCTGTCGACGGCTTGGATCCTGCCCGGCGTCATCGGCCCGGTGGCGGCATCCGCGATCGCCGGGCTGTTCCACTGGCGCCTCGTGTTCCTGGGCCTCCTGCCGCTGATCGCGATCGCGGCCTGGCTGACCCTGCCCGCGATCCGCGCCGTCGAACCAGCGCCCGAGACCGCGGCCGCGGCGTCGACCGCGGCGCGCCATCGGGCTCGGTTCCCGCTCGCGGTGATCCTGGTCGCCGGCGCCGGGTTGATCGTGGCCGGCCTCTCCCGGCTCGGCCCGGTGCCGCTCGTCGAGATCGCCATCGGGGTCGTCATCGGGGTCCCGGCGTTCTCCCGGCTGACCCCGCCCGGAACGATCCGCGCCGCTCGCGGCCTGCCGACGGCGATCCTGCTGCGCGGCTTCCTGACGTTCGTCTTCTTCTCGGCCGATGCCTACGTCCCGCTCGCCATCCAGGACTGGCGCGGGGAGCCCGCCCTCCTGTCGGGCCTCGCGTACATGGCCGCGACGATGACGTGGACCGGCGGCTCGTGGGTCAATGCCCACCGCGTGGGGCGACTCGGTCCGGGGCGTTTCCTGCGCGTCGGCTTCGTCGTCACGATCGTGGGGATCCTGGCCTTCACCTCGATCTTCATCCGCGGGGTCCCGACCTGGCTCGGCGTGCCGTTCTGGGGCATCGCGGGCTTCGGGATGGGTCTGGCCTATTCGATGCCGTCGCTGATCGTCCTGCGCGAGGCGCCGGTCGCGGACCAGGGATCGGCGACGGCGGCCCTCCAGCTGGCGGACGTCCTGGGGTCGTCGCTCGGGACCGGGATCGGCGGCGCATTGATCGCCCTCGCCTCGCCGGGCGGCCGGACCGGCGTGGAGGGCCTGATCGCGACGTTCTTCCTCGCCGCCGGCGTGGCGATCGTCGGGCTCGCGCTTACCACCCGCCTCGGGTCGCGGGTCGCTGCCGGCACATCGCCGGAACCGCTGGCCGCGTCGGCGTAGTCCTCGGCGCCGGGCGTTGGCGGTAGACTTGCGGCCCGTCGCGACGACCCGCTCCGGACCGACCAGACCGCCCACTGGAGGAACCCTCGACCGATGTCCGCCGAGGAGCTTCGCGCCAAGATCCGCGAGATCCCGGACTTCCCCAAGCCCGGCATCCTCTTCTACGACATCACGACCCTCTTGAAGGACAAGACGGCCTACAAGGAAGCGATCGACCTGATGCTCGAGCCGTACCGCGGCGAGCCGATCGACGTGGTCGTGGGGATGGAGTCGCGCGGGTTCATCTTCAGCTCGGCGATGGCCTACCAGCTCGGTGCGGGGCTCGTGCCGGTTCGCAAGCTCGGCAAGCTGCCGGCCGAGACGATCACCGTCGAGTACGCCCTCGAGTACGGCTCGAACACCCTCGAGATCCACCGGGACGCGATCGAGCCCGGCCAGAAGGTCCTGATCGTGGACGACCTGCTCGCCACCGGCGGGACGGTCAAGGGCACGATCGAGCTGGTCGAACGGTTGAAGGGCGACGTGGTGGGTCTTGCCTTCCTGGTCGAGCTCGATTTCCTGAAGGGCCGCGACCGGCTCGACGGACGGCGCGTGACGTCCGTCATCCAGTACTGAGGCCGGCATCGCCAGCGAGCGCCCATTGGCCGATCCGACTCCCGACCGCCCCGCCGAACCGTCCGAGCCCGCCCGGGCCCCGGCCGATGCGGCGCGGACCGGCGAGGTCGTGGCCACGTCGGAATCGCCGGCCGGCGGCGGCGCCGACCTTGCCCGGCGCCGGTTCTTCCGCCAGTTCGCGGGCGAGATCCTCCAGACCGCGGCGACGGTCGTCGGGACGGCCCAGGCCCTTCAACGTGCCTCCGCCGAGGCAGCCGGCGCGATCCTCGACCCGGTCGGGGCGGCCGCCCGGATCGAGCCACCGACGCCGCCCGACGCCGCGTCCGCGGGGGGCGCTGCCCAAGCTGGCGGCGCACCGACCGGCTTCCGGACCCCGTTCCGCGAAGACGAGTTCCTGTACCTGATCGACCAGCGCAAGCTGCCGGACGCGCTCGTCGAGGTCGAGGTCCGCAACGCACCGGAGGCGGCGACGGCGATCAAGCAGATGGTCGTCCGTGGGGCGCCGGCGATCGGCCAGGTCGCCGCGATCGGGCTGGCCCTGTCCGCCGAACGAGCCACCACGACCCAGCCGTTCGCGCGGCGGGCGATCCTGCGCGGTGGTGCGGCCGCCCTGCGCGCCTCGCGCCCGACGGCCGTGAACCTGGGTTGGGCGGTCGATCGGATGATGGCCCGCTACGAGGCGGTCGGCGACCTGAGCGACGACGGTGTGGCGGTCGCGGCGGCGCTCCGAGCGGAGGCCAATGCGATCGTCGCCGAGGCGACGACCGATCACGGCCGGCTCGCCGAGTTCGGGCTGGCCGAGCTGCCGGTCAAGGACTTCGGGCCGCTCCGGATCCTGACCCACTGCAATACCGGGCCGCTCGCCTGCGGCCAGTTCGGGACGGCGCTGGGGATCGTCCAGGCCGCCCATTTCGCGGAGCGCGAGCTGCTCGTCTGGGTCGACGAGACGCGGCCCTACCTCCAGGGCGCGCGGCTCACGGCGTGGGAGCTGGAGCAGGCCGGCGTGCCCCACACCCTGATCCCCGACGTCGCGGCCGGCCACCTGATGAGCCGCGGCGAGGTCGACGTGATCCTCGTCGGCGCCGACCGGATCGCGGCGAACGGCGACACGGCGAACAAGGTCGGGACGTACCCGCTGGCGGTCCTGGCCGCCCGTCACGGGATCCCGTTCTACGTCTGCGCCCCGACGACGTCGGTGGATCTGGCGACCGAGACCGGCGCCGGGATCGAGATCGAGGAGCGCCCGGCCGACGAGGTCATCGTGATCCGCGGCCAGCGGATCGCGCCGCGCGGGACCGAGGTCCGGAACCCGGCCTTCGACGTCACGCCGGCGGAGCTGATCACCGGGATCGTGACCGAGGAGGGCGTGGTCCGGGCGCCGTTCGAGGCCGGGCTGCGAGCCGCGGTCGAGGCGGCGACCGCCCGTTGGGCGCCGACGCGACCGCCGCTCGCGACGCCACCCGTCGATCCCGCGGCCGTCGATCCCGCGGCCGTCGATCCCGCGGCGCCGGCTGCGGTCGCGGACGCCTCCTGATGGCCAGCGTCGCCGCCACCGGCCAGCGCACCCGGGCGATCGCGACCCGGCCGGTGACCGACCGCGCGCAGATCCGCGGCTTCCTCGAGATCGATCGGCTGTTCGCCGCGTATGCCCTGTGCGACCTGGAGGACCGCGAGTTCGGCCGGACCCGCTGGGGCGGTGCGTTCGAGGGCGAACGCCTCGTGGCCCTGGCGATGGAGTACACGGGCCTGACGCCGCAGCCGCTGTTCGTCATGGGCGCCCCGGACGGGATCGAAGGGATCCTCCGGGACGTCATCCGGCCGCGTGCCGCGTACGTCGCGGCTCTCGACGAGTCGCTCCAGGCCGTCCAGTCCGTGTACCGCGTCGACCCCGGTCCGGTGATGGTCCGGATGTGGGTCGATCGCGCCCACTTCCGGCCGTTCCCGGCCGACGTGCGGCGGCTCCTGCCGGGGGACATCGGGGAGCTCAACCGCCTCTACCAGCTCGGCTTCGCTTCGTGGCTGCCGTCATCCTCGATCGCCGATGGCGTCTACTACGGGATGCGGGTCGGCGGCCGCCTCGTCGCCGCCGCGGGCACCCACGTGATCGGCCGTGAGGCGCGGCTGGCGGTCGTCGGCAACGTCCTGACCCACGTCGACCACCGCGGCCGGGGCTACGCGACCGCCGTCACCGGAGCCGTGACCCAGGAGCTGCTCCGGTTCTGCGACGAGGTCGTGCTGAACGTCCGCTCGGACAACCCACCCGCGCTCCAGGCGTACCGCCGGCTCGGCTACACCGAGCACGTCCGGTTCGAGGAGCGCCTCGCCCACCGCCTCGGCTCGCCGCTGGCCGAGCTGACGGCACCGCTCCGCCGCTTCTTCCACCACCGCAGGGAGCACTGAACGACGATGACTGATGCGATCGCCGGCGCCGGGGCGCCCGCGCACGACGTGACCGACCTCGGCCTGACCGCCGAGGGAGTCCGCCGAATCGACTGGGCCGAGCGCGAGATGCCGGTCCTCCGCCTCATCCGGGAGCGGTTCGAGCGCGAGCGTCCGCTCGAGGGCATCCGGATCGGCGCCTGTCTCCACGTCACGACCGAGACGGCCAACCTGATGCGGACGCTGAAAGCCGGCGGGGCGGACGTCGTGCTGGCAGCATCGAATCCGCTCTCGACGAAGGACGACGTCGCCGCCGCCCTCGTCGCCGAGTACGGGATCGCCACGTTCGCCCGCCGGGGCGAGGATCGCGACACGTACTACGCCCACCTGAACTCGGTCGCCGACACGCGGCCCCAGATCACGATGGACGACGGCTGCGACCTCGTCTCGCTCCTCCACAGCGAGCGGCCCGGCCAGGTGAAGGAGGTCCTCGCCGGGACCGAGGAGACGACGACCGGCGTCATCCGCCTCAAGGCGATGGCCGCCGACGGCGCGCTCGGCTTCCCGGTCGTCGCGGTCAACGAGGCCCAGACGAAGCACCTCTTCGACAATCGCTACGGGACGGGCCAGTCGACCGTCGACGGGATCCTCCGGGCGACGAACATCCTCCTCGCCGGCCGGAACGTCGTGGTCGCCGGCTACGGCTGGGTGGGCCGCGGGATCGCGTCTCGGATGTCCGGGATGGGCGCCCATGTCGCGGTCGTCGAAGTGGATCCGGTCCGCGCACTGGAGGCGCTGATGGACGGCTACCGGGTGATGACCGCGGGCGAGGCGGCACCCTGGGGCGAGCTGTTCGTCACCGCCACCGGCAACGTCAACGTGTTCCGGCGCGAGCACTTCGGGGCGATGCAGGACGGCGCGATCATGGCCAACTCGGGCCACTTCGACGCCGAGCTCGATCTCCAGGCGCTGCGCGAGATGGCCGAGGGCCACGTCCGCGACGCGCGGGAGAACGTCCAGGAGTTCGACCTGGGCGGCAAGAAGGTCAACCTGATCGCCGAGGGCCGGCTCGTGAACCTGGGCGCGGCCGAGGGCCATCCCGCCGCGGTGATGGACATGAGCTTCGCGAACCAGGCCCTGTCGGCCGAGTACGTCGCGCAGCACCACGGGGAGCTGTCGCCGCAGGTCTATGTCGTACCGGAGGCGATCGATGCCGAGGTGGCCCGCCTGAAGCTCGCCGCTTTGGGCATCACCCTCGACGACATGACGCCCGAGCAGAAGGCCTACGTCAGCTCGTGGCAGCACGGCACGTGACCGAACGGACGATCGCGCCCTTCGGGAGCTGGGCGTCGCCCTTCCCGATCGAGCTCCTGACGAAGGGCGCGGCGGTCTTCGGCGAGATCCGCGCCCAGGCCGGCGTCCGCTGGTGGCTGGAGGGTCGGGCGGAGGAGGGCGGCCGCCAGGTGCTCGTCCGGCGCGAGCCCGATGGCACGATCACGCGCCTGACGCCCGAGGGGTTCAACGTCCGGAACCGGGTCCAGGAGTACGGCGGCGGCGCCTACGCGATCGACGCTGACGTGGTCGTCGTCTCGGAGTTCGCGACCGGCCGGCTCCACCGGGTGGTCGCCCCGGAGCAGCTCCAGCCACTGACACGGGAGGACCGCGCGTGGCGCTATGCCGACCTCGCCGTCGACCGCGCCCGGAACCGGCTGCTCGCCGTCCGCGAGGACCACGAGCCAGAGACCCTGAAGCGCCACGGCGAAGCCGAGAACGCGCTCGTCGCGATCGACCTCGCGAGCGGCGAGGTGACCGTCCTGAGCGAGGGCTTCGACTTCTATTCCTCGCCCCGGCTCTCGCCCGATGGCCGGCAGCTCGCCTGGCTCCGCTGGAGCCACCCGCGGATGCCGTGGGACGGCACGGAGCTCGTGCTGGCGGATCTCGACCGCGGGGGCAGGCCCGCCCACGAGCGGGTCGTCGCCGGGAGCGCCACGGATTGGATCGCCCAGCCGCGCTGGTCTCCGCAGGGTGTGCTCCACTTCGCCGCCGAGCCCGACGGCTGGTTGAACCTCTACCGGCTCGATCCCGCCGAGCGTCCTGAGCGAGCCCAGCTCCCGATCGAGGCGGAGTTTGCCTTCCCGGACTGGACCTTCGGCTTGGCGAGCTACGCGTTCGCGGCCGACGGCACGATCGTGGCGGTCGGCCGGAGCGGCGCTCGGGATCGCCTCCATCGGATCGCGCCGGATGGCACGACGACGGTGATCGACCTGCCGTTCACCGAGATGAGCTACGTCTCGGTCGACGGTGACGCGGCCGTCTTCCGGGGGGCCGCTCCGGATCGACCGTGGTCGATCCGCGAGCTCGATCTGAGGAGCGGCTCGTGGCGCGACCTGCGCCAGTCGAGCGGGTTCCGGCCCGATCCCGCCGACGTGTCGCTGGGGACGCCGGTCGAGTTCCCGACGAGCGGCGATCGGACGGCCTTCGGGATCCTCTACCGGCCGATCAGCCGGACCCACGAGGGGCCGCCGGGGAGCCGGCCACCACTGATCGTCACCAGCCACGGCGGACCCACCGCCCAGGCCAGCACCGCCTTCGCGATCCTCATCCAGCTGTTCACGAGCCGCGGATTCACTGTCCTCGACGTCGACTACGGCGGCTCGACCGGGTACGGCAAGGCGTATCGCAAGCGGCTCGAAGGGGAGTGGGGCGTCGTCGACGTCGACGACTGCGTGAACGGCGCCGCCTGGCTCGCCCGGCAGGGCCTCGTCGATGAGGGCGCGCTGGCAATCCGCGGCGGCAGCGCCAGCGGCTACACGACCCTTGCCGCGCTGACCTTCCGCGACACGTTCGGGGCGGGGACGAGCTACTTCGGGATCGGCGACCTCGAGACGTTCGACCACCAGACCCACAAGTACGAGTCGCGCTACACGTGGACGCTCGTGGGGAAGTACCCCGAGCGGAAGGACCTGTACGACGCCCGATCCCCGCTGAAGCACACCGAGCAGATCTCGTGCCCCGTCCTGATCCTCCAGGGCGCCGAGGACCGGATCGTTCCACCGGCCCAGGCCGAGCAGATCGTCGACGCGCTGTGGGAGCGCCGGATCCCCCACGCCTACCTGCTGTTCGCGGGTGAGGACCACGGGTTCCGGGCCGCCGCGAACATCATCCGCGCATTCGAGGCCGAGCTGTCGTTCTACGGCCAGGTCTTCGGGTTCGCCCCGGCGGACCCGATCGAGCCGATCGAGCTGGTCTTCGGGACGCCCGCCGGGGCCGGGGCGTCGGTGCCAGCCGGCAGGGCTCGTCCCCGCTGAGCCAGTCGTGACCCTCTCGCGCGTCGCCGGCGGCTCGTCGACCGGGGCGGCCCTGGACGCGACCGGTGGCGCGACGACGCAGCTGATCGAGATCGTCCTCCTCCTGCTCGTCGTGTCGACCGTCCTGGCCGTCGTCGCGCGGCGGTTCGCCGTCCCGTACCCGGTCGTGCTCGTGATCGGCGGGCTGGGCCTCGGATTCCTACCGGGCCTGCCGGCGATCGAGCTCGAGCCCGACCTCGTCTTCATCCTGTTCCTGCCGCCGATCCTCTTCGCGGCGGGCTACTTCACCTCGCTCCGCGCCCTCCGGCTCAAGGCGACCCCGATCGCGCTGCTCGCCGTTGGGCTCGTCCTGTTCACGACCGTCGTTGTCGCGGCCGTGGCGCACGCCCTCGTCCCGGCGATGGGCTGGCCGGCGGCCTTCACCCTGGGCGCCATCGTCGCGCCACCCGACGCGGTCGCAGCGACCACGATCTTCCAGCGGCTGGGGGTCCCTCGCCGGATCATCATCGTCCTCGAGGGCGAGAGCCTCCTGAACGACGCGACCGCCCTCGTCGCCTATCGCCTGGCGGTCGGGGTCGCGATGGGCCAGATCTCGTTCTCGGTCGTCGACGCCGGGACCTCGTTCGTCGTGGCCGCGGCGGGCGGGGTCGCGATCGGGCTGCTCGTGGGGATCGTCGTGGCCTGGCTCGTCGCCCGGATCGACGACGAGGTGTTCTCGGTGATCGTCACGTTCCTCGCCCCGGTCTTCGCCTACGTGCCCGCCGATCAGATGGGCCTGTCCGGTGTCCTGGCGACCGTCGTCGCCGGGATCTGGGTGGGACTCAACTCACCGAAGGCGCTCAGCTCGCGGGTCCGGGTGTCCGGCTTCGCGTCGTGGCAGATCCTGCTGTTCCTCGTGAACGGCGCGGTGTTCATCCTGATCGGGTTCACCCTCCCGGGAGCCCTCGCCCGGCTGGGTGATCGCACCGTCGGGGACCTCGTGTTCCTCGCCGTCGCGGTGTCCCTCGCGGCGATCGTCGCCCGGATCGTCTGGATCCCGACGATCTACGTGCCATACCTCTGGCGTCGGCGCCGGACACGGGCGCCCGGTGCGGCCGTCGTGCCGATGCCCGAGGTCCGCCATCTCGCGATCATCGGCTGGGCCGGGATGCGCGGCGTCGTCTCCCTCGCGGCAGCACTGGCCCTGCCGATCGACTTCCCGGAACGCGACCTGATCATCTTCCTCACGTTCGCCGTGATCCTCGCGACGCTCGTCGGGCAGGGCCTCACCCTGCCGCTCCTGATCAACCGCCTGGACATCGACGATGGCGCCGCGGGCGCCGGCCAGGAGGAGGCCTTCGCGCGATACGTCACCTCGGACGCCGCGGCGGCCCGGCTCGACGACCTGGCCGCCGAGTGGCCCGGCCATCTGGAGCTGATCGACAACCTACGGGCCCAGTACAGCCACCAGACCCGACACGCCGTGGTCCGCCAGGACGCGGAGTCCAGCGACGAGGAGGCCGAGCAGGAGCTCGTCGAGCACCGGGCGATCCGGATGGGCGCCCTGACCGCTGAACGCGAGGCCCTGCTCGGGCTCCGCGACCGGGGCGCGATCTCGGACCAGATCTTCCGCCGGGTCGAGCGGGATCTCGACCTCGAGGAGATCCGGATGGAGGCCTGACCGGACGCCGGGCCGAGCCTAGTGGTCGATGCTCACCCCGAGGACCTGGGCCGCGGGGTCCAGGGTGAGCGCGGTGATCCGCTCCGGATGGGCGAGGTCGACCGCGACGAGCTGCATCCCGATGCTGGGGCGGGCCGCGAGCAGGGCGACGACCGCGAAGCCGTCCCGCACGCCGACGAGGGCACCGGTCGTCAGCGGTCCCGTCGCGAGGATCGGCGGCCCGGCCGTGCCGTCCTCGCCGGTCAGGCGCAGCTCGAGGGCGTCCGGGTAGATCAGGTTGTCGCCGCTCAACGTGACGAGCGCCCCGTCACCGGCCCACGCCGCACCGAGCGTGGCCGGCTCAGCGACCACGAACTGGAATCCCGAGTCCGCGGACCGGACCTCGAGGGCGCGCGGACCGCCCGTCGTGTCGGCATTGATCCGCGACGTGGCGACCCGGCCGGTGGCCGGATCGACGTACTGAGCACCGACGGTGCCCGGCCGGGGCACCAGCCCATCCGCCTTGCCCACCCCGAAATCGGGCAGGGCCTCCACCCGCGAGCCGTCGCGGGCGACCCGGAACTGGCCGATCAGCATCCCGAGCTCCGGCGAGATGACCCCGCCGTAGATCCACGAGCCGTCGGCCGAGAAGCCGAGCGGGATCGTTCGCGGCTCGACCGACGAGAAGGTGAGCCAGCCGTGCGGGACCGGCTGCGGAACGTAGACCTCGAAGGGGAGCGTGACGAGGTGGTCGGTTGCACGGCCCGCCCGGTCCAGCTCGACCAGGTGCCACCGGCGCGGCTGGCCGGCGACCACCACGAGGCGGCTATCGGCGGACCAGACAGCGCCCGATCCGGGGGTCACGTGATCGGCCGTCCAGAGGCTCCTGCCCGTCGCATCGATGACGGACGCGCCGTCGAGGCCGAGCGCCCCGTCGCTCGAGGTACCCAGCAGGAGGACATGGGCGCGGTCCGGGGCGATGACCGGCGCCACCGGCGACGGATCGTCGCGGTCGAACACGCCCGGGATCACCTCGATCGTACGGGTCCGGGCGTCAGCCGGCGTCCAGGCGGTCACCCGCAGGTCCGTCCCCTCGGCCCCCACCCGATCGAGCACCGCCGTCTCCGGGGCGCCCGGCAGCAGGACCGCCGGGATCGCGGGCAGATGCTCGATGCGTGGGCCCGCGGAGCCAGTGGAACGGGTCGAGGCCGCGCCGCTCGGACGGGCGGCCGCCGCCCCCGACGCGCCGGGTGGCGAGGACGCGCCCGGGCCGCCGTCGCTCAGCCGGGCGATCCCGTACGCCCCGACCAGGACGGCCGCGACCGCGGCCGCGACGGTGCCGGCTCGGCGAGCCTGCCCGCGACCACCGGGCAGCCGCTCGATCGGGACCTCGAAGCGGCCGTCCTCGCGTGGGCTCGTCATATGAGGTTCAACGACGGGCGAGGTCCCGCAGGATCTCCAGGCCCCGGGCGACATCGACGAAGCGTGTGGTCAGCGGGGAGAACCCGAGCCGGATCGAGTCCGGCGCCCGGAAGTCGGGCAGGACGCCCGCGCCGATCAGGGCCTGGGTGAGCCCCCGCGCGTCGTCGCGCCGGACCGAGACATGCGCGCCCCGCCGCCCGGCGTCGCGCGGGCTGCCGAGGCTGAATCCCAGCGGCGCCAGCCACGCATCGTGGAGGGCGATCGCGTACTCGGTCAGCGCGATGCCCTTGGCCCGGATCGCCTCGATGCCTGCCTCGGCCGAGACCCGGATCCCCTCCTCGGCCGCCGCCAGCCCCAGGATCCCGGGCGTCCCGGTCAGCCAGCCCCGGATCCCCGGCGCGGGCTGGAAGCCCTGGCTCATCTCGAACTGGTCGGTCTGGCCGAACCAGCCCTGGATCGGGTTGCGGAGCGCCGCCTGGAGGTCGGACCGGATGTAGAGGTAGGCCGGCGCGCCGGGCCCGCCGTTCAGGTACTTGTACGTGCAGCCGACCGCAAGGTCGACGTTGTTCGCCGCAAGCTCGACCGGCACGGAGCCCGCGGAGTGCGACAGGTCCCACAGGACGAGCGCGCCCGCGTCGTGGGCCAGCCGGGTGATCGCGGGCAGCTCGGCGATCGCCGCCGAGCGGTAGTTCACGTGGCTCAGGGTCACGAGCGCGACGTCGCCGTCGTGCCCGGCCAGGGTGGCCTCGACGTCGGCGACGGTCGGGCCGTCGATCGGGTCGGGATCGAGCCAGGCGATCTCGCGCTCGCGGTCGCGCGCGAGTCCCTCCAGGACGTACCGGTCGGTCGGGAAGTTCGCCCGGTCCGTCACGATGACCCGCCGCTCCGGTCGCGCATCGAGGGCGGCCGCGGCCAGGCGGTAGAAGTCGATCGTCGTCGAGTCGCAGATCGCGACCTCGTCCGGACGGGCACCGAGGAGCGCCGTCCCGAGCAGGTCGCCGACGCGGCGCGGGGCGTCCAGCCAGTGGTCCCAGCCCCGGATCAGCTCGCCGGCCCACTCGGCGGCGGCGACCCGGGCGATCCGGTCCAGGGCGGCCTGGGGCGGCCGGCCCAGCGAGTTGCCGTCGAGATAGACGAGATCGGGGTCCGGGATGACGAACCGATCGCGGAACGGAGCCAGCGGATCGGCGGCGTCCAGGGCTGCCGGATCGCTCGTCGAGGCGGGTCGGAGATCGGTCGCCACCCAGCGAGTCTAGTCGGCAATGGCCCGTGCTACCCTCGCCGACGAACCACCCGCCGAGGTCTTCATGACGAGCATCGTCGACGCGTCGCAGTACCTGTTCACGTCCGAATCGGTGACCGAGGGCCACCCGGACAAGATGTGCGACCAGATCTCCGATGCGATCCTCGACGCGATCGTCCGCGACGACCCCGATGCCCGCGTCGCGTGCGAGACCGCGACGACGACCGGCCTGGTCCTGGTCCTCGGCGAGATCACGACCGACACGTACATCGACTTCCAGGCGGTCGTGCGGGACACGGTTCGCGACATCGGCTACACCCGCTCGGAGTACGGCTTCGATCACCAGACCTGCGGGACGCTGATCTCGGTGAAGGGCCAGTCGCCCGACATCGCCCAGGGCGTCGATGCTGCCCTCGAGGTCCGCGCGGCCCAGGCTGCCGGCGAGGAGCTCGGCGCAGGCGACCAGGGGATGATGTTCGGATTCGCCTGCACCGAGACGCCCGAGCTGATGCCGCTCCCGATCGCGCTCGCCCACCGGATGGCGCGCCGGCTGGCCGAGGCCCGCAAGAGCGGCCAGCTGCCCTACCTCCGGCCCGACGGGAAGACCCAGGTGACCGTCGAGTACGAGCGCGGCCGCCCGGTTGCCGTCCGGACGATCGTCGTGGCGGCCCAGCACGACCCGGACGTCCAGCTCGAGCGGATCCAGGACGACATCAGCGAGGCCGTGATCCTGCCCACGATCCCGGCCGAGCTGCGCCGCCAGGATCCGGTCATGCACGTCAACCCGACGGGTCGCTTCGTGACCGGCGGGCCTATGGGTGATGCCGGTCTCACCGGCCGCAAGATCATCGTCGACAGCTACGGCGGGATGGCCCGGCACGGTGGCGGCGCCTTCAGCGGCAAGGACCCCACGAAGGTCGACCGGTCCGGTGCCTACGCCGCGCGGTGGGTCGCCAAGAACGTCGTCGCCGCCGGACTCGCCGACCGATTCGAGGTCGAGATCGCGTACGGCATCGGCATCGCCCGCCCCATCTCGTTCTCGGTCGAATCGTTCGGGACAGGCCGGATCGACGACGCCGAGATCCAGCGCCTGATCGAGCGCCACTTCGACCTCCGGCCGGCCGCGATCATCTCGGCCCTGGATCTGCGCCGCCCGATCTATCGCCAGACGGCGGCCTACGGCCACTTCGGCCGGCCCGATCTCGACCTGCCGTGGGAGCGGACGGACAAGGCGGCCCTCCTCGCGTCCGAGGCCGGCCTCGCGGCCCCGGAGCCCGTCTCCGCGGCATGACCTCACCGGCCGAGCCCGCGGCGCCCTCGGGCCCCCCGGCGCTCGGCGCCGATCCGGGCCACGCACTGAGCGCATTCGTCGGCGCGGTCGACGACTTCGACCGGCACCTCCGGGCGCTCGACGATCCGGCCCTCGACGCGCCGTGGGCATGGGAGGCGTACGACGAGGAGGGCGTCCGGTTCGGGATCCTGCGGACGACCGAGCAGGTGGCCGACGCGGCGGTCGAGATCGCGGCCGGCCGAGCCGCGGCGGGCGCCGGGCCGACCCGGGCCGAGCGGCTGCTGGGCCGCTACCTCGTGGCCTGGCGCGAGCTGTGGTCCGTCGCCGATCGGGTCGATGCGGCGATCGACACGCCGCCGGCCGACGGGGAGTGGCCGCTCCGGACGATCCTCGACCACCTCGTCGAGGCCGAGATCGGGTTCCTGGCAACGATCCGGAATGGGCTCGACCAGCGCCGAGCCGGGGTCGCGACGCCGGTGCGGATCGCTTCGGACGACGCATGGCTGGCGCTCGGCGAAGTCGACGAGCCGGCATGGCGAGCGGCCTTCGAGGGATCCCTGTCGGACATGCGAGCGTTCCACCTGGAGGTCCGTGACCGCGTCCTCAGCCGGCTCGGTTCGATGACGGAGGCCGAGATGGACTGGGAGTCGCCGTTCTGGGACGGCGAGCGGTCGAACCGCTTCCGCGTGGGACGATTCGAATCCCATCTGCGCCAGCACACGATCCAGGCCGAGAAGGCGGTCCAGGCCGTCGTCGGGGCACCGCGTGAGGTGGAGCGCCTGCTCCGGCTCCTGGCCCGGGCCACCGGCGACGTGGAGGCGGCGGCCGTCGGCGCGGAACCGGAGCTCGTCGCGCCGCCGCTCGCCGCGCTCACGGGCGAGATCGCCGCTCGGATGGAGGAGCTGACCGCGGCCGTCGCGACCCGCCACGACTGATCGGCGGGGCGGAGCGAGCGGGTCGGCCGGCGGCGAGCCGTCCAGCGCGGACGCCCGGAGATCGTGCGGGCACAGCGGCGGTAGGGCAGGTAGGATGGCCGCCACGTGCAGAAGCTCGTCGCCGAGATCATGGCCGCCTGGCGCCGCGCGGAGCGGCTCGCCGACACGTTGCCCGCCGAGAGCGCGGAGCGCGACGCGGCGGAACGAGCGTGCTCGCGGCTGCGCGATGCCTACCAGGAGCTGACCCATTCGGGTGTGGCCGCGGCCTTGACCGCCGCGGAGGCCCGAATGCTCGTCCGCGACGCCGCGGCGGATCTCGACGAGGACCCTGCCGCCGCCGGCTGACGCATCCGGAACCGGGGCTCGCGGCTCGGGCTATGCCCCCTGCTCGGCGATCATCCCCGCGACCGACGTGTCCCGGCCGGTGGCGCCTCGCCGCCGGGTCAGGAGCTGCCCGACGATCAGGACCGACAGGGTGATCAGCAGCATCACGGCCGCGACCGCATTCGTCGCCGGGGTGACGCCCTTGCGGATCTGGCCGAACACGTAGAGCGGGATCGTCGACGTCCCCGAGCCGTTCACGAACGTGGTGATCACGTAGTCGTCGAATGAGAACGTGAACGACAGGAGGAACCCGGCCACGATCGCGGGCAGGAGTTGCGGGAAGGTGATCTGCCAGAACGTCCGCCACGGCGTCCCGTACAGGTCGTAGCTCGCCTCCACGTGGGTCCGGTCCATCCCGCTGAGGCGGGCGCGGACGAGCAGCAGGACGAGCGAGATGTTGAACAGCGAGAGTGCCGCGACGATCGTGTGGAAGCCGAACCCGATCTTCCAGCCGACGGACGTGACCAGGCCTTCCGGTCCGATCGTGCTCGCGAAGAAGACGAGCGTCGCGAGGGCGATCACGATCTCGGGGACGATCACCGAGATGTAGGTCAGGGCATCGAACGGGGCCCGGAACCATCGCGGCGTCCGCTGCAGCCCGAGGGCCGCCATCGTCCCGACGATCGTCGAGATGATCCCGGTGGCCAGGCCCACGATCACGCTGTTCAGGAGGTACTTCTGGACCTCCCGGCTGCCGATGACGAACTCGTACCACTTCAGGCTGAGGCCTTCCCAGTTCGTGACCCGCCGGCTCGTGCCGTTGAAGCTGAACACGACGACGACGACGATCGGGAGATACAGGAACAGGTAGACCAGGAGCGTGTGGCCCCGCAGCCACGCCTCCACCCAGCGGCCGGAGCGGTCGATCC
The DNA here is from genome assembly GCA_035693125.1 of Candidatus Limnocylindrales bacterium. Classification (GTDB taxonomy): domain Bacteria; phylum Chloroflexota; class Limnocylindria; order Limnocylindrales; family CSP1-4; genus CF-46. Next base: position 16,896 of record DASSHB010000131.1, on the reverse strand, counting down.
GCGCCTTCGCCCGGCCGCCGTCCGCGCGTGCGCCCGTGAGGACCTGCGCCTCGGTGCTCACACGACGCTCACGTCGCGAACCGTCCGGCCCCGGTTCGTGAACCACACGTAGGCCGTCACGACGATCAGCATGATCAGGATCAGGAAGACGGCCATCGCCGAGCCCGACGGCCAGTTGCGGGCCTCCAGGAAGCGCAGGTAGAGCGCGCTCCCGATGCCGAACGTCTGCCCGTAGCCGAGCAGCTGCGGGATGACGTACTCACCCATCATCGGGATGAAGACCAGGATGCTGCCGGTGATCAGCCCGGGCAGCGCGATCGGCAGGGTGACCTGGCGGAAGGTGGCCCAGCGCCCGGCGCCCAGGTCCTTCGACGCCTCGATGAGGGTGCGGTCCATCCGCTCGAGCGTCACGTACAGCGGGAAGACCATGAGCGGCAGGTAGCCGTAGACGAGGCCGAGCTGGACGCCCCACGTCGTCCCGAGGATCCGGAACGAGGTGTTGCCGGTGAGGTCCTGGATGAAGCCCACGATGCCGTCCGGCCCCAGGATCAGGATCCAGGCATAGGTCCGGATCAGGAAGCTCGTCCAAAAGGGGATCACGAGCAGGACGATCAGGAGCGCCTTGCGCTTCCGGGCCCGGGTCGCGATGAAGTAGGCGAGGGGCAGGCCGACGAGCAGGCACAGGATCGTGCCGATCACGGAGAACTGGAGGCTCGTGAAGAACGGCTCCGGCTTCGCGATCGCGCCGGCGTAGTTCTCGAGCGTGAAGGCCGGGACGTAGCCGCCGGTCTTGCCTCGGTCCCCGAAGCTGAACAGGACGACGATCACGATCGGGGCGACGAGCAGGATGACGTACCAGGCCAGGGCCGGCGCGACGAGCGCGCCCGTCAGCAGACGGGCGCGCCAGCGCCCCGCGGCCGCGACCGTGGCGGCCGGCCGTGGCTGGGCCAGGGCCGGGCTCGTCATCGGCTCATCGCCGTCCGATCGGATCGATCCCGCGGATGCTCAGTGCTTGCCGATGCTCGACTTGAACTCTTCCCAGATCTCCTGGCGGAGCGGATCGGTCGAGACATCCTGGGCGCCCTCGAGGAGCCCCGACTTCACGACGTCGTCCGGGACGAAGACCGTGGGATCGGCGAGGACCTTGGGATCGACGAGCTTCTTGGCCTCGGTGTTCGCGGTCGCGTAGCGATTGGTCTCGGATTCCTTCGCCTGCACCGCCGGGTCCTGGATGAAGTTCAGGAACGCGTAGGCGGAGTTGGGATGGGGTGGGTTCTTGAAGATCACCCACGTGTCCATCCAGTAGAGCGTCCCGTCCTCGGGGATCACGTAGCGCGTGTCCGCCGTCTCCGGCTTGTCCACGAGATCGGCGATGCCGCCGGTCCAGGTCAGGCCCAGGACGGCCTCCTCGTTCGCGAGCTGGGCGTCGTACGTGTCCGAGTTCAGGGCGAGGACGTGCGGCGCGAACGCGCGCAGGATCTCGCGGGCCTCGCCCAGCTCCTTCGGATCGACCGAGTTCAGCGAGTAGCCGAGCGACTTCAGCGGGGCGACGAAGACGTCACCGGGCGAGTCCACGACGACGATCCGGCCGCTGTACTTGGGGGCGACCTCGAAGAACTGCTTCCAGGTCTTGACCTCCTCCTTGACGACCTTCGTCCGGAGCGAGATCCCGGTCGTGCCCCAGTCCTTGGGCAGGTGGTAGTTGTTCAGGTCGGCGTCGGCATCCTTGTAGAAGTTCTGGAACTGCGGGTCGATCAGGGCTGCGTTCGGCAGCTTCGACCAGTCGAGCTTCTCGATGAAGTCGCCCTCGACCATCGCCTTCACGAACTCGCAGGTGGGCGCGCCGATGTCCCACTGGCCGGCCGCGCCGCCCTGGAGCTTGGTCAGCAGCTCCTCGTTCGAGGCGTACGTGTCGTAGGTGAAGTCCGTGACCTTGAAGTCGGTCTTGAACTTCTCGATGTTGTCCGGGTCGACGTAGTCGGCCCAGTTGTACATGAGCAGCGTGCCCTCGGTCTCGGTCACCGCGACCGCGGACGGCGAGGCGGCCGCCGATGGCGATTCGCCACCGCTCGAGGGCTCGGACGACGGAGCGCTGCTGGCTGCGTTGGACGCCGATGGGCTCGACGAGGCGCCCGGCGTGCACGCCGCGATGAAGGCACTGAGGCCGGCCAGGCCGCTCCCCGCGAGGAACCCACGGCGCGGAACCCGCGCCCGGGCCATCCGCTTGAGCAGCGCGTCGAGATCCTGTTCCGCCATGCCCTTCCTCCTCCACGACCCGGTCCGACCGGGCCTGCGTCGCTCCTCAGCCCAGCAGGACGAGGTTCGCCGCCTGGTGCCAGCTGACCGTGACCGGTGCGCCCGGCCCGAGCCCCTGGCTCGATTGATCCCCCAGCTGGTTCTGCCGGCGAGCCACGAGCTCGCCGGCTGCCTCGGTCTGGATCCGGTACTCCGTCTGGTCGCCCAGGTACGTGCCCTGGTTGACCCGGCCGCTGATGCGGATCCAGCCGTCACCGTTGTCGGTTCGTCCCGCGGCGCCGTCGTCCGCGGCCAGCACCCGGATGTGCTCGGGGCGGATCGCGACGGTGATTCGATCGCCGGGACCCGGCGTGCCGGCCGGGTCGGTCACCAGCCCGGTCAGCTCGAGCCCGCCATCGGTCTCGACCCGGGCCGTCCCGGTCGTCGCGTCGTGGTCGACGATCCGGCCCGGGAGTGGGTTCGACACGCCGATGAAGTTCGCCACGAACAGGTTCCGCGGTCGTTCGTACAGCTCGTCGGGCGCGCCCTGCTGCTGGATGAGCCCTTCCCGCATGACGACGATGTTGTCGCTCATCGTCAGGGCCTCTTCCTGATCGTGGGTCACGTACACGAAGGTGATCCCCACCTCCTGCTGGAGGGCCTTCAGCTCGTGCTGCATCTCCTTGCGGAGCTTCAGGTCGAGCGCACCCAGCGGCTCGTCGAGGAGGAGGACCGTGGGCCGGTTCACGAGCGCTCGGGCCAGCGCGACGCGCTGCTGCTGGCCGCCCGACATCTCCCAGGTCCGGCGCTTGCCGTAGCCCTCCAGGCGCACGAGGCGGAGCGCCTCGTCGACGCGCCGGCTCTCCTCCGCCTTCGCCACCTTCTTCTGGCGCAGCCCGTAGCCGACGTTCTGGGCCACGTCCATGTGCGGGAACAGGGCGTAGTGCTGGAAGACCGTGTTGACGTTGCGCTGGTAGGGCGGGACGCCGGCGATCGGCTGGCCGGCGAGCAGGATCTCGCCTTCCGTCGGCTGCTCGAACCCAGCGATCATCCGGAGGGTGGTCGTCTTGCCGCAGCCCGACGGCCCCAGCAGGCTCGTGAACGACGCCGGCGGGATCTCGAGGTGCATGTGGTCGACCGCGACGACCTCGCCGAAGCGCTTCGTCACGTCGATCAGCGAAACGTCCGGCGTGGTCCCCGCGGTCGAGCGCAACCGGCCCGGTCCCGGGGTGGCGTGCGCTGGCGGTTCGACGGCGGTGGATGCGGTCACGAGCCCCTCTCTGCGCAGCGGGGATGGGTGCGGCAACCGATCGATCGACGACGGCCGTGGCCCACGGCTAGCGTCGGCTGCAGCGTCGCTACAGCGTGCCGGGATGGTACTCACGCGGGTTCGGCAGCGTCAACGTGCAGGACGTGCGAGATTCGAATCGATTAGGGCCAGCAGGGCGAGATGTCGCGCCGACGACTGAAGCTATACTTCAGGCCGGTCGACGCCGCAGGGCCATCGAGGAGGGGCGAGAGTGACCGCGACGGAGCTCCAGCTCGGACCGCGCATCCGTTCCCTGCGTCAGGCGCGGAACGTGACGCTGCGCGAGCTGGCGGAACGGGCCGGCGTGACGGAGAGCTTCCTCTCCCAGGTCGAGCGCGAGGTCACCAGCCCCTCGATCGCCTCCGTGCAGCGAATCGCCCGGGCCCTGGAGCTGGGCATCGCGGAGCTCTTCGTCGACGAGCCGCCGCTCGGCCAGGTCGTCCGACGGGCGGAGCGGCGGCGGATCGCCTACCCGGGGCTGAAGGCCGTCGACGAGTTCCTGACGATCGGCCGGGCCGGCCGGCTCCAGGTGATCCTCTCGACGATCGACGAGGGCGGTGGGACCGGCGACGAGCCGTACACGCACGACTCCGACGAGGAGGTCGTGATCGTGCTCGACGGCCGGCTCGAGCTGTGGGTCGGCGACGAGGCGCACGTCCTGGAGACCGGCGATGCGATCACCTACTCCTCGCGCCAGCCGCACCACAACCGGAACCCCGGCCCGGGGCCGGCGGTGGTCCTGTTCTGCGCGACGCCGCCGAGCTTCTAGGCGGCGCTCCCCACCGTTCATCGCGCGCGCACTCCAGGCGCGACTCGGCGATGAGCACGCACGCGCCGCGGTCAGATTCGACCTCCCGTTCGATCTGGCGGCGGGCCGGCGCACGTTCGTGCGGGCATTGCGTCAGACACGCGCGGGCGTTGGCGAGCGGGCGCGAGGACGCGAGGCGGGGACGCGGGGCCCGCTGACGGCGGCGCGGCGCCGGGCGGTGTGGCGCGGCCGAGCGGCCGCGGGCCGCCGGATCGCGGCCGGTATCATCGGCCGCGATGTACGTCGTGATCCTGGCGGGCGGCGGCGGCACGCGGCTCTGGCCGCTCAGCCGGCCGGATCGGCCCAAGCCGTTCCTGCCGCTCGTCGGCGACCGGTCGCTCCTCCAGCGGACGGTCGATCGCGTCAGCCCGCTCGTCGCCGAGGGCGACGTGTTCGTCGTCGCCGACCAGCGCTTCGGCCACCTCGTTCGGGAGCAGGTGCCCGATGCCCGCCTGATCGTCGAACCGATGGGTCGCAACACGGCCGCCGCCATCGCTCTGGCCGCCCGCCTGATCGAGCGCCCGGACGACGAGGTGATGGCGGTCCTCCCGGCCGACCACTGGATCGACCATGAGGACACCTTCCGCGACGTGATCCGCGACGCCGCCGCCGGCCTGTGTCCGGGGGCGTTCGGGATCGCCGACCCGCTCGTCACGCTGGGCGTCCGGCCGACGGGGCCGTCGGTGGACTACGGCTACCTGATCCCCGAGACGCTCCGCCGGGAGAAGGTCCGCGGGCTGTGGGCCCACCCGCTCCACGCGTTCGAGGAGAAGCCGAGCGAGGCTCGGGCGCGCGAGCTCCTCGGGTTGCCGGACGTCGCCTGGAACGCGGGCATGTTCCTGTGGCGCCGCATGGCGATCCAGGCCGCGCTCGAGAAGTTCACTCCGCTGCCGATGCTCCTCGACAGCGCCGTCGGCTCGGAGCTGGCGCTGAAGAACGCCTACGACCGGGTCAGCGCGATCTCGATCGACAAGGCCGTCATGGAGGGAGCAGCGAGCGACCACCGGGTCGTCATGGGGGCGATGGACGTCGGCTGGAGCGATCTCGGCAGCTGGACCGCGCTGCTCGCCGCGCTCGCCGGCGATCGGCTCGGCGGCGCGACCGGGCGGGTCGTCCAGCCGGGCGAGACGATGGCCGCCGGCGAGGACGATCTCGTCGTCCATCACGCCGCCGGCCGGCTGCGGGTCGATCGGGCCGTCGACCTGGCTGGCGGTCCGGACGCTACGATCGTCGCCGACGGCGTGTCGGCCCACCTCGCCTCGGCCGGACATCTCGCCGGCGAGGTCCGTGACCTGCTCGAACGGGTCGAACGGGAGGAGGTCCGGGCGTGACGACGATCGCCGAGCTGCCGTCGCCGACTCGGATCCTGTTCGGCACCGACGGCTGGCGCGCCCGCGTCGCCGACGACTTCACGTTCGAGAATGTCCGGCGCTGCGCGGACGGGGTTGCCCGCTACGTGACCGGCGCCGGTGCCGGCGAACGGGGCGTGGTCATCGCGTTCGACCGGCGGTTTGCCTCGGAGCACTTCGCCGCGGCGGCCGCCGAGGTCCTCCTGGCCCATGACATCCCGGTCTTCCTCGCATCCGGGGCCGTCCCGACCCAGATGAGCTCGTACGAGGTCGTCGAGCGCGGCGCGGCGGCCGGGATCGTGATCACGGCCTCCCACAACCCGTGGACCGACAACGGATTCAAGATCAAGGCCCCGACCGGTGCGGCGGCGGGGGCGGACATCCTGCCGGTGGTCGAGGCGGCGATCGCCACGAACGGCGGGACGGCGATCGAGCGCCGACCGCTGGCCGACGCGGAGCAGGCGGGTCTCGTCGAACGGTTCGATCCGTACGACGGCTATGAGCGCTACGTCCGGCGCACGATCGACCTCGACGCCCTGCGGGCGGCCGACGTGTCGGTCCTCGTCGAGCCGCTCTACGGCGCGGGCGCGGGCTGGCTGCCGCGCCTGCTCGGCGGCGGCCGGATCCGGGTCACCGAGATCCACGGCGAGCGGAACCCGTACTTCGGCGGGGTCAATCCCGAGCCGATCCGGCCGAACGTCGACGAGGCCCTGGCGACGATCGCGGCCGGGGGCTACGACCTGGGGCTGCTCCTCGACGGCGACGCCGACCGGGCGGGGGCGGCGGACGAGCGCGGCGCGTTCATCCATCAGCTCGAGGTGACCGGGCTCCTGATGTACCACCTCGCCGAGCACCGCGGGCTGCGCGAGCCGGTCGTCGTCAGCGTGAACAACACCTCGATGGCGGAGCGGCTCGGCGCCCACTACGGGATCGCGGTTCACGAGACACCCGTCGGGTTCAAGTTCATCGGGCCGGAGATGATCCGGACGGGGGCGATGCTCGGCGCGGAGGAGTCCGGTGGCTTCGGCTTCGGGATGCACCTTCCCGAGCGGGACGGGATCTACGCGGACCTGATGCTGCTCGAGCTGTTCCTCGCCGAGAAGGCGGCCGGCCGCTGGCCCGTTTCGAAGGCCCTCGAGCAGTTCCATGCGCTCGCCGGCGCCTCGTTCTATCGGCGGATCGACGTCCATGTCGACCGGGCGCTCTACGACGAGACGAAGCAGCGGCTGCTCGTCGGGCTCCGGGAACAGGCCCCGACCTCCCTCGGCGGGCACGCGATCGCGCGCACGCTTCCGCTGGACACCAACGACGGCTTCAAGTTCTTCCTCGGCGACGGGACCTGGCTCCTGATCCGGGCGAGCGGCACCGAACCGCTCGTTCGCGTGTACACGGAGGCGACCTCGGCGGACCTCCGCGAAGCGATGCTGACCGCCGGCGAGCGGCTGGTCCGCGGCTGATGACCGCGGGTGCCTTCGAGCCACGCCGGGTCCCCAAGCCGTGGGGCGAGGAGCTGATCTGGGCCCTGACCGATCGGTACTGCGGGAAGGTCATCACGATCGAGACCGGCCGCCGCCTCTCGCTCCAGTACCACGAGCTCAAGGACGAGGCGATCTTCGTGACCGCGGGCCGGCTCCGCCTGATCCTCGAGAACGATCGGGGCGAGGACGAGGTCCGCGAGCTCGGTCCGGGTGATTCCGCCCACGTGGCGGTCGGCCGGCGGCACCGCTACGAGGCGATCGAGCGCGTGGAGCTGATCGAGGTCTCGACCCCCGAGCTCGACGACGTCGTCCGGGTCGAGGACGACTTCGGCCGCGAGGGGACGAACGCGCCCTAGCGGCGACGGGACGGGACGATGACGAACCGGACGCGCCCGAGCCGCCCTCGATCGCTAGGTCGTTTCGGTGCGCTGACGTTCGCGGCCGTGCTGGCGCTCGCGGCCTGCGATAGCGGCGGCGCGCCGGCCCCGAGCGGTGGCGCATCCCCGGACCAAGCCGTCCCGAGCGCGACAGCCGCCAGCGTGGTGGCGTCCGGTGCCGCGATGCCGGCACCGCCCGCCTCGCCGATGCCATCGAGCTCGACGTCCGTTGTGCCTCCGGTGTCCGACCCACCGGTCGCGGCGCCGCGTCGAGCGTTCGTCGCGGCGGACAAGGGCCTCCGCGGCGAGGTGTTCGCCTTCGTCACGGCCGATCAGGTTCCTGCCGCGGTCGAGGCCCTCGACTGGGCGGCCACCTCGACCGTGGTCTTCTTCAGCCTTCCGGCGACCGGGAGCGGGACGTTGTCGACCGGCCCGGCGCGGACCGCTTGGGACAGCGCGGCGATGGATCGCCTGATCCGCCGCGCCCACGAGACCGGGACGAAGGTGGTGGTGTCCCTGTCGCGGTTCTCGTGGTCACCGGTCCAGACGCAGTCATCCGTCCGGCTCCTGGGCTCCGAGGTGGCGCGGCAGAGGCTCGCCGGGCGCATCGCCGACGAGGTCGTCCGGCGCGGGATCGACGGCGTCAACGTCGACGTCGAACCGGTGCCACGCGGCCAGAAGGCGCATTTCACCGACCTGATCCGACGGCTCCGGACCGAGCTCGACGCGCGCGGCCCCGGCTACCAGCTGACGTTCGACGTCCTGGGCCACTTCGAGAGCTACGACGTCCGGGGTGCGCTCGCGGCCGGCGCCGACGCGGTCTACCTGATGGGCTACCACTACGCGGGCACCTTCTCGACGATCGCGCACGCGACGGCCCCGCTCGACGGGCCGCGCTACTCGGTTCGCGACGCGATCGCCGGCCTGATGAAGGTCGCCGATCCGGGTCGGATCATCGTCGGGGTGCCGTACTACGGCCACCTCTGGCCCACGGCGAGTGGGGCCCGGAACGCGAGGACGACCGGTGGCGGTGGCGATGTCTCCTATCGCGAGGCGCGGCTCGTGGCGCGCCGTCACCCACCCGCGTACGACCCCGAGGAGGCCGTCGAGTGGTCGGCCTGGCGGGTCCGGGACTGCGCGGCGTGCGCGCTCCATTGGGTCCAGCTGTACTTCGACGACGCCCGCTCGCTCGAGGCGAAGTGGCGCGAGTTCCGGCGCCAGGAGCTCCTGGGCACGGGCTTCTGGACGTGGGGATTCCAGGGCGATTCCGGCGACCTCGCGGCCGCCCTCCGTGCTGTCTGGCTGGCTCCCGGCAGATGACCCGATCGGCTGCGAGATTCGCACCGATTTTGCGGGGGTGACCGCAGCCGGACCGGGGTGTATGGTGTCGTCACGACCGCCTCACCGGTCGGGTGCACGACCGGACTGGCGGCCTCGTGAGCGCCCTGGGCAGGGGCAGCGGAGGTATGCGTCGATGCACAGCTCCCTGATCGGCAAGGTCGAGAAGGCGAACCGTTATGCGCGCGAGCTCGATCGGATCACGATCGACCGAGTCTCGCTCACGTTCCGCGGCGACAACGACACGCATCACGTCAGCCTCGACGCCGGTCAGTGGCACTGCACCTGCCACTATTTCGACAGTTGGCGGACGTGCGTCCACACCCTCGCGATCCAGAAGATCATGGGCGTCATGCTCCCCGAGGACGCCCAGGAATCGATCTTCGCCCAGCAGCCCGTTTCCGCCTGAGCACGCGGCCCGGGCAGCCCGGCTGATCGAATCGGACGAGGGCGTCGACCGCAGGGCCGGCGCCCTTCGCCTGCCCGAACCACCCGGGCTCATGGCTGGACGTCGACCGGCTCGCAGGGTCGAACGAGGAGGTACACGACCGGCCCGTCGATCGGCGAGATCGCGCAGGCCGCCGCGGTCCAGCGACCGGCCGCTCGAACGAACCGGGTGATCGCGCCGCGGCCGGTGAACCGATCGAGCGCCATCACGGGCTGGCCCTCGGTCGAGAAGCTCCGGCTGACGAGCTCGACGCCCGCCCAGCCTTCGACCCCGCCCAGGAAGCAGCGCCGAGCCGGTCCGTCGAAGGCGTCGGGCTGGGCTTGATCCTCCGTCCCGCAGAACGCGAGCGGCGGCCCATCGCGGAGCACGACGGGTGCATCGGGTCCCAGGTCGGGAGCCTGCCGGCCGGGCGGCTCGAAGGACGGTGGCGGCTGGGGCCGGCCCTCGACGGGCGGCCAGACCCGCAGCTCGCCTGCGGCGTCCCGCGCGACCCGAACGTGCAGCGTATCGAACCCCTCGGACCGAGCGACAACCCAGCGCACGTCGGGGGCGGCGAGGCACGCTCCCGAATCTGGGCACGGATCCCCGAACCCGACGTCGAGACGGCGAACGGCCGCCGCGTCCTCGCCGCCGATTGCGGCGAGGGCGAGCCGGGCGGCATCGTCGCACTCGACGAGATCCGGCGGAGGGTCCGACGCCCAGTCCGAGCAGACGATCGTGATGGCGCTGATCGATGTGTCGAGCTCGGGCGGGTCGGGTAGTGGCGTTGGAGATCCGGCGGGGGCGGACGGTCCGGCCGAGGGCGTGGCCACGGGCAGGGGGCGGCTCGGCCGGATCGCGACCGGGGACGATTCCGAGGGGCCGGACGAGGGCGCCGGCGAGGGTCCGGGCGCGACGCACCCGGACCCCATGGCGGCGATCGCCGCAATCGCGACGAGGCGCCGGCCACCGGCTCGATTCATGACGCGCAGCCGAGCGTCGTCCACTGGATCGACCACGTCACCGCGTTCGACGTGTTCACGGCGGTCTCCGCGGCCGTCGTCACGAATGTCGCCCGGTACTGGAACGACCCGGCGGTCGTCGTCGTGATCGCGCGCGACCAGTTCGAGCCAGCGCCGGCGGTGGCCGTCGCGCTGAAGACGCCGGTCGTCCACGACGACCCGCCGATCGGCCGCCGATCGATCCGAACGACGCGCCCGGCGAGCGGCGAGTCGCGCAGGTCCTCGTACGCCGCGGCGTTGGCGAGGGCGAGCCGTCCGGCTGCCGTCGCACTCTGCGTCGAGCAGCGACTGATGCTCGCCGCCGTCGAGAGCGTCAAGGTCGAGTTCAGGCCCTTCGCCCCGTCACCGGGCTTGACGTCGAAGCAATCCGCGACCTTGCCGGCCGGATCCGCCAGCCCGTACTCCAGCTGCGCGGCGGCCGCGTCGCATGGCAGGAAGCTCTTCCGATTCCAGTTCTTCGGCGAGCCGTTGGGCGTCGGCGTCGACGACTGCATGATCGTCTCGTCGTCCGCGCCCGCGTCGTAGTGGTTGCGGGTCAGCGTCACGTGGGTCGCCTCGTGGGCCACGGCCCTGAGGACCGAGAAGCAGACCGAGGTGGAGAAGTGGTCGTCCGGCTGGGGATCGCCGTCCCACACGTCCGTGCAGGTCGAATCGCGCTGGAACCACAGCCACGTTGGCGCGCTGACCGACGGGATCGACCGGACGTAGAGCTGAAAGGTCCGCGTCCCGCCGGCCGGGTTGCACGCCAGCCAGATCGTGGAGCCGGTGCACGGCGACGTCCCTGCCGAGGTGTAGATGAGGGACCCGCCGCCGGCATTGTCGTCGCCGTTGTCGAACCGCGGGACATTCGAGTTGTTCGCGACCGGGTCCTGCCACCAGGTGTTCAGCTCGCTCGTGACGTTCGTCCGGAACCAGGTCGGGTAGGTCGCGCTGGCGAAATGCCAGTCCAGGTTGAGGCGGCCGTCGCCGGGATCGTGCGGGAACAGGTCGGCGTGGCCCGGATCGGGTTCGCCGGCCAGGGCGGATCCCGCCGTGAGCGCGAGCAGCAGGATCGCGCCGACGACGGCGCGGGCGCGTGCCGTCATCGGACCGCCTCCGTCGTGGTGGCGGGCAGATGGGCGGTGGCCGTCGTCGATCGCCAGCGACCGGGCGTGATGATGCTGATCGGGACGGAGCCGCCCGCGTCGAGCGCCGCTTCGAATGCCGTCCGGCCGATGACGATCGCGGATCCGCTCGAAACGGTTCGCCAGATCCGTGCCGGTGCGGCGTCGCGTCCGCGCCGGGTGGTCAGATCGCGGATCTGTCCGGAGCCGTCGATCGCGGCGACCGCCCAGCCCGCCCGCTCCGAGCCGACGAGCCCGACGATCGTTCCGTCGGCCAGGCTCACGGGATCCAGGAGGGCCGAGTCGGGCTGCCGCCAAACCTCCGTGCCATCGTCGATCCGGTGGCCACTGATCCAGCGGTAGTCGCCGTCCGTCGTGATCACGGCGTCGTCCGTGACCGCCCGGAGGAAGCCTTCGACGCCATGGTCCATCCGGCTGATCCGGCCCGTCGCGACGTCCACGACCTGGCGGTCGCAGAGGCGGACGCCGCAGACGTTCGCGGCCACGGTTCGGCCGGTCGCGCTCACGAGGACGTCGCCTCGAGCAGCCGGTTGTCCGAGCGCCGCGGAGAACGGCGCCGGCGCCACGAGCGTCGTCGATGTCGCCGTGGCCGGGTCGATGACGGCGAGGCCGCCGTCGGACGTCATCGTCGCGTCGCCGTACCCCGTCACGACGAGCCCGGCCGACGTCCATGCCCCGGCCGACACCCAGATCGGCGCGGCGACGTCGACGATCGTCCGGCCCGTCGCCGGGTCACGGAATCGCACGAGGGAGTGGCCGTCCGCGCCGGCCAGGACGCTCGCCACGTCGGACTCGCGGATTGCCACACCGGTCTCGTCCCCGGGCAGACGCCGGAGGACGCCATGCTCGCCGCGGCCGAAGACCCACGACCCGTCGCCGCGCTGGGCGAGCCACGGGACATCCGGCAGCGCCGCGGCTGCAGGCGCTGGGACGGCGCCGTCGGACGAGCGCGAAGGTGGCGCCGCAGCGGCGGGACCGCGAGCCGCGACCACGCCGCCCGTTGCCAGGCCGACCGTCGCGGCGAGTGTAAGGGTCACGAGCCGCCGCCGCCCGACTGCGGCCGGCCGCGCTCGACCCTCGGTCGTTCTCCGTCGTCCGGTCCTCCGTTGGATGGCCTGCATCGATGGACCTCCTCCGGCGGATCAAGGGTTGGGCGGGAGGAGGGCGAGGTCGGCATGGTGACGGGCGACCCTCACCTGGGGCTTATCGCCGGCTCATCGGCCGGTCATCGCGGCCGTGGTAGGATCGGCGGACCCCTCATACCGCGGGGTCGCGAAGCCGGTGAGAGTCCGGCACAGTCCCGCTACGGTGACCACGCCTGGTGCGTGGAAGTCCGGTCGCCGGGCCCGCGGTCGATGCTCTACCTTCGCGAGAAAGGGCAGGCACGATGCGCACGTCCGGCTGAACCACCCCTCCTTCGTCCGAAGCGAGGGGTCTTCGATTCCATGGGCGGATTGGCCCCTGGGCTCGCCGATGCCTCGCCAGCCATCCCGCCTGGAGCCTCCGAACGTGCCTGTCCCCCATCTCCGCCGCCTCGCGACCGGCATCGCGCTCGTCCTGACGCTCGCCGCTTGCGGGTCGAGCGGCACCTCCATCGCGCCGACGATTCCGGCCGACGCCACCGGCTCCCTCCTGCCGCCGGCCACGGCCACTCCGCCGCCGTCGCCATCCGCCGCCCCGGCGTTCCCCGTGACGCTGACCGACGACGAGGGCACGGACGTCGACCTCGCGGCGGCGCCCGAGCAGATCGTGTCCCTCACACCGGCCGAGACCGAGATCCTGTACGCGCTGGGCGCCGGAGACCGGGTCGTGGGCAAGGTCGAGGACGTCGCGAGCTTCCCACCCGAGGCGGCCGACGTCCCGGTCGTGGGCACGTTCAGCGGCGTCGACGTCGAGAAGATCGTGTCGCTCGGAACGGATCTCGTCATCGCCGGGGGGAACGGTGGCACCCAGCCCGAGGCGATCGAGAAGCTGCGCTCGCTGAAGATCCCGGTCCTCGTCGTCTACGCGGCGGACGTCGATGGCGTCTACCACGACATCGGGCTGACCGGCGACGCCGTGGGCGACTCCCAGGCGGCCGACGAGCTGGTCGCCTCGCTGCAGGCCGGCTTCGACACGGCCGCGACGGCGACCGCGGGCGCGGCGAGGCCGCGCGTCTTCTACGAGACCGGCGATCAGCCGTCGATCTACGGGATCGCCGACGACTCCGTGTACGAGCAGATGATCACGCTCGCCGGCGGAACGCCGATCACGACCGGCAGCACGACGAACTGGGAGCAGTCGACCGAGAAGCTCGTCGACGCCGATCCGGAGCTGATCATCCTGGGCGATTCGGCCTACGGGGTGACCGCGGACGCGGTCGCGAAGCGGCCGGGCTGGTCGGGGATGACCGCGGTCAAGGACCACCGGATCGTCGGGATCGACGACATCCTGGTCACGAGGCCGGGACCCCGGCTCGCGGATGGCCTCCGCCTCCTCGTGGCGGCGATCCATCCCGAGCTCCAGCTCGCCAGCCCGGCGCCCTCCGGCTCGGGCGGCTGACGGACGCAGGACGCGAACGATGGCGCCCCGCCACGAGACGCTGACGGCCGGCCGCGCGGCGGTGCTGGGCGGCTGGCCGCGCGCCCGGCGACCGCTCTGGCTGGCCGGGATCGGCCTCGTCGCGCTCGTGGTCGTCGCGATGCTGGCCGTCGCGCTCGGCAGCGTGACGGTGGCGCCCGGAGACACGCTCGCCATCCTCGCCAGCCGGCTCCTCCCGGTCGACGTCGCTCGCACGTGGAGCCCCACGGCCGAGACGATCGTCTGGGACCTCCGCCTCCCCAGGGTCCTCGAAGCCGGGACCGTCGGGCTCGGCCTGGCGGTCGCGGGCGCCACGTTCCAGGGCCTCCTGCGCAATCCGCTCGCGGACCCGTACGTGCTGGGGACCGCGTCCGGCGCCGCGCTCGGAGCGGCGATCGCGGTCCTGATCCCGGTCCGGATCGAGATCCTCGCGTTCGGGCTCCTCCAGGTCCTGGCGTTCGGTGGCGCGCTCGCGGCCGTGACGCTCGTCTACCGGCTGTCGCGGACCACGGGTGGATCGCCGCTGACGAGCCTCCTCCTGACCGGCTACGCGCTCGGCTCGCTCCTGGCGGCGGCCCTCGCGATGGCGATGTACCTGTCCGGCGCCGCGCTGCGCCAGATCTTCTCGTACCTCCTGGGCAGCTTCGACAGCGCGTCGTGGGGTGAGCTCGGCGGTGCGGTCCCGATCGTCGCCATCGCGACGGCCCTGATCCTGGCGCGGGCGCGGTCGCTGAACGGGCTCCTGCTCGGCGAGGAGGCCGCCGTCCATCTCGGCGTCGACGTCCGGCGCGAGCGGGCGATCCTCCTGGGGCTGGCCTCGCTGATCACGGCAGCGGCGGTGTCGGTCAGCGGGCTCGTCGGGTTCGTCGGGCTCGTCGTCCCGCACGTCGTCCGGCTCCTCGTCGGCCCGAACGCCCGGCTCGTCCTTCCGCTGTCCGCGCTCGGCGGCGCGATCCTGATGATCGGCGCGGACCTCGTCGCCCGGCTCCTCGGCGAGCTGCCCGTCGGCGTGATCACGGCGGTCGTGGGGGCGCCGTTCTTCCTGATGCTCCTGCGCCGCGCTCAGCGCGGCTACGAGCTGTGAGCGACGCCGTTCCCGCGCCGGCGCTGGCCCTCCGCGGGGTCGCCGCCGGCTATGGCCCGCGGACCGTCCTGCGCGACGTCGACCTGACGATCGAGCCGGGCGAGTGGGTCGCGGTCGTCGGCCCGAACGGGGCCGGGAAGTCGACCCTGCTTCGCCTCCTGACCGGCGTCCTCCGGCCGATCCTCGGTGAGATCGAGGTGGACGGGCGCCCCGTCCAGAGCCTGAGCCGCGAGGCGGTCGCCCGGCGGATCGCGGTCGTGCCGCAACCGGCCGCGCTGCCGTTCTCCGCGACCGTGGAGGCGATCGTGGCCCTCGGACGGCTGCCTCACGAGGACCCGATCCGCGGCCTCCGACCGGCCGATCGAGCGGCGGTTGCCGCGGCCGTCGACCGGGTCGGGCTCGGGAGGCTCGTGGGCCGCGACGTCCGCGAGCTGTCCCTGGGCGAGCGGCAGCTGGTCCTGCTCGCGGTGGCGATCGCCCAGGCCGCCCCGATCGTCATGCTCGACGAGCCGACGGTCCACCTCGACATCCGCCACCAGCTCGACGTGATCGACCTGCTCGCCGACCTCGTCGCGCGCGACCGGCGGACCGTCGTCACCGTGCTCCACGACCTCCAGCTCGCCGCGCGGGTGCCGCGGATCGTCGTCGTGGCCGGCGGGCGGATCGCGGCCGACGGACCGCCCGAGCTGGCGTTGCGCGGCGACGTGATCCGCGAAGTGTTCGGGGTCGAGCCCGACCGACTGCCGGCCGGGCCCTGGACGGCATCCCGGACCGTGCCCGGCGCGGCACCCCGTCGCGATGGCTGACGTCGCGGGCGTCGGGCTGACGCGAGCCGGCCCGACCACCGAGCTCCGCGCCGCCGTCGCCTTCCTGACCCGCGTCCCGGTCGCCCGCGGCCGTGGTGTCGACGCCACCACCGGTGCCGCTGCGTTCCCGGTGGTCGGCGCCCTGATCGGCGCGGCGGCCGCGCTGCCGTCCGTCGTGGCGGGGCCGGACCACGCCGTCATGGGCGCGATCCTGGCCGTCGCGGTCGTGGCGGTCCTGGACGGCGGGCTCCACCTCGATGGCCTGGCGGACACGGTCGACGCGCTGGCGGCGCCGCCTGACGCGGCCGAACGGGCACGGACCGATCCCCGGCTGGGGAGCGCGGGGGTCGTCGCGATCGTCATCACGCTCGCGCTCGAGGTCGCGGCCCTGGCGGAGCTGACCGCCCGAGGCAATGCCATCCTCGCTGCGGCCCTGATCGCGGCCGGGGCGACGTCGCGAGCGGTCGCGCCGGCGCTCGCCATCGCCCTCGGCGGCCGCCGGCCGGGCCCGGCCGGGCTCGGCTCGTGGTTCGCCGAGCGGATCGGCCGGGGACGGGCGGGGATCGCCGTCGGCCTGGCGCTCGGGTTCGTCGTCCTGGCCGGAGCGGCGGCCGGTTCGTCGCGCGTCGTCGGCGCGACGGCGGTGGGCCTCCTCGCGGCAACGGCCATCGTGTGGGCCGTCGTGGCTCGACGCGGTCAGCTCGATGGCGACGGCCACGGATTCGCGATCGAGGCGACGTTCGCCGTCGTCCTCGTCGCGACGGCGGTCCTCGCGTGAGCCGGCCGCTCGTCGTGGTGCTCGGCGGGACCAGGAGCGGCAAGAGCCGGTTCGGCCGGGACCGAGCCGCGACGCTTGCCGGGGCCGGACCGGTCGGGTATCTGGCGACGGCGCTCGAGGGCGACCCCGAGCTCGACGAGCGGATCGCCCGCCACCGCCGCGACCGGCCCGCGACCTGGATGACGATCGAGCCGGGCCTGGC
>DASSHB010000130.1:0-5705 GCA_035693125.1 Candidatus Limnocylindrales bacterium | reverse complement strand
TCCTGATCGCCTCGAAGCCGCTGGCGAAGAAGGTTCGCAACCTGCGCGACAACCCGTCGGTGATGCTGGCCCTCGGTGAGCCGGAGGACGACTTCGACGTCGGGATGATCCAGGGCGTCGCCGAGCTGCCCGTCGAACCGGCCGCCGAGCTGCTGCCCGCGAGCCACCTCGCGACGTACCGCGCCCAGATGGCGGCGAGCGGGCTCACGCCCGACGAGTTCCTGGCGACCTACTCCCAGGTCATCCGGATCCGGCCCACGAAGTTCCTGCCGTGGCACGGCCGGACCGAGCCCGCGTCGACCCGGACGGCCGAGCCGCTGGACCGGCGGATCGCGGCCGCGGTCCGGCGGGTGGCTGCCGGCACCCGTCGCCCCGCGTTGGCGGCGTTCGCCGTCTGACGCGTCAGGGCGCGACCAGCGAGGCTCGGCCTAGCCAGATCTCCATCCGAGGAACCGATCGCGAGCAGACCACCCGCGATGGGGCGGATCAGGCGGGTCGCCGGCTGCCAGCGCCAGACCGCGCCAGGCCGTTCCCGTGCGCGTCCGACGACCGGATCACCGCGGGACGTGATTGATCAGCGGCGGCGCTTCAGATCGGAGAGGATCTCGCGCGCGGCGTTCTGGCCGGGCTGGCCGGTGATCCCGCCGCCCGGGTGGGCGCCCGAGGCGCACAAGTACAGGCCAGCGATCGGGAGACGATAGCGGCCGCTGCCCAGGAACGGGCGCCACAGGAAGAACTGGTCGAGGGCCTGCTCACCGTGGAGCGGGTGGCCACCGCTGAGCCCATAGTCCTGCTCGAGATCGAGCGGGCTGATGACCTCGCGGGCGCGGACACTCGATGCGAGGCCCGGTGCAAGCTCCTCGAGGACGGCGACGGCTCGGTCGGCGAACGCGTCGGCTCGGCCGTCCTCGTCCCAGCTGCCGTCGCGCAGCCGGTACGGGGCGTACTGCGCCGAGATCGAGACGACGTGCGTTCCCTCCGGCGCGCCGTCGACGAGCGACGGGTCGACGAGCGACGGGATCGTCGCCTCGAGGACCGGCGTCTCGGACAGACGTCCGTACTTCGCGGCGTCGAAGGCGCGCTCGATCGCGTCGATCCCCGGGGCGACCACGATCCGGCCCCGGAGCAGCCGCTCGTCGTCGCCGTGGGCGGCGGTGAACCGCGGCAGCCGATCCACGACGAGATTGATCTTGGCCACGACCCCGGGCGTCCGGTAGTTGCCCGCCCGCCAGCGCATCGTCGGACCGATCGCGACGGGATCGGCGAGCTCGACGAGGGTCCGTTTCGGGTCGAGCCCGGAGACGACGACCGAGGACGCCAGCTCCTCGCCACCCGCCAGCGCGACACCGGTGACGGCCCCGTCGTGCGAGGTGATCGCCGCAACCTCGGCGTCGCAGCGGATCTCACCGCCGGCCGCCCGGACGGCGGACGCGAGCGCCTCGGACAGTGCCCCCGGGCCGCCCACCGCGAACACGGTCTGGCCCGCGGCACCGCCATCGTTGCCGGCCGCGTCGCCGAGGAGGATCGCCGTCGAGCCCGCTGACCACGGCCCCAGGAACGAGTGACGAATGCCGCGCCAGGCGATCGCCGCGCGGAGCGCATCGGTCTCGAACGCCTCCGCGACGAAATCGGCGACCGCCATCGGCAGGACGCGCAGGATCGTGTGCGCGTCGTGCCTGCCCAGGCCGCGGAACGTCCGGCCGAGCTTCAGGCCCGTCAGCGCGTCGCCGAGTCCGGGCGCCTTCACGTCCGGCGGCGTCTCGGCCGCGAGCCCGGCGAGGAACGATCCGAGGGAGCGGACGAGCCGGTCGAACTCCGGGTACGCCGTGGCGTCCGGCTCCGACCACGCTCGGAGACCGTCCGCGGTCCGCGCGACATCCGACCAGAGGGTGATCGCCCGGCCGTCCGGCCCCGGCGCGAAGGCGCGCACATCCGGCGCCACGAGGCGCAGCCCGTGGGACCGCAGATCGAGGTCCTTGACGACCGACGGCCGGATCCGGCCGACGGTGTCGGCCAGGCGCGGGACGCGAACGCCGCCCAGCTCGGCGGTCTCGGCCGCGCCGCCGACGTGTCCCCGACGCTCGAGAACCACGACCCGCCGCCCGGCGCGGGCCAGGTAGGCGGCGGTGACGAGCGCGTTGTGCCCGCCGCCGACGACGATCGCGTCGTAGCGACCCCGCTCGGCTCCCGCCATCAGGCCGCCCGTCCGCGCCCGCGCGATCGCAGCACGTCGAGCGCCGCGATCCGCCCGTTCGCACCCATGATCCCGCCGCCCGGATGGGTCGAGGAGCCGCACAGCCAGAGGTCGCGGATCGGCGTCCGGAAGCGAGCGTAGCCGGGAACCGGCCGATTGAAGAACAGCTGCTCGAGCGTCAGCTCGCCCTGGAAGATGTTGCCCTCGGTCAGGCCGGTCGTGCGCTCGATGTCCAGGGGCGTCTGGACGTTCCGGAACAGGATCGAGTCGCGGAACCCCGGCGCGAACTCCTCGATCCGGTTGACGACCGCATCGCCGAACGCCTCGCGCTGGTCGTCCCACGTCCCCAGCTCGGGGGCGAGGTGGTACGGCGCGTACTGGACGAAGCAGCTCACGACGTGCTTGCCGGGCGGCGCCATCGACGGGTCGACGAGGGTCGGGATGATCATGTCGATGTACGGCTTGGCGCTGAACCGGCCGTACTTCGCGTCGTCGTAGGCGAGCTCCATCTCGTCGACCGAGGGGCTGAACGAGATCGCGCCGCGAAGGTGCTCGCCCGGCTCGGGCAGGCTGGTGAACACCGGCAGCCGGTCGATCGCCATGTTCACCTTGCCGCTGGAGCCGCGGAACTTGAACCGGCGGACCTCCTCCTCGAACGAGGGCTCGAGCGAGCCGGGCTCCACGAGCGACAGGAACGTCCTCCGAGCGTCGACCGACGAGAGCACCACGTCGGCGTGGATCTCCTCGCCCGAGCCGGCGAGGGCGACGCCGACCGCCCGACCGTCCTTCACGATGACGCGCTCCACCGGTGCTTCGGTCCGAATCTCCGCGCCGAGCGCCCGGGCGGCGTCGCCGATCGCGTTCGAGATTCCGCCGGTGCCGCCCTTCGGGATGCCCCACGCCCGGAACGCGCCGTCGATCTCGCCCATGTAGTGGTGGAGCAGCACGTACGCGGTCCCGGGCGAGCGGACGCCCAGATACGTCCCGATGATCCCGGACGCGCTCATCGTCGCCTTGAGCGGATCGGTCTCGAACCACTGGTCCAGGAAGTCAGCGGCCGACATCGTCATCAGCTGGACGAAGACGGCCTGCTGGCGCTCGGGCAGCCCCTGGAAGGAGCGGAGCAGGCCGCCCAGCGGGAGGAGCGGGCGCGGGTCGAGCGAGGTCAGGTCGGGCGGGGTGATCGACAGGATCGGCTTGATGAACCGGGCCATCTCGACCATCAGCTGGCCGTATTCCTCGTAGGCCTCGGCGTCCGTGGCGGACCAGCGGCGCAGCTCGCGAACGGTCCGGGCGTGATCATTCACCCGCCACAGGTAGTCGCCGGTCCCCGGGACGTCGCCGGCCGCGCCCGCGCGCCGCGGGAGCTTCGGTCCCTCGCCCGGCCGGAGCGGCGTGAACGTGCCGTCGAGCGGCAGGATGTCGAGGCCGTGGCGCGGCAGCTGGAGCTCGCGGATGATCTCGGGCCGGAGGAGCGAGACCACGTACGAGAAGACCGAGAACCGGAAGCCCGGAAACAGCTCCTCGGTGACCGCAGCGCCGCCCAGGACGTGACGCTGCTCGAGGACCAGCGTCCTCATCCCGGCCCGCGCCAGGTACGCCGCGCTGACCAGCCCGTTGTGGCCGCCGCCGATGATCACCGCGTCGTAGCGCTGGGCCACGAACCCCTCCTCTGGCTCCCGTGACTGCGCGCGTCAGGGTACCGGAGGCCCCATCCGGCGCGCCGGATCGTTCCCGCGAGGCGCCCCGCGGCGGTCCCGGTTCGCACCGACGCCATCGGGGACCGCCTGGCCCCGAGCGATCCGGCCGTTCAACTCGCGTGGTCGAGTCCGGCTGCGGCGCGGCTGCGTACGATGAG
This sequence comes from Candidatus Limnocylindrales bacterium, assembly GCA_035693125.1. Classification (GTDB taxonomy): domain Bacteria; phylum Chloroflexota; class Limnocylindria; order Limnocylindrales; family CSP1-4; genus CF-46. The sequence goes on along the minus strand of DASSHB010000130.1, from coordinate 1,653 downwards.
GGCCGTCACACGAGGATCCCGAATGAACGACCGCCGTACGCTCCTTCGCCAGACCGCGGATCTCGCCGCCGACTACCTCGAAGGGGTCGACCGCCGCCATGTCGGCGGGACGTCGACCCACGATGCGCTCGTCGCGTCGCTCGGCGGCGAGCTTCCGGCGCGCGGCGAGGCGCCCGGCGAGGTGATCGCGGACCTGGCCCGCGCGGCCGATCCCGGGATCGTGGCGACCGCCGGCCCGCGGTTCTTCGGCTTCGTGATCGGCGGCTCCCTGCCGAGCACGCTGGCCGCCGACTGGCTGACCAGCGCCTGGGACCAGAACGGCTTCTCATATGTGCTGTCGCCGGCCGGCTCGGTCGTCGAGGAGACGGCCGCCCGCTGGCTCGTGGACCTGTTCGGGCTGCCAGCGGAGTCCACGGTCGGCTTCACGACCGGCGCGACGATGGCGACGTTCGCCGGGTTCGCGGCCGCCCGCCATCGAGTCCTCCAGCGGGCCGGCTGGGACGTCGAGAGGGACGGCCTGATCGGTGCGCCGGACGTCGCGGTCGTCATCGGCGGCGAGGCCCACGCCACGATCGCGGCGTCGCTGCGCCTGGTGGGGCTGGGCGGCGAGCGCGTGATCGTCGTGGAGGCGGACGAGCAGGGGCGGATGCGCGCGGACCGGCTCCGGGAGACCCTCGCCGGCCTGCACGACCGGCCGGTGATCGTCAGCGCCCAGAGCGGCAACGTGAACACGGGCGCGTTCGATCCCCTGCCCGAGATCGTCGCCGCGGTCCGCGAGCTGCCGAACGCCTGGCTCCACGTCGACGGCGCCTTCGGCCTGTGGGCGGCCGCGTCGCCATCCCGGCGCCACCTCACGGACGGCCTGGCCGGAGCCGACTCGTGGACCACGGACGCCCACAAGTGGCTCAACGTGCCCTACGACTGCGGCATCGCGATCGTCCGCGACGGCGCCGCCCACTACGGCGCGATGGGCCACGGCGCGGCCTACTACGTGGCGGCCGAGGGGTCGGTCCGCGACTCCGGCAACCTCGTCGCCGAGTCCTCGCGCCGGGCGCGCGGCTTCACCGTTTACGCGGCGCTCCGCGAGCTGGGTCGGGACGGGCTCGCCGATCTCGTCGAGCGTTGCTGCACGCTGGCGAGGCGGATGGCCGACGGGCTAAGAGACGCGCCCGGCGTCACGATCCTGAACGACGTCGTCCTGAACCAGGTCCTCGTCCGATTCGCGTCGCCCGATGACCCGGACGCCGACGCGGCCGCGATCGACGAGTTCACCCGGAACGTGATCGCGGCCGTCCAGCGGGAGGGGACCTGCTGGCTCGGCGGGACGACGTGGCACGGAATGGCGGCGATGCGGATCTCCGTCTCGAACTGGTCCACGACCGAGTCGGATGCGGACGTCTCCGTCGACGCGATCCGGCGCTGCGCGACCGCGGTCGCTGCCGCTCACGCATCGCGCGCGACGGCCGCCGCCCGGGGCTGACCGCTCGGCTATCCTCGCCGGCGATGAGTGTCGGCACCGCCTTCCATCCCGTCACCGCGCCGCTCAACCGCAAGCAGCTATGGCGCGAGTGGTCCGGCTACTTCGCGTCCTCGTCATACGCGGACGCCCATGACATCGAGTACAACGCCGTTCGCGAGGCGGCCGGCCTGATC
>DASSHB010000129.1:0-9839 GCA_035693125.1 Candidatus Limnocylindrales bacterium | reverse complement strand
CGTCGAGGGGCGCCGGCGCCCGACGCTTCCCGGGGCGGTCATCGGCATGAAGCCGCCGGCGTTCTGTACCTGGATGTTCGCGCTGCTCGGCGCGCGCCCGGGCGACGAGCTCGACGACCTCTACCCGGGATCCGGGATCGTCGGCCGGACCTGGCGCGACTGGTCCGGCGATCCGTCGAGGACGCCGGCGCACGCGACGCTTTGGGGTCCGACCCGGCTGGCGGCCGCGCCGAGCGACGGATGAGCCGTCGCGCGGGCCCGGCGCCGCGCTGGCAGACTCCCCTACCGTCGACGGTCGTCGGCTCGTGGGGTCCCGAGGTCGCCTATTGGGCGACCCGCGAGCTCGGCGGGATCCGGCTCGATCGCTGGCAGCAACGGGCGCTCAACCGGGCGCTCGCCGTCGACAAGAACGACCGACTCGTTCACTCGATCTACCTGGTCAGCACGGGCCGACAGAACGGCAAGACGCTGCTCGTGCGCGCCCTGATCGGCTGGGCCCTGACGGCCGGCGAAACGCCGGAGTGGTCACGGATCCTCGGCCTGGCCCACGATCGCGGCCAGGCCCGGATCCCATACGAGGCCGTCCTGGCTGACCTGCAGCCGATCAAGCGTCGCAACCCCCGCGGCGGCCTCGCGCTGACCAGGTACCTCGGCATCCGGTCCGACCTGTACGGCCGCCATCGCGAGTACCACACCGGGTCCAAGGAATCGAGGAACGCGATCCGCGGGTCGAGCAACGACCTGGCGCCCTTCGACGAGATCCGGACGCAGGTCAATTACGAGACCTGGAACGCGCTGCTCCCGACGACGCTCGCCAGGCCCGACCCGCTGATCCTCGGCACGTCGACCGCCGGCGACGACCGCTCGGTCCTGCTCCGCGACTGGTGGGAACGCGGCCGCCGGATCATGGACGGAGCCGAGGCGGCTGACGGCTTCGGGATGACCTGGTACGCGGCCGACGACGACGACGACCCGGAGGATCCGGTCGCCTGGCGCAAGTCGATGCCGGCGTTCGTCGAGGGCCGCCTGACCGTCGCCGCAATTCGGACGGTCATCGCCGGGCTGACGACGACGGGCCGGCGCCAGGAAATCCTCAACCTGTGGTCCGAGGGCGGCGACGAATGGCTGCCGCCGGGGACCTGGCACGCGACGATCGGCGCCCAACCCGGCCGCGGGATCCGGATCGTCCTGGGCGCCGAGGTCGCGTCGACCTGGCGACGGGCCACGATCACGGTCGCGATCGTCACCGACTCGGGCGCCTGGGTCGGCATCGCCGACGAGCTCGACAGCGCGACCACGCCGCGGAGCTCGATCGGCCCGGCCGATCTGAAGAGGCTGCTCGAGCGGACGGCTCGGCGCTGGCCAAAGGCGGATGAGATCGCCTTCAGCGGATCCGCCGCGGCCGCTCCGCACGTGAAGGCCTGGGCCGAGGCGAAGCGGATCCGCGCGACGGCTCTCACCGGCAACCAGACGAAGGCGGCCTCGCAGCTCTTCCGGGCCGAGCTCGTTGGCCGCCGGCTGACCCACGGCCCGGATCCCCTGCTCGCCCAGCAGGTCCGCGTCGCCCGACCGTCGGCCGACCTGAAGACGAACGACTGGTATTTCAGCCTGCGACTGTCCGAGGGCGAGATCGACGCGCTCCGGGCGGCGGCCTGGGCGGCCTGGGCGGCGATCGCTCCGGAGGAACGCGAGGCGCCGCCGCAGGTGTTCCTGTAGGGTCGCCGGAATCCGGGGCGGAACGGCCCGTCCCGCCGGGGTCGCGCAGCTACCGGTACGCGAGGGCCTGATCGACTTCGGCGGTCGTCAGCGACCGTTCTAGAGCGTCAACCGTTGCATTGCTGCAACGGTTCAGTCATCATTCCGGCCCGTGGCGGTCGAACGGGCGTTCTCTCCGGGCGTGAGCGAGTGGGACGGCACCGCTTGGGCGGGCACCCAGCCGGTGCTGTCCCTCGCTCGCTCGGGGCCTCCGGCGGTGACGACGGTCACGCCGATGGTGGTCCCCGTCCAGTCGGTCCCCTATCTCGACGCTCGATCGATGCTCAGCCTGTCGCCCGTCCAGCGGGCGATGAGCCTGATCTGCGGGACGATCGCCGACATGCCGTGGACCGAGTGGCGCGGCGACGAGCTCCTGTCCCCGTCGCGCCTGGTCCGGCGGCCGCTCGGCCAGCCGTGGATGACGCGTCGCGAATGGACCTTCCGGGTCGTCGCCACGACGGCCCTGTTCAATGTCGCCTACCTGCTCCACGTCGGGGGTCGCTCGAGCGACGGGACCGTGTCGGGCCTCCTGCCGATCCCGCCGCAGATGATCCAGCCAGGCCTGACCGACCCGTACGGGCTGCTCCCGCCGAGCGAGTACTACGTCGCCGGCCAGCGGATCGACGCTCAGTTCGTGCGCGTCGTCCGGCGGATGCCGGTCCCGGGGATCACCGACCAGGCGATGGCCCTGATCGACCTCGCCCGGCGCGAGTTCACGGCCTACGTCGCCGCCGACGTCCACATGTCCCGCTATTGGCAGGCCGGCGGGCCGACGACGACGGTCATCACCACGGACCAGGAGCTCGAGGACAAGGACGCCGAGAAGATCGCCGATCGCTGGGTCGACCGGCGGGCGATGGGCTCGGAGCGGCCCGCCGTCCTGGGCAAGGGCGCCAAGGCCGAGCCGTTCGGCGCGGATCCGACGACGCAGTCGGCCGTCGAGGCGCGCCGCGAGATCGCGGCCGAGGTCGGGCGCTACTTCGGCCTGCCGAGCCGGATCATGAACGCACCCGCCGGCGACTCCGAGACGTACGCGAACGTCGAACAGGACCGCCAGGACCTACTCGGCTACACGCTCCGCGGCTACATGGGGCCGATCGAGGACGCGATCAGCGAAGAGCTCCCGGGCGATCCGATCACCGCCCGCCGGATGGAGTTCGACCCGAGCCGGTTCCTGCAGGGCGACCTGGGCAGCCGGGCGACCGCCTGGTCGGCGCTCGTCACGGCCGGGATCGTCGACCCCGACGAGGCGCGCCTGAAGGGCTTCGGGCTGCCGCCCCGCGCCGGCCGGCCATCCCCGCAACAGACGCCGGTCGGCGCGACGCCGGTCATCACGGCCACCGTAGCGGAAGGAGCACCATCGTGACCGAGGCAACCGAGAAGACCGACGCCGAGCGTCGGGACGAGGGCACCGCGAAGGCGCGGGACGCCGAGCTGAAGCGACAGGCCGACGTGGTCGCAGCGGTCGCCAAGGCGAACGACGACGAGCTGCCGAAGCTCGGCGGGCCGATCCGCAATCCAGGCCTGGGCCGCTAGGCCATGCCCGAGCTCGTCCGGTCCTGGTCCGGATCCCTCGTCGCCCGGGCGGGCGACGCCGGCGATCGCGTCGTCGAGGGGATCGTCGTCCCGTTCGGCCAGGTGGTCACGGTCCGCGACACGCCGGGCGGGCCGAGCTACCGCGAGACGATCGCCCGCGGCGCGACGGTCGATCAGACGAACGACGTCCTGCTCGAGGCGATGGCGACCCCGCCGGCGCCCGGCTACAACAACCACCAGGGCGCGCGCCTGATCGGTCGCGCGTTCGACGGCGCCGCCGAGGACGCCGGCCACCGGATGGCGTTCCGCGTCTCGCGGACCGTCGCCGGCGACGAGGCGCACGAGCTCGCGCGGGACGGCGTCCTACGCGACTTCAGCGTCGTCATGGAGCCGCTCGCCGAGCGACGGCTGAAGGACGGCACGATCGAGCGGACGGCGATCCGGATCCACCGGGTCGCACTCATTCCCCACGGCGCCTATCCGGGCGCCCAGGTCACGGCCGTGAGGGCCGCATCGGAGGGCGACATGCCTGCGACGAGTGGGGCCGCCGCGCAGGCGGCCGAGACGACGGAAGAGACCGAGGACCAGGGCGCGACGGCCACGCCAGCAACGGCCGGCGGCGATCGCCCGAACCGGACGCGCGTCACGGTCGACGTCGAGCGGGCGGCCGCCGAGCGCCAGGCGCAGCTCGAGCGGGCGGCCGCCGAGCGGGCGACCGTGACCGAGCTCACCCGGGGCGCCTCGATCGTCCAGACGCGCCCGGAGTTCGTCTACGGACCGAGCTCGAGCGAGTTCTTCCTGCGCGACGCGTACCGCGCGGCGCGCGGCGACTGGGAGGCCCAGCAGCGCCAGCAGAAGCACACCGGGCTGCTCCAGGAGCGGGCCGACACGCTCGAGCGGGCGGCGGCCTGGGACTGGCAGTCGGGCGAGCTCAGCCGCAACGCGATCGTCCAGCGCAGCCGGCAGCTCGAGCGAGCGGGTGACGTCCTGAGCTCGGAGCTCGGCGGCGCCTATCCGACCGACTTCGTCCCGGGCCTGCTCACGCCGCGGATCCTGAAGGGCCGCCCGATGGGCGACTTCTACGATCGGTTCCCGATCGCCGACGCGCGGGTCCGCCAGTTCCCGAAGGTCACGACCTCGACGTCCGTCGCGGTCCAGTCGGCCGAGGGCGCGGCGCTCGGAGCGACCGACTTCGCGACGACCGCGGTCAACGCGACGCCGCTGATGTACGGCGCCTACACCGACGTCAGCCGGCAGGCGATCGACGGCGCGGATCCGGTCGCCCAGGCGATGCTCCTGCAGGACCTCAATGAGGCCTACGCGCAGGCCTCCGAGACGGTCATCAAGACGGCCGTCGAGGCCGGCTCGACCGCGTCGGGCGTCGCGATCACGGCGGCGACGCCGTACGCCGGGACCCTGGCGAACGTCATCAACTACTTCACGGTCCGCTTCCGCGGCGCGACCGGCGGGTTCATCCCGTCGGCGCTCTTCCCGGTCCTGGCCGCCCAGGGCGACACGACCGGTCGGCCGTTCCTGCCGATGATCGGCGCGAACAACAGCGACGGGACGACGATCGCCGACGACACCGAGCTCGCCCTGGCGGTCCTGACGGCCCGGGCGAAGCTGTCGTACGCCTCGACCGCGAACGTCAACGTGTTCGGCCGGCCGAACGACTTCGTCGTGTTCGAGTCGTCGATCGCCTCGTTCAGCTTCGACCAGGTCGTCGGCCCGCAGGCGGTCCGGGTCGGGATCTGGGCGTACCTGGTCGTCGGCGCCCGGCTCGGCTCGCTGAAGGTCACTGCCGCGTAAGCGTTCCGGCGCGGCGGATCGGCGCGGCCCGGGCTCCCCGGTACGGGGCTCGGGCCGCGCGCTCCGATCACGGAACGACCAGGAGGAACGCACGTGGACGAGCAGCCACCGACCGAGATCTTCGACCCGGAGGTCTCCTACACCCCGACCCAGCGGCGGGCGATGAACAAGGTCGCCCGGGACGCCGCCGTGGCCGAGTGGCGGTCCGACCCGAACCGGACCGACCCCAAGCACACCCAGGATCGGATGGACGGGGCCGTTCACGAGCTCCGCGTCCGGATGGGCCTCGAGAAGTAGGCCGACATGGCCGATCAGCTCGTCACGCTCGACCAGGTCAAGGGCCGGATCTTCCCCGGCGGGACGACCGACGCCGTCGACGACGGGCTGCTCGGCGAGCTGATCGACCAGGTCACCGACTGGATCCAGGAGTTCACCGGCCGGCACTTCATCGCCGAGGTCGGAGCGACGTACATCGTCGACACGACCGCCGGCTCGTTCATCGACGTCCGCCGCGGTGTGCGCGCCGTCACGACGCTCTCGCTCGCGACCAGTGACCAGCCGGACGACGGCTCGGGCACGTACACGGCCGTGACCGCGGCGGACGTCCTGCTCCGACCGAGCCCGATGGATCGGCGGCCGGGATGGCCGGCGACCGGGATCCTGATCAAGGGCTCGACGACCGGTCGGCTCGTGACGGCCCTCAACGGGGCCAAGATCGTCGGCGACTTCGGATTCGCATCTGTGCCCCCGGCCATCCAGGCCGTCGCCCTGGATGCGGTTGCAACCGCCTACACGACACGCCGGGCCGGGGCCGACCAGGTCGGCGACCAGGCCTCCCCGGTCGCCGTCTGGTCGCGCTACTTCGCGGCCGGCACGGCGCAGCGCGCGACGCTCGAGCGGTACCGGGCCGGGGCCGGGATCGCCTGATGGACGTCGACGCGATCAGCTCGGCGATCGCCGCCCGCTATGCCCCCGCCCAGGTCACGCCGCCGGCGACGCTGACGAACGTCCGGGTCGCGACGTCCGATCTCCCCGACGAGCTCGGGCCGCTGCCCGCCGTCCTGGTCGTTCCCGACTCGGGATCCCTGGCGCCCGGCAACGGGACCCGGGTCGGCGAGCACGTCTGGCTCGTCCGGTTCTACCTCGATCGGGTCGGCGACCTCCCCCGTCAGATGAACGTCCTGCGCCGCTGGGTCGGCGTCCTGGTCGACCAGCATCGGACCGGGATGCAGCTCGGCGGCCTGGTCGTCTACGTCCGGACGATCGGCTGGGCGATCCGGATCCTCCCGTTCCAGGGCTCCGATTACGCCGGGATCGAGCTGCGCCTGGCGGTCGGCACCGTCGAAGCCTGGGCGCCGAGCTCATGACCGACGAGTTCGATCGCGCCGCGTCGTTCCTCGAGGGACGAGAGTTCGGCGAGCTCGCCGGCGACAGCCTCGCCGGCGCCGAGCGACAGATCGTCGACGACGTCGCCGAGCGCGTCCGCGGCCGGGCGCGGCGTCACCGGAAGAGCGGCCAGATGGAGCGCCGGATCCGGGTCAAGGTCTCGGGCGAGGGCGAGGCCCAGACCGCCCAGGTCCACGCCGGCGGCAAGGTCGCCCACCTGATCGCCGGCGGGACGCGGGCCCACGCGATCGTTGCGAAGGCGAAGCCGCTCCCGTGGGGACCGCGCAGCTTCGCCGAATCCGTCCACCACCCGAGGACCCGCCCGGATCCGTTCTTCGCGGCCGCCGTCGACGACTCGACGCCGGACATCGCGGCCGCGCTCGACGACGCCGGCGCCGACCTGGTCCGGCAGCTCGCAACCCGATTGGAGGGCTGACCGATGGCGCCAGGGATCCAGGACTTCACCTATCTCAACGTCGGCCACGAGACGGTCAAGGGGACCCCGGTCGCGCCGACCCGACAGATGTACGTCGACGGGACCGGCGTGCTCGAGCCGGATCCGCACCTGAACTTCCATCAGGGTGAGAACCGCGGCCGGCGATCGACGATCGCCCGGGTGACGCAGATGGGCGAGGACGTCGGCCTGAAGGTCCGCCACGGCGAGGGGGTCAGCTTCGACGACCTGATCGTCTACCACTCGTTCCTGAACGGGACCGCGGCCGCCGTCGGCGCCGGCGCCGACAAGACGTGGACGCAGACCCCGTCGATGACCGCGTCGAACAGCCCGCAGTCGTACAGCGCCGACGTCGGCGACGACGTCCAAAACTGGCGGATCCAGTACGGCATGGTCAGCCGGTTCAAGCTCGCCGCCTCGCTGATCAGCGTCACGACGCTCGAGGCCGACTGGTTCGGCCAGCGCGCCGTCAAGGGCGCGAAGGCCAACCCGGCGTCGAACCTCAGCCCGAAGATCCCGGGCGACCTGTGGACCCTGAAGTTCGCCGGGACGTTCGCGGGCCTGGCCGGCGCCGCGGTCCAGAACGCCTTCCTGGTCGGCTGGGAGCTCGAGGTCATGACCGGCCTGGTCTGGCGCCACTACATGGACGGCAACCTCTACGGCGCCCAGCACGTCGAGACCGCGATCTCCGGCACGCTCAAGCTGACGGTCGAGTCGACGGCCCTCGCGATCAGCGAGGCCTACGACAAGTGGATGAGCCAGACCGCCGACTACGTCCGGCTGAAGGCGACCGGGCCGACGCTCGGCGGGTCGGCGTACAGCGCGCAGTACGACCTGCCGATCCTGTGGTCGAACGTCCCGCCGATCACGAAGGCCGACCAGGGCGTCAACCTCTACGAGCTCGAGGCGAACCTGTTCGACGACGGGACGAACGCGCCGATCAACCCGGTCACCGTCGGATCGCTGACGGCCCTGCCGTGAACCGCGAGACACGCCGGGCGATCGCCCGGGTCGCGCAGCGCCCGCCGGCCCGGACGGTCACCGTCACGATCGACGAGGGCGCGTTCGACGGCTGGTCGGCGACGGCCCGGGCCGACTTCCCGGCATCGCTCCTGCTCGAGTTCGACTCGGGCAACGCGACCCGGATCATCGCGGCGCTCCGGGTGATCGTCGTCGAGCACAACATGCCGAACAGTGACGGCAAGCTCGCGCCGGCGATCGACGACGTCGACCCATATGACGGGCTGCTCGCGATCGCATCCAAGATCACGGAGGCGATCGGGCGCCTCCCCCCGCGGTAAGGCTCGCCGTGCGTCAGATCGCCCGCGGCGAGCCGGCCCCGCTCCCCACCCGCTATCAGCTCGTTCGCGTCGCCCATGCCTGGCAGACGACGGTCGACGAGGTCCGCGACTGGCCGGCCGACGACTTCGCGGACGCCGTGAACCTCCTGCCGATGCTCGGAGCTCGACGTGGCAAGTAGCACGGCCGAACTGACCCTGCTCCTGAAGGCCAAGAACCTCGCCGACTCGGCGGTCGCGTCGGTCGGCAAGGCCGTCGACGCCGTCACGACGAAGGCCGGCACCGCCCGGCGCGCCCTGGGCGAGATGGGGTCGAGCCTGTCGGCCGGGATCGGCAACCTGACCGAGAACCTGCTGACCGGCCAGGACTTCGGCCAGGCGGCGATCAACCTCGGCGCGTTCCTCGCCGGCGAGGTCGTCCAGGAATTCGGGACCGGGCTCGTCGCGAAGTTCGCCGGATCCGCGATCGTCCAGGCGGCCGGGACCGCGCTCGCCGGCGTCGGCTCGACGATCGGCGGCCTGATCAGCGCGGCGATCCCGATCGGCATGGCGGCCGCGCCGGCCCTGATCATCGGCGCGATCGTCGCGGCGATCGCCGTCCTGATCGCGAACCCCGACATCCGGAACAAGGTCCTGGGCTTCGCCGGCGACGTGATCCGGAACATCGTCGGCGGCCTGGCCGGGTTGGGCGGCGCGCTCGTCGGCGCGCTCGGGGCCGCGTTCGACATCGTCGTCGCGACGCCGTTCAAGGTGATCGCGACGATCGCCGGCTGGTTCCTGTCCCTGCCCGGCCAGCTCATCGGCCTCGGCGCGTCGATCGTCAGCGCGATCGTCGGCGGCCTGGTCGGCCTCCCGGGCAAGATCGCCGACGTCGTTCGCCAGGCCTTCCTGGGGATCCTGCCGCTGAACATCGGGCCGTTTCACATCACCGCGTCGGGCGTGTCGATCGACCTCCCGACGATCGACGATCCCAACCGGGTCACGACCTTCTCGTCGCCGAAGATGGTCACCCGCGGCGTGTTTGCCGGCAACCACGCATCCGGCGGCTGGGTCGGCCTGCACGGCCCGGAGCTGTCCTGGCTCGGCGAGCGCGGACCCGAATACGTGACGCCGAACGACCAGCTGGGCGCGACGGCTGGCGTCCGGATCCAGGGCGTGAGCGAGCGCGAGCTGCTCGACATGGTCGAGCGCGGGATGTACTTCAAGCTGCAGCGCGCCGCGCCGACCCTGGTCAAGGCCTAGATGGCGACCGCGGCCGTCCTGGCGACGGCGCTGACGACGCACGCCGCGAAGGCCAGGGGCCTATTCGTGTCGGGGGTCGACGTCCTGTATGAGCCGAGCGCGCCCGGGTCGATGGGCTACGCCGTGCCGATCGAGTCGGTCCAGGTCCACGAGGACGGCCCCGGCGGCGTGTCGTCGCTGTCGTTCACGATCGAGGACTACGCGCTCCGGGTCGAGCTCACCGACGGCGCCGAGGTCCGGTTCGAGGATCTCGTCCGCGGCGTGCCGGTCTTCCGCGGCTGGGTCCAGCACTGGGACGAGACCCCTCGAGCCGGCGGCGTCGGGCGCGACTTCAGGGTCATCGCCCGCGGCGCCGAGTC
>DASSHB010000128.1:0-16916 GCA_035693125.1 Candidatus Limnocylindrales bacterium | reverse complement strand
CGGTGCCTCAGCGGAGGCCGAGGGACGTGGGATGCGCCGGATCGAGGTCGACGACCCGAGAGTCGACACCCCAGGCCTGCGCCAAGAGGCCAAGGAGCGCGACGGCGACGACGAAGATGATGAGCTCCATCGCGTCACCTCATTTGGTACAGTGGACTAGGCCAACAACGTACTTGGACTAGCGGGCTATGTCAATACGACACATGTCCACAAGTGAGGATGGATCAACGTCCGACGAGCGAGGGACGAGCAGCGCCGGTGAGCTCGACGTCGAGCGCGATTCCGACGTCCCGATCTCGACCCAGATCTACTGGCAGATCGCTTACCAGATCGACTCCGGGCGGCTCCTCCCCGGGGCCCGCCTGCCGCCCGTTCGCGAGCTGGGCGCCGGACTCCGGGTCAACCCGAACACGATCCGCGCCGTCTACCGCCGCCTCGCAGACGCCGGCTACGTCACGAGCCGGCACGGAGCCGGCACGCACGTCAGCGATCGACCGCCCCAGAAGCGCGGCGCCGAGGCCCTGGCCGGGATCGTCGCCGAGATGCTCCGGCGCGCCGCCCAGGCCGGGTTCGACGCCGACGAGGTCGCCGCGGCCGCCTTCGCCGCCGCCAGCGAGCGCAAGCGGCCAGGCCCCAAGGTCCAGGTGCTGTTCGCCGAGTGCACGAACGCCGACGCCGGCTACGACGCGGAGCGCCTCGGGCGCGAATTCCCGGACCTGATCGACGTCGAGGGCGCCCTGCTCGACGACCTGCCCGAGCGGCTCGACCGGTTCCACTACGACTTCGTCGCGACGACGACGTTCCACGCCGACGAGGCCCAGGCGTTCGTCCACGGCCGCGTGCCGGTCGTGGCGATGCTCGTGGGGCCGGGCTACCTCGAGCTCGTCCACGAGATCGCCGGGCTGCCGCCGGGATCGCGGATCGGTCTGGTCTGCGCGTCGGAGCGCGGCGCCGAGAACATGGCCGACACGCTCTCGATCAGCGGCTCGACCGGCATCGAGCTCCTGTCGGCGACGATGGATGCCGAGCGCGACCTCGACCTGATCGATCGGACCGCCGACGTGATCCTCCTCTCGCGAGAGGCGATCGCGACCGGCCTCGCCGGGCGGTTCGACCGGCCCGAGCGCGTCCGCCAATGGTCGTACGAGTTCGATCCGTCGGGTCTGGAGCTCCTCCGCCGCTCGATCGAGCACGCGATGGCGACCCGCAGCGCGGAGGCGCTCGCTCCCGCCTGACCTCGGCGGCCGCCCCGGAACGGCCGGTCCGCCCGACATGCCACACTCGCCCTATGGAGCGCATCCCGTTCCTCGGACCCGCGCTGGCGCGCCTGGCGCTCGACCCGGACGCCGTCGACCCGGGGCCGCTCGAGCCGGCGACGGCCCGGCTGATCGTTGCCCGCCTCAACGCCACCCGCGACCCGACCGCACGCCAGCCGCTGCCCGGCGAGCTCCTGGCCCTCAGCCTGCTGCACGAAGCGGCTCACCTGGCGATTGTCGCCGCAGTCGAGCGTCAGCCCGAGGCCGCGATCGGCAACGCTCTGCCCGCCGTGCGCGGCGTCCTGGGCCCGCGACCCACCAGCCAGCTCCTCACCACGTTCGCCAAGCGCTTTCCGGGGCTCGAGCCCGAGGCGGCCGCCCGGCTCGAGGACCTCCTCCTGATCCATCTCGCCAACGACAACCCCGCGGCGAGGCCGCTTCGCGAGCTGGTCGACGAGACGGCGCTGCCCGAGGACCATCTTCGCGCGGCAATCGACGCCCTCGAGCGACACTTGGCAAGCCTCACGGTCGACGGCGACGGGAGGGACGGCGGCGCCACCCTCGTCGACCTCCTCCGTGAGCCCGCCCGCGCGGCGCCGGATTCGCTGATCGGCCAGCTCCGCTACGTCCGCGAGCACTGGGGCTGGCTGCTGGGCGGCGCCCTCGACGAGCTCCTCGGCCGGCTCGACGTCGCGATCGGCGTCCTGACCGAGGAACAGCACGGTCTCCACGCCCGGTTCGGAGGCGGGGGCGCCGGCGGCGGAGTCGGGGAGGCACCGTCCTTCGAGGCGGCCGCGGTCGAGCCCGAGCGGTTCTCCCAGGACCGCGACTGGATGCCCGAGCTCGTCCTCCTCGCGAAGAGCACCTACGTCTGGCTCGACCAGCTGTCCATGCAGCATGGCCGCGAGATCCGGACCCTCGACGCGATCCCCGACGAGGAGCTCGCGACGATCGCCCGGCGCGGGATCACCGGCCTCTGGCTGATCGGGTTGTGGCAGCGCTCCAAGGCGTCCGAGACGATCAAGCGCTGGCGCGGCAACGAGGACGCGGTCGCCTCGGCGTACTCGCTCGACGACTACCGGATCTCCGACGACCTGGGCGGCGAGGAGGCGCTCAAGGTTCTCCGCGACCAGGCCTGGCGCCACGGGATCCGGCTCGCGAGCGACATGGTCCCCAACCACATGGGGATCGATTCACGGTGGGTGATCGAGCATCCCGAGCGGTTCATCGGGCTGGACCGGCCGCCCTATCCCTCCTACCGGTTCGAGGGCGCGAACCTGTCGACCGACCCGCGCGTCGAGATCCGGATCGAGGACCACTACTGGGACGACAGCGATGCCGCGGTCGTCTTCGAGCGACGCGACGCGCAGAGCGGCCGGCGGCGCTACGTCTACCACGGCAACGACGGCACGAGCTTCCCCTGGAATGACACCGCCCAGCTCGACTACCTGCAGGCGGAGGTCCGCGAGGTCGTGATCGCCACGATCCTCGACGTCGCCCGGCGCTTCCCGGTCATCCGCTTCGACGCCGCCATGGTCCTCGCCAAGAAGCACGTGGAGCGGCTCTGGTATCCCGAGCCGGGCGAGGCCGGCGGGATCCCCTCCCGGGCGGAGCACGGCACGATGACCAAGCGCCGGTTCGACCGCCTCATGCCCCAGGAGTTCTGGCGGGAGGTCGTCGACCGCGTCGCCGCCGAGGCTCCGGACACGCTCCTCCTCGCCGAGGCCTTCTGGCTGCTCGAGGGCTACTTCGTCCGGACGCTCGGGATGCACCGCGTCTACAACAGCGCGTTCATGCACATGGTCCGCGACGAGAACAACGCCGGCTACCGGAAGGTCATCCGCGACACGATCGAGTTCGAGCCGGCGATCCTGGGCCGCTACGTGAACTTCCTGACCAACCCGGACGAGGAGACCGCGATCGAGCAGTTCGGGACCGGCGACCGGTATTTCGGCGCCGCAACCCTCCTCGCGACGCTGCCCGGCCTGCCGATGATCGGGCACGGTCAGGTGGAAGGGTTCGTCGAGAAGTACGGGATGGAGTTCCAGCGGGCCCGGCTCGACGAAAGGCCGAACCTGGGCCTGATCGACCATTTCGAGGCGCAGATCGTGCCCCTCCTCCGCGAGCGGCGCCGGTTCGCGGGTGCGACGGACTTCCGGCTGTACGACGTCCGCGGCGAGGATGGGCAGCTCAACGAGGACGTGTTCGCGTACTCGAACGGGCGAGGCCCGGATCGGTCGTTGATCGTCTTCCACAACCGGTTCGGGGACGCGGCGGGCTGGATCCGAGAGGCGGTCCCCTTCGCGGAGAAGCGTGACGACGGCTCGAAGGCCACGCGGACCGACACGCTCGCCGCCGCGCTGGGCCTCGCCGGGCCGGATGACGGCTGGCTCCGGCTCCGCGACCGACGGGCGGATCGCGAAACCCTCCGATCCGTCGGCGAGCTCCGCTCCCGCGGGCTGGGCGTCGAGCTGGGCGCATATCAGTGTCTCGTCCTGGACGACCTGCGCGAGCTCGCCTCGACGGCCGACTGGCCGTGGGCCGACGTCGCGGCCCGCATCGACGGCCGCTGGGTCCAATCGCTCGATGCCGAGATGGACGCCCTCCGTGCCGAGCGACGGGAGCCCGACATCGACCCGACCGGCGAGCCGGAGCGCGACGCGACCCTGACCCTGGCCGACGGACGGCGCATCGCCGTCGCGGAGTGGGGACCCGCCGATGGCGAGCCCGTCCTCCTGCTCCACGGGATGCCCGCCTCGCGGCGCAACTGCCCGGATCGCCGGACGACCCACGCCCGTGGGGTGCGTCTGATCGCCTTCGACCGACCGGGGTATGGCGGATCCGACCCTCAGCCGGGGCGGACGATCCTCGCCGGTGGCCGCGACATCGCCGAGATCGCGCGGCTGCTCGGTCTGGAGCGATACGCCGCGGTGGGCTGGTCGAGCGGCGGACCATACGCGCTCGCGGCCGCCGTCGCCGATCCGGAGCGGGTCCGCGCGGTGGCGGTGGTGGCGTCGGACGCACCGACCGGCGACTACCCCGAGCTCCTCGACGAGCTGCCAGCCCACATCCGCGACCGGATCCGCCGCGTCCAGGCCGGCGATCCGACCGGGGTCAGCGAGCTTCGCGAGCGGATCGCCGTCTTCGTCGCCGACCCCGACCGCCTCATGAGCGGCGCCACGGATCCCGACGACGCCGACGACCCCGACGCGCGCCTCCGCCGGGTGCCGGCCCAGGCCGCGAGCCTCCGAGCGATGTTCGAGGGCGGATTCGCACAGGGCGACGAGGGCTGGACCGAGGATTGGCTCGCGACGTACGCGGACTGGGGCTTCCGGCTCGCCGACGTCCCCGGGCCCGTTGCGGTCTGGCGCGGCGATCGCGATCGGCTCAGCGCCGAGGCGGACACGCTGATCCTCGCCCGTGACATCCCCGGCGCGACGCTCCACGTCGTCCCGGGCGCCGGACACAGCCTGCCGATGATCGCCTGGAGCGAGATCCTCGATTCGGTCCTGACCGACTAGTCGGAGGCCGGTCCCAGGAGCAGCCGGCGCAGCAGCGGCATCGGCACGCCGCCGTGGTTCATGCAGGCCTCGAGGTGGTCGCGGTAGCGGAACCCGGGCGTCTCGCCGAACCCGCCCACGAGCGGCGGCTCCGGAACGGCCGCGCTGCCGCGCGGATCGCCCGAGGCGACCGCCGCCCGGCGGCGGACCTCCCGCTCGAGGTCCCAGAACGCGAGCGAGCCCACGAAGTACGTGGACAGCTGGGTCGAGGACAGCCGGGCCCGGTTCCACTTCGCGCGCGCCTCGGCCTCCTCCTGGAAGCCGCCGTCGATCATCAGGCCGACCGCCTCGTCCTCGGTCATGGCCGCCGTGTGGATCCCGACGTCGATCCGGGCGTTGATCACGCAGCGCAGGTAGTACTTCCAATGGCACAGCATCAGCGCCGGGTCAGCGGCGGCGAAGCCGGTGTCCATCATCACCTGGGTGACGTAGACGGCCCAGCCCTCGGCGTAGACGCCGCTGTAGAAGATCGAGCGGACGAGGGACGGCACCCGGTTGGCGTAGACGCCCTGCAGGTAGTGGCCGGGCACGGCCTCGTGGATCGTCAGGATCCGGAGCATCCGGTCGTTGTCCTCGCGCAGGCGTGACTCGACCTGCTCGGGCGTCGCATCGTCCCGGGACGGCGTGATGAAGAACATCGCCTTCTGGCCGGGCTCCAGCGGACCAGGCGAGCTGAGCATCGCGTTCCCGAACGCACGCAGGAACACGGGCGTCCAGGCGATCTCGAGGGGCTCGTCGGCGAGACCCACCAGGTCGGCCTCCCGACAGAACGCCTCGATCCGGCCGAGCTCGGTCCGGCAGAACGCGAGCAGGTCGCCGGCGGCGGGATGCTCGCGGGAGACCGCGGCGAGCACCGCCCGGACCACGTCCGCGTCGTCCTCGGGGATCGGCGTCGAGCCCAGCCAGTGCGGAGCGATCTCCCGCGCGATCCGGATCATCTCCGCCCGGATCGCGTCGAACTCGCGCTCCGCGACCGTCCGGATCCGCTCCGGCGTCATCTCGGGATCGCGCAGCGTGTGGGCCATCTTCGCCGCGAACCAGTCGGCGCCCAGGCGGCCTTCCCCGGCGGCCGACGGCAGGACCTCGTCCCGCAGCCAGGCCGCCATCGCGTCGAGCGCGGCGGCGGCACGCTCTCGCGCCGCGCGCAGCCGGGGCAGGACCGCGACCACCTCGGGATCCGCCGCGGCTGCGGCCTCGCCGCCGGCCAGCGCCTCGTCGAGGATGCCGATCAGACCCGGCCACTGGTCGAGCGCCACGCTCGTGTGGAACCGGTCCACCGGTCGCCCGGCGTGCCCGACGAGCGTCGCCCGGGCGGCCTCGAGGACGTCGGGCAGGCCCTCGGCGCGGCCGGCCAGGGCATCGAGCCGGATGGCGAGCGGGGCGAACTCGCGCACGATCAGCGAGAACAGGCCGTCGCCGATCAGGTACACCCAGAACATCGGGCTCCAGGCGTCCGTCCGAAGCTGGGTCTCCTCGAACCGGGCGTCCTCCAACAGCCCGATCAGGACGTCGCGGTCGACTCGCTCATCGCGGTCCAGGTCGGCGTCGGCGAACCCCACGAACGCCGCCAGCCAGCGCTCGATGAACGCGAGCCGCAGGGGCCGGGCGGCGGGCGCTCGATCGGGCCAGCGATCGTCTCGTTCGTGGCGTCCCACGCTCGTGGCGTGGACCGGCTCCAGGGCGAACCATTCGTCGAGGAACGTGGCGACGGCGCGTGACAGGCCGGATGGGCCGGATGGGCCGGGCATGGGCGGGCTCCGCTGCGAGGCTGGGCTCGGCGCGCGCATCCATCGACCGAGCGGTCGGTCGCGAGTGTACGGCGAGCGGCTACCATCGGCCGCGATGCCAACGTCCCGAACCGTCGAACCCGTCACGCTCGAGGGCCGGATCGTGCGACTCGAGCCGCTCGCCCTCGAGCACGTCCCGGGGCTCGCCGAGGTGGGCCTCGACCCGCTGATCTGGCGCTGGACGATCGCCCGGCCCGTATCCGAGGCCGACATCCGCGTCTGGGCCGAAGCGGCGCTCGCCAACCGGACGGCCGGGACGGAGATGCCGTTCGTGACGATCGATCGGGCGACCGGCCGGCCCATCGGCAGCTCGCGCTACATGAACATCGCCCTCGACCATCACCGGCTCGAGATCGGCTGGACGTGGGTCGCGCCGCCCTGGCAGCGGACCGGCGCGAACCGCGAGGCGAAGCTCCTCCAGCTGCGCCATGCGTTCGAGGTCCTGGGCTGCCGCCGGGTCGAGTTCAAGACCGACTCGCGGAACGAGGCGTCGCGCAATGCGCTGCTCGGGATCGGCGCCCAGTTCGAGGGGATCTTCCGGAACCACATGGTCATGCCCGAAGGCCCGATGCGCCATTCCGCCTGGTACAGCGTCATCGACGAGGAGTGGCCGGCCGTGCGCGACCGCCTCGGGGCATCGCTCGCCCGCTGAGCGCGGGGCGCGTCTCGCATCTGCGATGATCGCCCCGGTCGGGCGATCCGTCCGGGCCGGGAGCGCCGGCCGCCGCCACCGATCGGAGGGTCCCGTGGTCGAGCTCATCGTCAAGATCCTGATCAACGCCGCCGCGCTGTTCGTCGCCGTGAAGGTGCTGCCGACCAACCTGCTGGCGTTCAGCTGGGGCGACGACTGGTGGAAGCTCCTCGTCGTCGCCCTCCTGTTCGCGCTCGTCAACAGCTATATCAAGCCGATCGTCAAGGCCCTGTCGATGCCGATCGGGCTGCTCACGCTCGGTCTGGTCGCGTTCGTCATCAACGCGGCGATGCTCCTGATCGTGGCCTGGGCGTCGGGCCAGCTGAAGCTCGGCTTCAAGGTCGGCGACTTCCCCCCGAACATCACCTCCGACACGATCGTCGGCGCGATCCTCGCGGCCGTGATCATCAGCGTCGTCTCGACCCTGGCCAGCATCGCGCTCTCCCCGCGGAAGCTCGTCTAGCCGCCGGATGACCGTTCCGCCGGAGGAGCACGGCGCCGGCGCGGATCGGCTGCCGGCGGTCGCCGGCGCGCTGCGCGAGGCCGCCGCCCGCTACGGGACGCCGGTCTACGTCACCGACGACACCGTCCTGGCGGCGGCCGTCGACGAGCTCCGGGCCGCGTTCCCCGACCCGTGGATCCGGCAGTACTCCGTCAAGGCGAACGACGTGCCGGCGGTCGTCGCCCGGATCGCGGGACCGGGCCGGGACCTGGGCGCCAATGTCGTCTCGCGCGGCGAGTGGCGCGTCGCGACGGCCGCGGGCGTTCCGAACGAGCGGATCACGCTCGAGGGGATCGGCAAGACGGAGGCCGACCTGGCGGCGGCGGTCCGGGCCGCTGCGACTGGCCGCCCGCTGCTGTGGACGGCCCTCGAGTCACCCGAGGAGGCCGAGGCGCTCGCCGCCCGCGCGGCCCGGGCCGGTCTGGGCCGGGGCCGGCTGCCGTCCCTGGACGTGCTCCTCCGCCTCAACCCCGACGTGAACCCCGAGACCCAGGCCGAGCTGGCGGTCGGCGTCGGCGGCTCGAAGTTCGGGATGACCGAGACCGAGCTGTCGGCCTCCGTCGAGCGACTGGCCGGGACGACGGCGATCCGGCCGCGCGGGGTGCATCTCCACGTCGGGTCGCAGCTGGGCGCGGTCGACGCCTGGCGCGACGCCGTCCGGCGCGGGCTCGCGCTGGTCGGCCTGCTCCGGGGCGGTCTGCCCAGCGTCGACACGCTCGACGTCGGGGGCGGGTTCGCGGTCGTGGACCCCGACGACGCGGCGCCCCGTCCGGCGCGGTTCGCCCGGGAGCTACCCGCGCTGCTCGAGGCGATCCCGGCCGACCGGCGACCCATCCGCTTCGCGATCGAGCCGGGCCGCTTCGTCGTCGCGCGTGCCGGCTGGCTCGTCGCCCGCGTCCTCCACGTGCGGGACCGGGGTGGACGGCAGGTCGTCCTCGACGCGGGGATGACCGAGCTGATCCGGCCGGCGCTGTACGGCGCGGACCACGCGATCGTCGCGCTCACCGGGAGTGGCCTGGCGGTCGAGGCCTCACCGATGATCCCGGGGCAGGCAGCCGCCGTCCACGGGCCGATCTGCGAGTCGACCGACGCGCTCGGCACCCACGACCTGCCGACACTCCGCCGCGGCGACCTGGTCGCGATCCGGGACGCGGGCGCCTATGCCGCCTCGCAGTCCTCGACCTACAACGGCCGGCCTCGTCCCGCTCAGGTCATCCTCGAATCGGACGGCCGCCTCGCCCTCGGCCGCCCGCGCGGGCGCTAGGCTCCGCTCATGCGCCTCCTCCGACCGCTGGCCGTCGCCGCCCTCGCCCTCCAGCTCCTCGCCCCGATCGTCGCCGCGGCGGGAGGCGACGTCCCCACTCGGGTCAAGGGCCAAGCCGTCTACGACCTGGCCGGTGCCCTGTCGGCGGGGACGAAGACGACCGCCGAGAGCATCCTCCGAACGGTCCGCCGGGCGACCGACACGGACGTGGTCCTCGTCGTCGAGCCGGCCGACGGCACGCTCACGCACGATGCGCTCCAGGCCCGGGCGGGGACGCTCCGTGAAGCGCTCCAGGTCGGCGCGACGGCCGATGGCGGCGTCCTCGTCTACGTCGCGGCGGCGCGCTTCGGGTGCACCGCGCAGGTCCAGATCGATCCCGACGAATCCGCCGCCGCGACGTTCTCGGCCAACGCGGCACAGACGCTCGTCGACCGGACCATGGCCCCGCTCATCGAGGCCTGCGACCTGGACAACGCCGTCCTCGTCGGGCTGGGTCAGATCACGACCGTGCTGGTCGGAGGCTCCGTGCCGGCCGGGCCGAGCGCCGGCGGCGACGTCGATCAGGCGACCCCTGCGGGCCCGCCGTTCCCCGCCCCGATCGACGGCGTCCGGGTCTACGACACCGCCCACGTGTTCCGCCCGGACACGGTCGCGAGCATCGCGACGACGATCGCCGGGATCGAGGCGCGGACCGGTGCCCAGGTCGTCGTCTACAGCCAGGTCGTGGAGAGCGGTCGCTCGACCGAGGAAGCCGACGGCGACGCTCGCGCGCTGCTGGACCAGTGGGGCGTGGGCCGGAAGGGCTTCGACGACGGGCTCGTGATCCTGTTCGACCTGTATCCGGGCCTCGACCACGGCCAGGTGATCCTGTATGGCGGTCCCGGCTATCGCGCCGCGTTCCTCGACAACGCGGACAAGCAGAAGATCTTCGACGAGGACATGCTGCCGCTCCTGAAGGCGGGCGACATGGACGGCGCGGCCCTCGTGGCGATCCAGCGGGTCGATGCGAACGCCACCCCGGAGCACGCTGCGCGGCTCGAGCGCGGCCGCCAGCTGAACGCGGTCGTCGGCCTCGTCGGGGCGCCGCTCCTGGCGGTCCTCCTGATCGGCAGCGCGGGCTGGTCGTGGCTCCGCTTCGGGCGCGACCCGGTCTACCTCGACGACCCGTCGATCCACATGGCCGGGCCGCCGGCGGCCCTCACGCCCGCGGCAGCCGTCTTCGTCCGCGAGGGTTCCGCGACCCGGCGCGCCCTGACGACCGCCCTCCTCGATCTCGCCAGCCGGGGCGTGATCACCTTCCGCGAGGAGCATCACCTGCTGGGTCTCCAGAAGAAGGTGGGGATCGAGACGCGGCCCTCGGACCCCGACCCCCAGACCCGCGCCCGGCAGCTCCGGAACGACGCGCGCCGGCTCGGACCGGCCGAGGGGACGATCGGGCGACGCGTGACGGCCTTGGGCGGGGACGACGGTTACGTGACGCCCGATCGGATGCCCGAGCTCGCCCCGGCGGTCCCGGCGTTCAACAAGGCCCTCGAAGCCGAGGTCGTCCGGAACGGCTGGTATCGCGAGGCACCGGCGACCACGACGGCCCGCTGGAGGATCCGCTCGGCGCTCGTCTTCGCGGCGGGGATCGGGGCGGTCGTCCTCGGCGGCAACCTGCCGAGTGACGGCTTGATCCTCGTCGGGGCGTCGCTCCTCGTCTCGGCGGCGATCATCTTTGTCCTGGCCGGCGCGATGCCGGCGGTTACGCTGCCCGGGGCGATGATCCGGGCGATGCTGGCCGCCTATCGCCGGACCCTGAAGAAGACGATGGAGGCCGCCCGCTCGATGGACCAGGTCGTCGCCCAGGCCGGGCTGAGCTGGCTCGAGACGCCGGACCAGGCGGTCGTGTGGGGCACGGCGCTGGGGCTCCACGCCGAGATCGAAGCCGTCCTGGGGCGGTCGCTCGAGGACCTGCAGACCGGGCGGGCGGCCGCCGGCGCCACGTATCTGCCGACCTGGTACGGAACGTCGGCCGGCGGCGGCCACGCGTTCGCGAGCGGCGGCGGCGACTTCGCGGGCGCGAGTGCCGGCAGCGGCGGGCTCTTCTCGAGCTCGGCGATCCCCGACTTCGGCGGGATGATGTCCGCCCTCGGATCGATCGGGAACGCGCCCTCGTCGAGCGGTGGCGGTGGCGGCGGGGGCTTCGGCGGCGGCGGCTCGGGCGGTGGCGGCGGCGGCTCGGGCGGCGGGTTCTAGACCGGAGCCGGCGCTCCGACGGCGAGGGCGCGCAGCGCGGCGGCGAGGCGATCCACGTCGTCGGGACCGTTGTGGAGCGCCGAGGACACGCGGAGCAGACGTCGGGGTGGTCCGGCGACCTCGACGGCGGGGACGGGCCAGAGCGCGACCGGGGCCTCGATCCGGTGCTCGCGGAGCAGGCGGAGGTGGACCGGGTCCGCGTCCGGGACGTTCGGGCCGTCGGGGCCGAGGGGTCCGCCGGCGGGCAACGGCAGCGCGACCATCGATCCGAGCCGCTCGGCTGGCGGTGCCTCGGACCGTTCCATCCCGAGGGCCGCTGCCAGGACGCCGGTCGCGCGGAGCGTCAGCTCGCGGTTCCGGTCCATGATCGCCGGCCACCCGCCGTCGACCAGCGATCCGACGAACCGGAGGGCGTCCGGGACGCTCAGCCACGGCGTCGGGTCGAGGGTCCCCTGCCAGTCGAACTCGGCCCGATAGCGGCTCGGGCTCGCATCGCCCAGGACGGCGTTCGCGCCGTGCGAGATCGTGATCGGCCGGAGGCCCGGCTGGCGGTCGCGCCGGACGTGGAGGAAGGCCGCGCCCTTCGGCGCGCAGACCCACTTGTGGAGGTTGCCCGCGTACCACGCGGCGCCGAGCGCATCGAGATCGAGCGGCACCATCCCCGGCGCGTGGGCGCCGTCGACGAGCGTGTCCACGCCACGGACGGCGAGCGCCGCCACGATCCGCTCGATCGGCAGGACGAGGGCGGTCGGGCTCGTGACGTGGCTCACCAAAGCCAGCCGCGTCCGGTCGGTGACCGCGGCCAGGAACGGCTCGACCGCCTCGTCCGCCGACGCCGGCATAAGCGGCAGCCGGGCGATGACGACCCGGGCGCCGTCGCGCTCGGCGACGTGGCGGAGGACGTTGATCGTCGCGTTGTACTCGTGGTCGTCGGTCAGGAGCTCGTCGCCCGGTTCGAACCGCAGCGAGCGGAGGACCGCGTTGACCGCCCCGGTCGCGTTCGCGACGAAGGCGAGATCGTTCGGATCCGACCGAAGGAAGGCGCCGAGCTCCGTCCGGGCCGTCGCCAGCAGGCCCGGCAGCTCGCGTGCGAGCATCCGGACCGGGTTCGCCTCCAGCCGATCGCGCCACGCCCGCTGGGCCTCGAGGACGGGCCGCGGGCACGCCCCGAACGCCCCGTGGTTGAGGAAGGTGAGCTCCGGGTCCAGGGCCCAATGGACGGCGAGCTCGGACGGCATCGCCAGATGATGGCGGGTACACTCGGGCCGTGGGTGCCGTGGACACGATGGACACGTTCTTCGAGCTGCTGAACGCGGGCGATCGCGAGGCGGCCGTCCGGCTGATGGACGAGAAGGCGGAGATGCGGATCCACGTCGGGGACAGCGCCCAGACCCTGCGCGGCGTCGAGCGGGTCGGCGGCTGGTTCCTGCGCGGCGACGCCGGCCTGCGGATGATCCCGGGCGACGTCCGCGACACGGGCAACACGTACGAGGCGGATGTCCTCGTCGTCCGGCCGGGAGCGCCCTCGCTCCATCTCGACGCGACGTTCCGCGTCGAAGCCGGGAAGATCACCTCGATCAACCTGGCGCCCCGCTAGCCCCGAACGGGCTGTGCCCGGCGGCGGAGCGCCGGGCTAAGGCGCCGTCGACTCCTCGACGGTGTCCGGCGGCTCCTCGCTCGGCAGCGGGATGATGATCTGCTGGCCCAGCGAGATCTTGTTCGGGTCCTTGATCGCGGGGTTGGCCGCCAGGAGCTCCTCGACGGTGATCCCGTTCGCGGCGGCGATCTTCGAGAGGGTGTCGTTCTTCTTGATCGTGTAGAGGCCCGGGGTCGGCGCCGGCGGTTCGGTCGGGGCGATGCTCACGCTCGGACCGGCAGCGCCCGCCGACGGCGACGCGGACGGCCCGGTCCCCGAGCCGCCGCCGAGCTTGAGCAGTCCCGGCAGGAAGAACAGGGCGAGGGCGAGGACCACGATCCCGACCGCCGCCACCGCGATCGGCGGGACGCCCATCTTCGGGAGGCTGACCCGGGTCCGGATCGTGGGATACGCCTCGTAGCGGCGCGGTCGTTCCCAGTCCGGACCGTCGGGTCCGCCGAGATGCTGCTCGTAGGCTCGTGGCCGGCGGGTCGCTCGGCGCGCCGGAGGCTCCTCCTCGATCTGGGCCGCGTCCTCGATCTCGTCCCGGTTGCCTGGACGGATCCGGCCGCCCGGCCGGGCCGTGCTCGTCCACTCCTCCTCGCGGTCGACGTCCGGTTGCCGGCTCCGGTCGACCGCCGGCGCCGGGATCGCTTCCCCACCGGCCATCCGGTCAGCCGGGCTGCCGGCCAGCCCCTGACCCGGGTCGGCGCGATGTCCCAGGAATGACGGCGGGGAGGCAGCCTCGAGGGCGCGCCGACGCTTCGCCTCGTCGGAGGCGAGCCACGGCGGTGGAGCGGCCCAATCCCTGGGCGGGTTCCGTCGGGCAAGGCCGTCGGAGCGATCGGAGCGACGGAAGTCCTCGTCGCCGTCGTCTTCGTCGTCTTCGTCGTCGTCAGGCGCGGATCCGCCCCGCGCGCCGGGCGTGCTCGTGGCCGCTGCCGCGAGTCGGGCGTCCGCGGCGGATGCCGCCGCTCCAGCGGCCGCCGCATCCGCCCACGCGGCCTGGCCGCCATCGGGCTCCTCGTCGGTGGCCGGCGAGCCAGCGCGGTCGTCCTCGGGTGGCTGCGCCGCCGCGGCGGCGCGCGCCAGCTCGGGCGCCACGATCGCGGGTGGCGCCTGACCATGCCCCGTCGGCATCGGAACCGATGTCGCGCGCGCCACGGATCGCCCGCCGTCGCGCGAGTGGGCCGCCTCGCGCCGCGCCCAGTCCTGGAACGTGGGGCAGACCGGGAAGGCCGACGACAGGCAGTACGCCTCCTGGTGGGCGAGCGCGCGTGGCGCCGGCTGGGCCTCGGCGAAGCAGCGATGGCGGTGATCCGGGACCGAGGCACGCTCGTCCCGATCGTCGTCGAACGCGACGAACGGGCACGCCGGCGCGCCGTCCGCGTGGGGCAATCCGCGTTCCGTCACGCGCCTAGGATACCGACGACCTCAGCGGTCGGCGGTCCGCCGCGCGCTCGATCGCGGCCGTTCACCAGTCGGCGGTGGCGTCGCGAGTGGGAGCGGCGTCCCATCGCCGCCCGGCCAGCCCAGGACGACGGTGTTGCCGGACGAGGCCGCCAGCTGGTGGAGGATCCGGAGCTGGAGCAGGCCCGGGTTGTCCTCGAGCATCCGGCCGGCGTTGGCCAGGCCGCGCAGGGCCGCCGTTTCGCCCCGCGCGCGCTCGACGGCTGCCTCGCCCTCGCGGCGAGCCGCGACGATCCCCGCGAACGCGCGCTTCAGCTCGGACGGGACCATGACGTCGCGCACGTCGACGCCCAGCAGCTCGACCCCGATCCGGGCCAGCTCGCTCGCGACGATCCCGCCGACCGCCGGACCGAGCGCCGTTCGGGCGGCCAGGATCTCATCGGCGGTCCGGCCGGCGATCGCCTCGCGGAGCGCGCCGTGGAGGAGCGTGTAGAGCGCCGAGACGTAGCTCTGGTCGCCGGTCACGGCCGCCACCGGATCTGCGACGACGTAGCGCGCCGTCAGGCTGATCCGGAGGGCCACGCCGTCCGCGGTGAGGATCTCCTGGCCGGGGACGGTCAGCGTCGTGGGCCGCGTGTCGATCAGGCGGATCTCCGAGAACGGGCGGAGCGCCACGTGCGAGCCCGCTCCCAGCAGCCCCACGAACGTGCCATTGCGGTAGTGAACGCCCCGTTCGAAGTCGTGGATCGTGACGACGGCCAGCGCCGGCCGGAGGATCAGCGCAGCGAGGATCGCGACCAGCAGGATCGCGATGACGAGCTCCACGGGTCCCTCCATCGAGCGGCGGTCTGGGCGTGTCGAGCGGGCATGCCCGTCGCGACGGGTCGCCGATCCGACGACGGAGGCTCGAGGCCTGCATGGCCGTCGGCTCGGATGCCTCGGGGCCCAGACCCGGCCGCGACGAGCGGTGCAGGATTCGAACCTGCGGTCCACAGGGACGGCCATCGCAGGACGGTCGCCGGCGATGCCGGCGTCCGCTGCCGAACGCCCCGCCGGATCGTAGACGACGAGCCTGACCCGGGCAATCGCCGCCCAGTGGCTGGCGCTGCACAGGCGCTGCACGGGCGCTGCACTCGGTCGCGGCGCCGACCCGAATCCACACGCGTTTGACAGCCGAGCGGCCCGCTCCGAGACTCCATGGCACCGCTCCGGACCGCACGATTGGCGTCCCCCAGAGCCCTTCAGCCCGAGAAGGAGACCACGTGTTCCGACTCCGTTCCCTCCTCGCCCCCCGCACCACGGCCCATGCCCACTGCGATCTGCCGTGCGGCATCTACGACCCGGAGCAAGCCCGGATCGAGGCCGAGTCCTGCTACAAGATCGTCGAGAAGATGGGCGCGAACAGCGACTCAGCGTTCACGACCCGGGCGATCGCGATCAAGGAGCAGCGAGCCGACCTCGTGAAGCACCACCTCGACGTCCTCTGGCACGACTACTTCAAGCCCGAGCACCTCGAGAAGGTCCCCAACCTGCACGAGCTGTTCTGGAACGCGAACAAGCAGGTCAGCAAGGTCAAGGCCTCCACCGACATCGCCGACGCACGGAAGCTCCTCGACATGATCGACGAGGTCGACGCGGCGTGGCGAGCGACGGGCGGCAACGAGAAGACGCGGGTCGCCAGGCAGACGGCCTGACCAAGGCAACGCCGGCCGCCAGTCGGCGTGAGCGTGCCTGCGGCCCGCCCACCTAGGTCCGAGGGGGAGCCCCGCGACCCCATCGGCCCCAAGTCGACCGGGCCAGACGCTGTCCCGATCCGCGGCCACCGAGCCGCCACGCTCATCGAACGCGCCCGCGGCCCGTGGCGCGTGACGGTGAGCGAGGCATCGATGGCCCCGACGATCGAGCCCGGCGACTGGCTCCTCGTCGACCCGACGACAACCCGCTGGCCCAGGACCGGCTCGATCGTCGTGTTCCGGGAGCCGGACACCGACCTGCTGGCGATCAAGCGGGTCGCTGCGGGACCCGGCGAAGGGGTCGAGCTCGACGAGGGCCACCTCGTCCTGCGTGCCGACGAAGCCTGGTTGCTGTCCGACGCCTCCACGGCGGAGCTCGTCGCCCGCGGCTTTGGCGAGCCGGTCGACTCGCGGCGCTACGGCCCGGTTCCCGTCGAGATGCTCGTGGGGCGGGCGTGGTTCCGCTACGGGCCGCTTCGCCGGGTCGGCCGGATCGGCACCCTGGACGCCGTCAGGCCGGCGCGCTGACCTCCTGGGTCGCCAGCTCGATCCCGGCGGCGCGGACGTCGGCGGCGAACGCCTCCTGGACCTCGCGTGTGGCGCCGTACCGGGTCGGGAAGGCGACGAGCCGGTCCAGACCCAGCTCGGCGAGCCGGCCGAGGGTCTCGACCCGGCGCGCGCCGGGCTCCTTCACCTCTGGATCGGCGACGTACATCGACAACCGCAGCGTGGCGGGATCGCGGTCGATCTCCTCGCACCGCTGGCGGGCCGTTGCCATGAGGCCCGGGATCTCGTCGAGCGGCCGGAACACCAGGTTCAGCTCGTCCGCGAAGCGCGCG
>DASSHB010000127.1:0-9572 GCA_035693125.1 Candidatus Limnocylindrales bacterium | reverse complement strand
CGGCATGACCGAGGAGGGTGGGGAATCCCGGGCGAACTACCTCCTGAAGTGGGAGGCGATCCGCTCGTCGCGTGAGCAGGGGGCCACGAGCTATGACCTGTGGGGCCTCGCGACGGGCGGGATCGCCCACTTCAAGACTGGCTTCGGCGGCCGCGAGATGACCTACATCGGCGCGTGGGACCTGGTCCTCGACCCGCTCGGGCGGCAGGCGTACGAGCGGGCCCAGGGCGCCCGGGTCTGGCTGGCTCGCCGACGGGCGGGGTTGCGTGGCGCGACCGGCGCGAGCGGGTTCACCGGAGGCGACGCCGCTTGACCTCGATCCACGAGGCGACCGCGGAGGAGCTGGTCGACTGGGACGAGCGGACGGTCGACGCGCCGGGTGGTCACGTCTACCAGGGGCTCACCTGGGCCGAGCACCGGGAGCGGTCCGGCTGGACGGCCGACCGGCTCGTCTTCGAGGACGGCTACCGGGTCCTCGCCCTGCGCCGGCGATGGCCGCTCGTGGGCGGCTGGAGCGCGTACGTGCCGCGTGGCCCGGTCGCCGGCCTCGAGAGCGCGGCCGAGACCGCCGATCGCCTGGCGGCCGTCGTCGAGCACCTGGCGAGCCGCGGCGTCGCGGTCGTGGGCGCCGATGCAGAGATCCCGGCGTCGAGCGGCTACGGTGCGGAGCTCCGACGCCGCGGGTTCCACCCGATCGAGGAGATCCAGCCCTCGCGTCATCGGATCTCACTGGCGCTGGCCGGCCGCTCGGAGGACGAGGTGTTCGCCGGGATCTCGAAGTCCACCCGCCAGCGGATCCGCAAGGCGGAGGAGGTGGTGACGGACGTCATCCGCCACGACGGACGGATCGGACCGTCCGGGCCGGGCGTTGGCTTTCGGGCCGCCGGGGAGCCCGTCGAAGTCGCCCTGGATCGGTTCTACGACCTGCTCCTGGAGACCGGTGAGCGCAAGCACTTCGCGTTCGGGCCGCGCGACGCGTTCCTGGGCTGGTGGCGAGCCGCCGTGCGGGCCGGCCACCTCGTCTACCTGGAGGCCTGGGGGATCCGTGGCGCACCGGTTGCCGGACTGATCCTGTACCGCCACGGGGAACGCCTGACGACGGTCCACTCCGGCGACCATGCGGAGGACCGCGACGAGACGCCCGGTGCGCTCCATCTCCTGCGCTGGCGGGCGATCCAGCTGGCCATGCGCGAGGGCCGGGAGGAGATGGATCTCGGCGGAGCCGACGTCGCGGGCGCCCGGCGCGAGCCGCGCGACGGCGAGCCGATGTGGGGCCTCTACCAGCACAAGCGCTCGTTCGGCGGCGAGTGGCTCGAGCTGACGGGGGCCCAGGAGCGGATCATCGATCCGACCCGCTACCGGGCCGGCCGAGTGGCGGCACGCCTCGCGCGAATGCTCGGTCGATGACCGACGACGCGGCCACGATCCGAGCCCGGCTGGAGGCGGCCACGCCTTCGTCGCCGCGGCCACTCGGGGAGCTGATCGGGCGGCTGACCGCGAACGGGTCGCTGCGCGGGGCGCGCGAGGGCGGCCGGGCGATCGGTCCCGCGGCGCTCGCCTCGATCGCCGTCCGTGGCGTCACCGACGATTCCCGGACGGTCGCTCCGGGAGCCGTCTTCGTGGCGATCCCGGGCCTCCACGTCGACGGACACGAGTTCGTGGGGCGGGCCGAGTCGGCCGGTGCGGCGGTCGCGATCGTCGCCCGGCCCGTTCCCGAGGCGCATGTGCCCCAGCTCGTCGTCTCGGCGCCGGCGGCGGCGCTGGCAGATGCCGCCGCCTGGTGGTTCGGCGACCCGTCGCACGAGCTCGGTGTCGTCGGGATCACGGGCACGGACGGCAAGACGACGACCTCGTTCCTGGCCGTGGCGGCGCTCGAGGCGGCCGGGCTGTCGAGCGGACTGGTGGGGACGGTGGCGACGCGGATCGGTGAGGTCCAGGTGGCCAATCCGGAGCACACGACCACGCCGGGGGCGGCGGTCCTCCAGAACACGCTTCGCGCGATGGTCGAGGCCGGGAATCGCGTCGCGGTGGTCGAGACGACGTCGCACGGCCTTGCCGCGGACCGCGTCCGGGGAATCGCCTACGACGTCGCGATCTTCACGAACCTGACCCACGAGCACATCGAGTTCCACGGCTCGTGGGAGGCGTACCGGGACGCGAAGCTGTCGCTGTTCGAACGGCTCGCCGCCGGGGCCGTGAACCCCGTCAAGGACCTCGCCGGGCGGCGCTGGCCGAAGGGGGCGATCGTCAACGCCGACGATCCGAACGCGGGCGCCTTCATCGGCGTCGCCCAGGAAGCCGGCGCGCGCGTCGTCACGTATGGCACTGATCCGACGGCCGACGTCCGGGCGATCCGCGTGGAGGAGGACGCGGACGGCCTGCGGATCGGCGTCGGCGGGCTGGCCGGCGAGCGGACGATCGCGCTGCGCCTCGCGGGGCGATTCAACGTCCACAACGCGCTCGCGGTCGTCGCGCTCGGCGCCATGCTCGAGCTCGACGGCGAGGCGATTGCGGCGGGGCTGGCCGGCGTCCCCGGCGTGCCGGGTCGGATGGAGCGGCTCGATCGCGGCCAGCCGTTCGGCGTGGTCATCGACTATGCCCACAGCCCCGCATCGCTCGAGAAGGTCCTCGGGCTCCTCGCGCCGACCGCGGCGGCCCGTGGCGGCGAGGTGATCGTCGTGTTCGGCTCGGCCGGCGAGCGGGACACCGAGAAGCGGCCGATGATGGGCCGGATCGCCGCGCGTCTGGCCCGGATCGTCGTCGTCACCGACGAGGACCCCCGAGGCGAGGACGGGGACGCGATCCTCGAGGACATCGCGCGCGGCGCCGAGGACGGTGGCAAGCGCCGCGATCGCGACCTGTTCCTGATCCGTGATCGGCCCGCGGCGGTGGCGGCCGCCTTCGAGCGGGCTCGACCCGGCGACGTGGTCCTGCTCGCCGGCAAGGGTCACGAGCAGTCGATCATCGGCCCGGACGGCCCCGCCGCCTACGACGAGCGTTCGACAGCCGAGGCCGCCTTGGCCACGCTCGGCTTCTCCGACGATCCTGACCGCGCCACGACGCCCTGATCGTGCGCGGCTGCCTGTTCGTCCTGATCGCCGCCGCCGTGATCGTGGTCGCCGCCGCCTGGTTCGGGGCGCCGCCACTCGCGTCGGCGGTCGTCGGCGCCGCGCTCGGGAGCAGTGGGTTCGAGGCGACGACCCTCGAGACGAGCGTCACCGCCGATCCGCCCCCGCGGATCCTCCTCGGCCACGCCGACGCGGTGCGGATCCGGGCGAGCGGCGTGGCCTTCCGCACGTTCCAGGCCGAGACGCTCGATCTGACCCTCACCGACGTGGACCTGATCGGGCGCACCGCAGGCCGGATCAGCGGGACGATCGACGGTGCCGCGGTGAACACTCCGGACGGGATCCCCACGACGGCGGATGTGACGGTCGACGGCGACGCGTCGGGCGCCACCTCGGAGATCCGGATCGCCGGCGCGACCGTCGACCGCGTCGTCCGCGCGACCCTCGCCAAGCAGGTCGGCGTGGACATCACGCGGACCGAGCTCGCCGAACCCGACGTGCTCCGGATCGTGACCGCCGGTGCGACGATCGAGGGCCGGATCGTCGTCGACAGCAGCGGCGCGATCGCGCTCTCGACGCGGTTGGGCGAGACGAGGATCCTCGGCCTGGATCCGTCGTTCCCCATGCGCCTGACGGGCGTCCACGTGATCGGCCGCGACCTTCGGATCGATGCCACCCTCGACGCGGAGGCGCTCCTGGGCGGGTGACCCGGCTGGACCCCGGCGATACGCTGTCGTTCGTGGAGGCGGAAGTCCGGCCGCGTCGGCGCAAGCTGGACTTCGCGGCGGGAATCGCGATCGCGATCCTGGCGTTCGGGACGCTCCGGTTCCGATCGTGGGGCACCTCGTCGGCCTGATCGCGGTCGGGTTCTCGAGGGCCTGGATCCGCGTCGACAAGATCGTCGCGGTCGCGATCGTCGCGATCCTCTGGGCCTTGCCGTTCGTGATCCTGCTGCTCGTCCGGTTCGAGGGCGACAGCGCGCTGGCCCTGATCGTCTTCCCGGCCTCGGCCGGGCTGATCGCGAGCATCTGGCTCGTGGTCGCGTGGCTGGTGCGCCGGACGTGACCGCGCGAACGGGAGGATCGACGGAACGCGAGCGACACGGCGGTATCCTTCGCGGGCATGGCCACGACCCGTCCACCCGCTATCGGCGCTGACGCCGGTTCGACCGCGACCAAGCGGCCGCGGGCCAAGCCGAGCGGACCCCGCCGCACGCCGAGCCGGCCGACCCGCGCGGCGAGCCCGGGCACGACCGATCTCGGGGCGCTCCGGACGACGCTCCTCGCGACCGTCCGCGAGCACTACCCGCAAGCGGACTTCGACCCGGTCGAGCGCGCCTTCGACCTGGCCGTCGAGGCCCACGAAGGCCAGATGCGGGCGACCGGTGAGCCGTACGTCACCCACCCGATCGCGTCGGCCCAGATCACGGCCGAGCTCGGGATCGACCCGGTCGCGGTGACCGCGGCGCTCCTCCACGACGTCCCCGAGGACACCGAGTACAGCCTGACCGACATCGACGACCGCTTCGGGCCGGAGGTCGCCCGGCTCGTGGACGGCGTGACGAAGCTCTCCAAGTTCAGCACCCACAGCCACGAGCAGCAGCAGGCCGAGAACATCCGGAAGATGCTCCTCGCGATGGCCGAGGACATCCGGGTCGTCCTCATCAAGCTGGCCGATCGACTCCACAACATGCGGACGCTGTACGGCCTGCCGTCCGAGAAGCAGGCCCGGATCGCCCGCCAGACGCAGGAGATCTACGCGCCGCTGGCGGAGCGGCTCGGGATCTGGCAGATCAAGTGGGAGCTCGAGGACCTGGCGTTCAAGACCCTGGAGCCGGAGCGGTTCCGCGAGCTCGCCAAGCTCCTCGACACGCGGCGCAAGGGCCGCGAGGACTACATCGCCCGGGCGATCGGCGAGCTCGAGCCGCGGCTGAAGGACGCCGGGATCGAGGCCGACCTCCAGGGCCGCCCCAAGCACATCTACAGCATCGACAAGAAGATGCAGCGCAAGTCGGCCGAGTTCGCCGAGATCTACGACGTCTACGCGATCCGGATCCTCGTCGACGAGGTCCGCGACTGCTACGCCGCCCTGGGGATCGTCCACGCCCTGTGGCGGCCGATCCCGGGCCAGTTCGACGACTACATCGCGAACCCGAAGAACAACCTCTACCAGTCACTCCACACCGCCGTGATCGCGCTCGACGGGAAGCCGCTCGAGATCCAGATCCGGACCCACGCCATGCACCAGGTGTCCGAGGTCGGGATCGCCGCCCACTGGCGCTACAAGGAAGGGTCCAAGTCCGACCGCGAGTACGACGCGAAGCTCGCCTGGCTCCGCCAGCTCATGGAGTGGCAGCGCGACGTGTCGGACTCGGATGCGACCGAGTTCGTCGAGGGGATCAAGCTCGACATCTTCCAGGACCAGGTCTTCGTCTTCACCCCGAAGGGCGACATCAAGGACCTGCCCGCCGGCGCGACGCCGCTCGATTTCGCGTATCGCATCCACACCGACGTCGGCCACCGGACGATCGGCGCGAAGGTCAACAACCGCCTCGTCCCGCTCGACTACCGGCTGCGCAACGGCGACATCGTCGAGATCGTGACGACGAAGACCGAGCACGGCCCGTCGCGTGACTGGCTGAACCTGGTCCGGACCTCCCATGCTCGCGAGAAGATCCGCCAATGGTTCAAGCGCAAGGACCGCGACGAGAACATCGTCCACGGCCGGGAGGCCCTCGAGCGCGAGCTCCGGCGGCTGGCGCGCAAGACGATCCAGGCGGTGGGCCTCGAGCGGATCGCCGAGGTCGGCAAGGGCTACGGCCACGAGACGCTCGAGGACTTCTATGCCGCGATCGGCTACGGGGCGGTCAGCGCCCAGCAGGTCGTGGCCAAGCTCGGCGTCCTCGACGACACCGAGGTGGGCCTGCCGACGGTGGCTCCCTCGACCCTCCCGGCCCGGACCGGCGGCGTCCGGGTCAAGGGCGTCGGCGACCTGCTCGTCCGGTTCGCGAAGTGCTGCCACCCGATCCCGGGCGATCCGATCGTCGGGTTCATCACCCGGGGCAAGGGCGTCACGGTCCATCTCCGCTCCTGTCCGACGGTCCTCAACGAGCGCGAGGTCCCGCGCCTGATCGACGTCGAGTGGGAGGCGGCGCCGACCCAGACCTACCCGATCGCGATCCGGGTCGAGGCGTACGACCGGACCGGCCTGCTGAACGACATCACCCAGGTCGTGGCCGAGAACAAGGTGAACATCGTTGCCGCGGCGGTGAACACGAACCCCGATCACACGGCCCTGGTGACGGCCACGCTCCAGGTCGCATCGGTGGTCCAGCTGGCCCGGGTGATGAGCCGGATCGAGGGGCTGAAGGACGTGATCAACGTCCAGCGCGACCTGGGCTAGCCCTCCGCGCGGCTCGGGTCTCGCGGGCCTTCTTCGGCCGCGGCGGTCTCGAGCTCCAGCTCGGTCGCGAGCTCCAGCTCCGTCGCGAGCATCACGGCCTCGGCATAGACGATCACGTCCTCGACCGAGATGACGCTTCGACGATCCTCGTCGCCGGCCGGCCGCAGCTTCAGGGCGACCAGCTGCTCGAAGTAGGCGTTCCGCTCGTTCCTGCTCATCGAATCGATCCTGTTCCGCCCTGCCGATCCGACCCGCTGCCGGACGATGTCGGCACGGTCGCCGACGACCGTCGCGCGAACCACCCACCGGTCGACGATCGGTGGGGGGCGAGGTCGTCCGGGTGGGGTCTGGTCCGAACAGGTGAGGTCGGCCGCGAGCGCGCCCTGGCGCTGCCCTAGACTTCGTCGGCGATGCCGACCTTCCGCGCCCCGCGTGGCACCCGAGACCTGTTGCCCGCGGATCGCGCCGGCCTGGGCCGCTTGGAGCGGATCGCCGCCGATCTGGCGACGCGGTACGGCTACCGCCCGATCGAGACGCCGCTGTTCGAGCAGACGGCGGTCTTCGAGCGCGGCGTCGGCGAGGTGACCGATGTCGTCGAGAAGGAGCTCTTCCGGCTGGCGCCGCGGAGCGAGGACGGCGAGACGTGGGCACTTCGACCCGAGCCGACGGCCGGCATCGTCCGGGCGTACGTGCAGCACGGGATGCAGACGTGGCCGCAGCCGGTGAAGCTGACGCTGACGGGCCGGATGTTCCGCTATGACCGGCCTCAGGCGGGTCGCTACCGCGAGTTCTGGCAGTTCGACGTCGAGGCGATCGGCGATCCCGGCCCGGCCGTGGACGCCGAGCTGATCGAGCTGGGTGCGCGGTTCTACGACGAGGCCGGGGTCCACGGCGTGAAGGTCCTCCTCAACTCGATCGGCGACGGCGCCTGTCGCCCGGCCTACATCGAGGAGCTCAAGGACTACTTCCGACCGCACGCCGCGGTGCTGCCCGAGATCGAGCGGACCCGCCTCGAGAAGAACCCGCTCCGGCTCCTGGATTCCAAGGATCCGGCGATGGCCGCCCTCAACGCCGCCGCGCCGCGGATCACCGATCGGCTGTGCGACGCCTGCCGCGAGCATTTCGCGGCGGTCCAGGCGCACCTCGTCGCGCTCGACGTCCCGTTCCGGCTCGAGCCCGGTCTCGTCCGCGGCCTCGACTACTACACGCGCACGGCGTTCGAGTTCTACGTCGAGGGTCGGGAGGGCCAGCAACAGGCGCTCGGCGGCGGCGGCCGCTACGACGGCCTGGTCGAGCTCCTCGGCGGGCGGCCCACGCCCGGGATCGGCTTCGGACTGGGCCTCGATCGGATCCTGCTGGCACTCGAGGAGCAAGGCACCACGCCGGTCGCCGAGCCGACGCCGGTCGCGGTCGTGGTCGGCGCGGATCCCGCGGCAACGGCCGACCGCCTGCGGATCGCCACGACGCTGCGCGCCGCGGGGATCGCCGCCCGCGCCGAGCTGGCCCGGCGCAAGCTGGGCAAGCAGCTGGAGGCGGCGTCGCGCGACCATGCCCACTTCGCGGTGATCCTCGGCGACGAGCTGGTCGACGGCCAGGTCCAGCTCCGCGACCTCGAGGCGGGGACCCAGAAGGCCGTGGCCCTCGACGACCTGGCCCGGGAGGTCGCGCGGGCGCACGGCAGCCACCGCCACGGATCCGGGGAGGGCGCGGGCGAGCCGTGCGACCGGCGGGGCCGGGCTGCCGGGCTCGGCGGCCCGGCCACGGGCCTGGCCGGTAGGATGTGCCCGCCATGACCGACTCGCCGCCGTTCGATCGACCCCTCGAGCCCGTTCCGACGGACCCGCTCGCGACGCCGTACCGGACCCACACCTGCGGGGCGCTCCGCGCGGAGGACGCCGGCACGACCGCCCGCCTGTCGGGTTGGGTCCATCGCCGCCGCGACCACGGCCAGCTGATCTTCCTGGACCTGCGCGATCGGCACGGGATCACCCAGGTCGTCGTCGACAAGACCGACGATCCGGACGCCCACGAGGCGGCCAGCCGGCTCCGGAGCGAGTTCGTCGTGATGGTCGAGGGCGACGTCGCGCCGCGGCTCCCCGGAACGGAGAACCCGCGCCTGCCCACGGGTGCGATCGAGCTCCGTGCCCGGCGCGTGACGATCCTGAGCGAGTCGAAGACGCCGCCGTTCTACGTCAACGACCCGGACGCCCCGATCGACGAGGCGCTCCGTCTGCGCTACCGGTACCTCGACATCCGGCGGGAGGCGATGGCCCGCCGACTGCTCCTCCGGAGCCGCCTCGTCCACGCGATCCGCGAGGTCCATCACGACCATGGCTTCGTCGAGATCGAGACGCCGAACCTGATCAAGTCCACCCCCGAAGGCGCGCGCGACTTCATCGTGCCGTCGCGCCTCCAGCCGGGCAGCGTGTACGCCCTGCCACAGAGCCCGCAGCAGCTCAAGCAGCTCCTGATGGTGGCGGGGGTGGACCGCTACTTCCAGATCGCGCGCTGCTTCCGCGACGAGGACCTGCGCGGCGACCGCCAGCCGGAGTTCACCCAGCTCGACCTGGAGATGAGCTTCGTCGACGAGGACGCGGTGATGGCCTTCGTCGAGCACATGGTCATCGAGGTCTGCCGGCGGACGACCCCCGAGCGACCGATCCAGGAGACGCCGTTCCCGCGCTTCACCTACCAGGAGGCGATGGAGCGCTTCGGGAGCGACAAGCCCGACCTCCGGTTCGCGATGGAGCTCGTCGACCTGGCGCCGCTGTGGGCCCAGACGCCGTCGGGCTTCCGCGTCTTCGACGAAGCGCTCGCGAGCGGCGGCCGGGTCCAGGCGATCGTCGCCCCGGGCCTCGGTGGCGCATCGCGCAAGGAGATCGACGAGCTGACCGAGCGCGCGAGGCGGTTCGGGGCAAAGGGCCTCGTCTGGCTCGCCGTCGAGGACACCGGCTCGGTCCGGAGCTCGATCGCGAAGTTCCTCGGCGACGATGGCGTCGAGCGCCTCGTCCGCCACGCCGGCGCGAGCCCGGGTGACCTGGTCCTGGTGGTCGCCGACGACGCCAAGACCACCGCCGACGTCCTCGGCCGGCTGCGGGCCGA
>DASSHB010000126.1:0-34911 GCA_035693125.1 Candidatus Limnocylindrales bacterium | reverse complement strand
GTCTTCGCCTCGATCCGGGTGACGAGGACCTCAACTCCCACGATCGCCTTGAGCTGGCCGTCGATGTACGGCGGCGGCGCGTCGTCAACGGACCATGGTGCGGCTCGTCGCCCCTCATGACGGTCGACGAGGGCGCGAACGTTCGTCTCGCACCAGGCGGCGTCGTCATGGACCACGAGCCGCCCGTGGAGATGGGCGGTCACGTAGTTCCAGGTCGGCACGACCCGGCCATGCTCGCGCTTCGTCGCGTACCAGCTCGGCGAGATATAGGCGTCGGGCCCGCGGACGATGACCAGCGCGTCACCGAGCGGTGCGATCTTCCACTGGCGGTTGTTCCGGGCGACGTGGCCCTTCAACCGGCCGAGGACGCCATCGTCGGAGGCCGAGCCGGGAGCCGCCTCCCAGATCAGCGGCAGGAACGTCGCGAGCAGTCCATCTCGCGTCGCCGTGATCAGCTCGGCGGCGCCCATCCCGTCGAGGACCGCGGCAAGCTCGGCGGCGGTTGGGCGGAAATGGTCCGGGACGTACATGCCGGGCAGGATGCCACGTCGCGTGGCCGTCGCGGCCGCGCCGCTACGATGACGGCCGCGCCGGAGTGGCGGAACAGGCAGACGCGGCGGTCTTAAACACCGCGGGGAGCAATCCCGTCCGGGTTCGAATCCCGGCTCCGGCACCACGATTGGCCGCGTCGCGGCAGCCGTTCCGCGGCCGCGGCACCTCGGCGTCCTGGCGTCCGGTCGTCAGCCTCGCGGATCCCGAGCAACCAGAAGCCAGACCATCAGGGCCACCTCGGCGACGAGGCCGAGGCCGACCGCGACCGCGGCATACCAGGTCGGCACCCCCGGAACGGCGACGAGCGGCCAGGCGAGCCCGGCAGCCCCGACGACGACCACGAGGGCGCGCGACGCGACGTCCGACCGCGCAAGCAGGTAGGCCAGGACGACGAGGAACAGCCCGAACGGCACGAGCGCTGCGCGGAGCATGCCGGCGTCAGCCTGCAGCTGGCCGGACCCCTGGATGGCACACCCGACGAGCGCGAGGGGAAGCAGGGCGAGCGCGACCTTCGGATCGGCCGAGCGGAAGGTCCGGTACAGGACGGCCGACACCACCAGGTACATGGCCGTCGCGACGACCTGGACCGGAACGCTCTTGAGCGCGCCGCCGGCGAGGGCCAGGGCGAAGTACGCGACGTAGGCGAGTCCGGCGACCCTCATGTCCGGCCGGGCCGGGCGGTCCCGTGCCTCAGCGGCGGCGGAACGAGAAGCGGCCGCCAGCCTTCTTGTCGTCCGCTCCCGCGATCGCCGCAGCCGGGATCCCATCCGCGCCGAACGCGCGGACCGACAGCTTCGAGAGACGGTCGGCGGCCACCGAGCGCGCCGCCCCCTGGACGATGGGCACGCCTTCGTTGACCGCCTTGAGGTAGAGGAAGCCGTCGTATGGCAGCTCCGTCGCGATCTTCGTCCCGAGGGCGCTCTCGACGTCGCGCAGCTTGAGGATCTCGCGGGCGAACGTGTTGTTCACGACGAACTCGGTCTTCGCCGCGACCGTCCCGGCCTCGTTCAGGTACTCGACGAGCGCCGCCACGGCCTTGAGCGCGGCGATCTCGGGATTCACGACGAAGAGGACGCTGTCGGCATGCTCGAACGTGGCGAGCGTCCGCTCGTCGAGGAACGAGCCGGTATCGATGACCACCTGGTCGTACGAGTCGAGGAGGGTCGTCAGGATCCGGTCGATGTGCTCGGCGGTGACGAGCGCCGCCTGCTCCGGCCCGCCCGGCGCGGCCAGCACGTGGAGCCCGGAATCGTGGCGGGTCGCGTACGTCCGGAGCAGCTCGGGCTCGTTCTGGGCCGCCTCGTCCCGGACGACGTCGGCGAGCGTCTGGCGCGGCGTCACGTTGAGGTGTGTGGCGACCTGGCCGAACTGGAGGTCCAGGTCGACGATCACGACCCGATCGGGCTTGCGCTGGGCGGCGGCCATCGCGACGTTCGTGGCGACCGTCGTGGTGCCCACCCCGCCCTTGGGGCTGTGCACCGTGACGGTTCGCCGCACCCGGGCCACGGTCACTCCGTCGGTCGAGACGACCGCGCTGATGTCCTTGGACCGCTGGAACCGGAGCAGGAGGGCCTCGACCCGGGCCTCGAGCTCGCGTGCGTCGAACGGCTTCGCCATCACGTCGTCGGCGCCGGCCTCGAGGAACCGGATCCGGTCCTCGACCTCGTCGCTCTGACTGACGCACAGGACCGGGATCTGGGCGAGGGCCGGCGTCGCCCGGATCTCGCGGCAGACGTCGGCGGCCGACTTCTCGCCGGTGACGACGTCGATGATCACGAGCTGGTGATCGGCGACCTTGCCGAACGCGTCGGCGGGCTCGCTCGTCGTCACGGAATAGCCGACGCCGGACAGGACGGGAGCGATCGTCTCGCCGGATGCCTGGTCGGCCTCGATGAGCAGGATGGTGCTGGCGGGCACGGATCCTCCGCGGGCGGGCTTTGTCTAGGAATGATCGGGCTGCGGGCCGGCGGATCGCCGACCGGCCGAAGGATACAACGGGCGACGACCGGCGCCAGCGAGGCAGGCCGCCCCGGGGGGCGGCGCGGCAGGCCGCCCCGAGGGGCCGGGCGGAGGGCCCGTGCTATGCTTCCGCGGTCCTTTCGGTTCCGCGCCGGCGTCCGCCGTCAACGGGACGATCCCCATTGGAAGGAGAACGACGGCCCATGCGCCGCTACGAACTCATGTTGGTCCTGCGTCCCGACGTCGCGGACGACCGGGCCCAGGCGGTCATCGACCGCACCACCCGCCAGATCGTCGCCTCGGGCGGCTCGATCGTGAAGGTCGCGCCGTGGGGTCGCCGGCGGCTCGCGTACCAGATCGACCGGTACCGCGAAGGCTCGTACCACATCATCCTCTTCGAGGCGCCCGGCGATGCCCTGGCCGAGATGGAGCGAACGCTCCTGATCACCGAGGAGGTCCTCCGCCACCTCGTCACGCGCGACGAGCGGCCGGCCCGCCCGACCCGCCGGGACGGGTCCGAGGACGGCAACGAGGAGCCGGACGAGGATGACCTCCCGTCCGCCGAGGACGAGGAGATCGAGGACGACGGCGAGCGGATCGACGAGTCCGAGAGCGAAGCGGCGCCGGCCGCCATCGACTGAGGAGCGATCACGATGGCCCTGTGCAAGGTGATGATCATCGGCAACCTGGGCGCAGACCCGGAGATGCGCTACACGCCGAGCGGCCGGCCGGTCACCCAGTTCAACGTGGCGGTCAACCAGAGCACGAAGAACCAGCAGACAGGCGAATGGGTCGAAGCCACCGACTGGTTCCGGATCAGCGTCTGGGGCGATCGCGCCGAGCGCGCCGCCGAGGGGCTGCGCAAAGGCAACAAGGTCTTCGTCGAGGGTCGCTTCAAGACTCGCGAGTTCGAAGGCCGCGACGGCCAGAAGCGGATGTCGCTGGAGATCACGGCTGACAGCCTCGTCAACCTCGAGAAGCGCGTCCGCGAGGAGGGCGACGGCGAATTCGCGACCGCCGGCGCGGCGCGACCGGCGGCCCCGGCGAGTGGCGGCGGGCGCGCCCCGTCGAGCGGCGGCGGCTTCGACGACCCGGGCGATCTGGACGACCTGCCGTTCTGAACGACCGCCCATCCTGACGATCAACCGCGGGCCCGGCAAGCCGCGCCCGCTCCACGGAGAACCCTGACATGCCCCCTGCCGCACGCTCGAAGAAGCGCGACGACTACTACCGCGATCGACGCCGCCGCAAGGTCTGCGCGTTCTGCGCCGACAAGACGGTCTCGATCGACTACAAGGAGGTCAACCGCCTCCGCCGCTATCTCTCGGAGCGGGCGAAGATCGAGCCGCGCCGCAAGACCGGCACCTGCGCGGAGCACCAGCGGGAGCTCGCCGTGGCCCTGAAGCGGGCCCGGATCGTCGCGCTCCTGCCGTACGCGCCGCAGCACCTCCGGCCCTAGTCCTCGCGAGCGGGCCGGCTGACCGTGCGACGCCCGAGCCGGCCATGAGCCCGCTCGCCGACGGGCTCATCCTGCTCGTCGGCGGGGTCGCGACCGGCCTGTTCGGCTCCCTGCTGGGCCTCGGTGGCGGGGTCCTGATCGTCCCCCTCCTGACCCTCGGCCTGGGCTTCCCGCTCCTGACGGCCGTCGGGATCAGCTTGATCTGCGTGATCGTGACGAGCGGTGCGGCCGCCGGCGTGTACCTGGAGCGGCGCGTCGCCAATCTGCGGCTCGGGATGACCCTCGAGCTGTTCACGGCGTCCGGCGCGCTGGTCGGCGGGCTGATCGCCTTCGCGATCCCGGAGCGCGTGCTCGAGGGGGCGTTCACGGCCCTGCTCGTGTACACGGCGTTGACGATGCTCCGCCGCCCCACCGGCCCGGCCGCGGGCGACGCGCCGA
The DNA here is from genome assembly GCA_035693125.1 of Candidatus Limnocylindrales bacterium. Taxonomy (GTDB): domain Bacteria; phylum Chloroflexota; class Limnocylindria; order Limnocylindrales; family CSP1-4; genus CF-46. The sequence continues at coordinate 30,503 of DASSHB010000126.1, read as the reverse complement.
GCGAGGCCGCTCCGGACGTCCCGTCCACGTTCACGTCACGCCTGTCCGGCCCGGACTACCGCGTCCATCGGCTCGGCGTGGGGATCGTGGGCGCGGTGGGCGCCGGGATCGCGTCGGCCCTGCTCGGGATCGGCGGCGGTCTCGTGAAGGTCCCCGTGATGCACGTGATCATGGGCGTGCCGCTCCGGGTCGCGACCGCCACCAGCAACCTGATGATCGGGATCACGGCCTCGGCCAGCGCGATCGTCTACCTGCTGCGCGGCGGGATCCAGGCGTTCGTGGCGGCGCCGACCGCGATCGGCGTGTTCATCGGGGCGAGCATCGGGTCGCGGATCGCGTCGCGGATCGACCTGCGCGTGCTGCGCGGCCTGTTCGTGGCGATCCTCCTCTACACTGCGTGGCAGATGCTGCAACGAGCGATCGCGTGATCGGCCGACCGGTGACGGCCGGCGAAGATCCGGCGGCGACCGCTCTCGAGCCGGCGATCGCGCGGCTCCTCACCGTCGGGACGTATCTCGCGATCGCCCTGCTGACGGTCGGCGTCGTCCTCCTGCTCGCCTCCGGCGCGAGTCCGCGCTCGGCCGACGGCGGGCTCGACGTGGGCCGGATCCCGGCCGACATCGCCGCGCTCCGCCCGGCCGGCTTCATCTGGCTCGGCCTGCTCGTCGTGATCGCCACGCCGTCGGCGCGGGTCGCGACCGCCCTGCTCGGCTACGTCCGGCGCGGCGAGCGCGACATGGCGATCGTGGGCACGCTGATCCTCGTGGTGATCGCCACGAGCGTCACGCTTGCGCGAATCGTCGAGGGCTGAGCGTGGACTTCCTGATCCTCGTCGCCGCCTTCATCGTGATCCTCGCCGGGGCCGAGCTGTTCACGAACGGGATCGAGTGGTTCGGGCGGAAGCTCGAGCTCGCCGAGGGCGCGGTCGGCTCCGTGCTGGCCGCCGTCGGCACCGCCCTGCCCGAGACGATGATCCCGATCATCGCGATCCTCACCGGCGGCGGCTCGTCCGCGTCGCACGGCGTCGGCGTCGGCGCGATCCTCGGCGCGCCGTTCATGCTGGGCACGCTCGCGATGTTCGTGACGGGCGTCGCCGTCCTGGCGGTGGCGAAGAACCGGACGAAGGGCGACGAGATGCCGGTCGACACCACGGTCCTCGCCCACGACATGCGCTACTTCGGGATCGCCTACGCGATCGCGATCGGCGCGGCGTTCCTGCCACTGGATCCACCCTGGCCGAAGTGGGTCGTCGCGATCGTCCTCGTCGCGATCTACGGCTGGTACGTGAAGGGCCACTTCGAGGACGATCCGGACGTCGACGCCGGCGACCTCGCACCCCTCCGCTTCAACCGCCTCGATCCCACGACCCCCAACACGCCCGACGCGGTGCCCCGCCTCCGGATCGTCAACCTCCAGGTCCTGACGGCGCTTGGCCTGATCGTCGTGGGCGCGTTCTTCTTCGTCGACGCGGTCGAGCACCTCTCGTCCCAGCTCGGGATCGCGCCGATCATCGTGGCCCTCGTGATCGCCCCGATCGCCACCGAGCTCCCGGAGAAGTTCAACTCGATCATCTGGGTCCGAGCCGGCAAGGACACCCTCGCGATGGGGAACATCACGGGGGCGATGGTCTTCCAGTCGACGATCCCGACCGTCGTCGCCCTCCTGTTCGCCGCCGACGCCTGGCATTTCTCGCCGGACAGCCGGATCGCCTTCCTGTCCGCCGGGATCGCCTTCCTGTCCGCGGCCGCGGTGTTCATCCCGATGGCGCGGTCGGGCCGGCTCCTCGGGAAACGCCTGCTGGTGGGCGGCGCCTTCTACGTGCTGTACCTCGGGATCGTGGCCGCGTCGCTGCTGGGAGCGTTCTAGGGCGGGGCCGGCCGACATCAGGTCCGGTGTTATCCTCGGCTGACCGCCACGCCGCAGGAGCCCCGCGAATGCTGACCCAGAAGTCGAGCTCGGCCGGCTCGACGACCGCGACCGATCCGCACGCCGCGTCCGCCCCGACGAGCCTGGACGACGTCATCGCCTACTTCGAGGGCGACTTCGTCCCGATGCGCGACGCGAAGGTCAGCATCATGACCCATGCCTTCATGTACGGGACCGCGACGTTCGAGGGGATCCGCGGCTACTGGAACGCCGACCAGGGCACCCTCTACGGGCTGAAGATCCGCGAGCACGTCGAGCGGATCCGCCAGTCGTGCCGGATCCTGATGATGGAGGACGTCCCGTCCGTCGACGAGCTGATGGGGCTCATCGTCGAGACGGTCCGGCGCAACCACTTCCGCGAGGACATCTACATCCGACCCTCGTTCTACAAGTCGACGAAGGCGATCGGCGTCCGCCTCCACCACCTCGAGAACCAGCTCTACATCATCGCCATCCCGTTCGGGAACTACGTGGACACGGACAACGGGATCCGGGTGATGACCTCGTCCTGGCGGCGCAACGCCGACGAGGCGCTGCCGGCCCGCGGCAAGATCGTGGGCGGCTACGTGAACATGGCCTTCCAGAAGTCCGAGGCCGAGCTGAACGGCTACGACGAGGCCGTCGTCCTGACCGCCGACGGGCATGTCAACGAGGCCTCCGCGGCGAACCTCTTTGTCGTCCGGGACGGGGTGGCGCTGACGCCGCCGGTCAACGACGACCTCCTCGAGGGCGTCACCCGCAAGGCGATGATGGAGCTCCTGAAGAACGAGAAGGTCCCGGTCCAGGAGCGCTCGATCGACCGGTCCGAGCTGTACGTCGCCGACGAGCTGTTCCTGTGCGGGACGGGCGTCCAGATCTCCCCCGTGACCGAGATCGATCACCGCCCGATCGGCTCCGGCCAGATCGGGCCGATCACCTCGCTCGTCAAGGAGCGCTACTTCGACGCGGTCCGCGGGCGCCTGCCCGAGTATCGCCACTGGCTGACGGCGATCCCCGAGTAGGGAACGCGGCCGGCAAGGGCGGGCTCAGTTCGTCGGCGGCGGTGACAGGTTCGGGGTCGAGCGGGATGTCGTGATGATCACGTCGACGGTCACCGCCGGATCGGTCTTCGTGTCGACCTGGACCTTGAGCTTCGACTGGAGGAACTGGATCGTCTGGGGCAGGCGAGTCTCCGCGCCGTTGTAGACGACGATCCGGGTCGAGCTGAGACCGTTCTGGTCCGGCTTGCGGGTGGGCGCCGAGGCTGTCAGACCGTAGTACTCGAGGTAGGCGGCGATCGTCGAGGCCTGGCCATCCTGGCCGCTGCCGTTGAGGACCCAGATCGTGCCGGCTTCGTCGCCGAGCGCCGCCCTGGTGTCCTCCAGCGCCGGATCGACCTTGAACGCGTTCGCGACGGCCTGGCGGATCTTGGTGACGTCCGGCAGGTACTTGTAGACGGGTGCCCCCGGCCCGGTCTGCGTTCCGTAGCGAGGGAACGAGAACACGTACGAGCGGATGTTCCGACCGTCGACCCCGTCGGCGAGGCCGGCCAGCGACGCCAGCTGGTCACGCGGGATGTCGGTCTTGACGGCCTTGCGGAGGGCCGCGTACAGGTCGGGGATCTTCGGGATCAGCGTCTGGACGTCGGCCTGGTCGCGGAGCGAGGTGAGCACGCGCTGCTGGCGTGAGCCCCGGTCGAAGTCGTCCGAGCCGTGCCGCGATCGGGCGTAGATCAGCGCCTGGGCGCCGGTCATGTGCTGGATCCCGGTCGGGATGTAGATCCGTTGATGCCGTCCCGTATCGGCCGGGTAGCCCTCGTCGGTGACGGGCACCTGGACGTTGATCGTCACGCCGCCGAGCGCGTCGACGACCTGCTTGAAGCCGTCGAAGTTGACCATGATGTAGTACTTGATGTCGAGCTGGTAGATGTTGCCGAGGACCTCCTTGAGCGCGTTGAAGCCGCGCGTCGAGTTCGTCCCGGGGACGAGGTCCGGCCGGCCCCGCGTGTTCGTGAACAGCGAGTTGATCTTCAGCGGGTAGATGCCGTTGTAGGCCGCCGCGAGGGGAGTGCCCGGCGGCAGGGGCAGGTCCGTCGAGTCGCGCGGCAGGCTGAACATCGCGACCTGCTTCGTCGTCGGGTCGATCGAGACGACGATCAGGGTGTCCGTGTTGAACGTCCCCTCGTTGGGCCGCTGGTCCGAGCCGATCAGGAGGATGTTCAGGCGGTCGGTGCCGTTCCACGGCGGGATCGTGACGTCGGGCAGGTCGGAGCCCTGCCTCGACGGGGGCGCGACCGAGGGTTCGTCGGACGAGTCCGGACCGTCGGTCGGGCCGCCGTCACCGGAGGCGCCCGGGCCGCCCGACGGCGGGGGCGTCGTCTCGGCGTCGCACTGCTCGCCGCCCGGGTCGTTGGCGACGAAGATGCACGGGTCGGACAGGACGTCGTTCGCGATCAGGTCGTACTTCGCGACGACGACGTGGCCGCCGGCCATCACCAGGACGACGGCCAGCAGTCCGGCCACCGACAGCGGGTTGAGGACGAGGCGCGGCCGGCCCAGGCGACCGCCGCCGCTGGCGTCGAACGCGTTCAGGTAGGCGGCCACGCGGTACGCGTCGACGATCGCGACGAGGCGATAGGCGAGCAGGACGAGGTTGCCGATGAAGATCCCCGGGATCGTGGGGCCCGCCAGCAGGAAGGACAGCTTCTCGGCTGCGTCCATCCGCAGGAAGATCCCGGCGAAGAGGGCCCCCAGGAGGATCGGCGGCGCCGCGAACCCGAGCGCCCGCTGGGTGGCGCCGGCGTAGGCATGACCCAGCCCGGGGAAGATCAGGGAGAGGAAGGCAGCGACGAACGGTGAACGCGCTCGCGGCCGCGGCTCCTGCGCGCGGTGCATCGCACGGTAGGATAGCCGGACGCCCCCCACGGCATCGTTACGTTCTGTTCACGATTCGCCTCCGGCGCTCCGGCACCGACGACGCTGATCCGCCCGCCCCCTGGCGAGCAGCCACCATCTCACCAGAGGCCCGATGTTCCGAACCGTCAGCGCCAAGCCCGATCTCATCGCGATGGAGCACGAGATCCTGGCCGAGTGGCGCGAGCGGCGGACGTTCGAGCGGCTCCGCGCGCAGAACGCGGAGGGGCCGCACTGGAGCTTCCTGGACGGACCGATCACGGCGAACAACCCGATGGGCGTCCACCACGCCTGGGGCCGCGCCTACAAGGACCTCTACCAGCGCTTCCACGCGATGCTCGGCGAGAACGAGCGCTGGCAGAACGGGTTCGACTGCCAGGGCCTGTGGGTCGAGGTCAACGTCGAGCGCGACCTGGGCTTCACGAACAAGCGCGACATCGAGGACTACGGGATCGCCGAGTTCGTGTCCCTCTGCAAGCAGCGGGTCCTGACCTACGCCGCGCGGCAGACCGAGCAGTCGATCCGGCTGGGCATGTGGATGGATTGGAACGATCCCGACGAGCTGCGCCGCCTCCGTGACCTGCTCGCCGCGGACCCGACGGCGACCGCCACGATCCAGGGCCCCGACGGCCCGGTCAGCGACACGGTCGAGATGCTCGTGGGCCGGCTCGGGATGCCCGAGGTCGGGGGCAGCTACTTCACGTTCAGCAACGAGAACAACGACCTGATCTGGGGCTTCCTCAAGGAGGTCCACCGGCGCGGCTGGCTATACAAGGGCCACGACACGATGCCGTGGTGCGCCCGGTGCGGGACCGGTATCTCCCAGATGGAGATGAACGAGGGCTACGCCGATCGTGAGGACCCCGGCCTCACGATCCGTCTCCCGCTGGTCGACCGGCCCGGTGAGGACCTCCTCGTCTGGACGACGACGCCGTGGACGCTCACCTCGAACGTCGCCGCGGCGGTCGGGCCGGAGCTGCGCTACGTCCAGGTCCGCCAGGGCGAGGCGCTCCACTGGCTCGCCAAGGGAACGCTCAAGGCGGCGCTCGAGGGCCCGTTCCAGGTGGTCGACGAGAAGCCCGGGAGCGAGCTCGTCGGCTGGCGCTACGCCGGGCCGTACGACGACCTGCCGGCCGTCCGCAAGGCCTTTGCCCAGGGCGCCTCAGCGATCGCCGCCGACGGTCCGTACGAGCATCGCGTCGTCCCATGGGACCAGGTCGGCGAGGACGAGGGGACCGGCATCGTCCACATCGCGCCCGGCTGCGGCGCGGAGGACCATCAGCTCGGCAAGGCGCTCGGCCTGCCGAACATCGCCCCCCTCGACGACAACGGGATCGTGATCGACGGGTTCGGATCGCTGACGGGCCGCGACGTCCGCGACGTCACCGAGCCGATCGTCGAGCATCTCAAGCGCGAGGGCCGCTTCTATCGGCTCGAGACCTACCTGCACCGCTACCCGCACTGCTGGCGGTGCAACACGCCGCTCGTCTTTCGCCTGGTCGACGAGTGGTACATCTCGATGGGTCCGGTCTATGACAAGCCTCGAGCGGAGCTCACGCCGGCCGAGGTCGACGCGAGCCTCCGCTACCAGATCATGGAGGTCGTCGATCGGATCCGGTGGATCCCGGGCTTCGGCTATGACCGGGAGCTCGACTGGCTCCTGAACATGCACGACTGGATGATCAGCAAGAAGCGCTACTGGGGCCTGGCCCTGCCGATCTACGACTGCAAGGCGTGCGGGACGTTCGACGTCGTCGGCGGGCGCGACGAGCTGAAGGACCGCGCGGTCGCCGGCTGGGACCGGTTCGAGGGCCATACGCCGCACCGCCCGTTCGTCGACGAGGTGACGATCGCCTGCCCGTCGTGCGGCGCCCCGGTCGAGCGGATCAAGGACGTCGGCAATCCATGGCTGGATGCGGGGATCGTGCCGTTCTCGACGATCCATTTCCGCGAGGACCGGGCGTACTGGGAGCAGTGGTTCCCGGCCGACTTCATCACCGAGAGCTTCCCGGGCCAGTTCCGGAACTGGTTCTACTCGATGCTCGCGATGTCGACCGTCCTGCGCCGCGAGGAGCCGTTCAAGACGATCTTCGGCTACGCGCTGCTCTTCGGCGAGGACGGCCGGCCGATGCACAAGAGCTCGGGAAACGCGATCGACTTCGACGAGGCCGCCGAGCGGATGGGCGTCGACGTCATGCGCTGGCTGTTCGCCAAGGCGCGCCCCGAGGAGAACATCGCCTTCGGCTGGCACGCCGCCGACGAGGCGCGCCGTGAGCTGCTCGTCCTCTGGAACGTCTATTCGTTCTTCGTGACCTATGCGCGCCTGGCCGGCTGGACGCCGGCGGCGGGGATCGCGCCCGAGGCCGAGCGGCCGGCGCTGGACCGCTGGATCCTGTCGCGCGCCGCGGGTCTCGCGGCGACGGTCGAAGCCGACCTGCGCGCGACGGACGCCCTCGCCGCGTCGCGCTCGATCGGGACATTCATCGACGACCTGTCGACCTGGTACCTGCGACGGTCGCGGGAGCGGATGCGAGCGGGCGCGGCGGCGGCGGACCGTGACTCCGCGTTCGCGACGCTCCACGCGGCCCTCGTGACGCTCGTCCGGACGATGGCCCCGATCCTGCCGTTCGTGACCGAAGCGATGTACGGGAACCTGGTCGGCTCGCTCGGCGCGCCGGACCTGCCGGACAGCGTCCACCTGACGCGCTGGCCGGCCGCCGACCTCGCCGGCTTCCGCGACGCGTCGCTCGAAGCGTCGATGGCGACGGCCCGGCGGGCCGTGGACCTGGCACGGACCCTTCGGTCCCAGGCGGGCATCCGCGTCCGCCAGCCACTCGGACGCGTGTGGCTCGCGCTGCCCGGTGCCGACCTCACCGCGCGCGACGAGCTGATCGATCTGATCCGCGACGAGATCAACGTCCGCGAGGTGCTCCTGATCGGCGATGAGTCCGAGCTCGTCGAGCGGCGCGTGAAGCCGCTCCTCCCGAAGATCGGCCGGAAGCATGGCGCCGCCATCCCCGCGATCATGGCCGCCGCCCGTTCGAACGAGGTTGAGTACGGGGCCGACGGGTCGGTCACCCTCGGCGGGGTGACGCTCCTCGCCGACGAGGTCGAGATCCTCGCCTCGCCCCGGCCCGGCACGGCCGTCGCCCACGACGAGGGGCTCGTCGTCGTCATCGACACCGAGCTCACGGACGAGCTGCGCGCCGAGGGCGACGCCCGCGAAGTCCAGCGCGCGATCCAGGACCTCCGGAAGGACGCCGGTCTCGCCCTCGACGACCGGATCGAGCTGTGGGTCGCCGGCCTGTCCGGAGGCGCTCGCCGCCACCTCGACGCAGTCGCCGCCGAGACGCTGGCCGACACGGTCCACGACGCGGCGCCGCCGTCGGGTGCCGGGATCACCGCGGGGACGGTCGAGCTCGAGGGCGGCCAGGTTGCGATCGCGATCCGACGGATCGGGGGTGCCGGGTGACGGCCGACCCCGCAGCCGGAGCCCGCGGCGCGGACGATCCCGCTGCGGCAGCGCCGTCGGAGCGGCGGCGCTGGCTGCTCTTCACGGCCCTCGCCGCGACCGTGGTCGTCGCCGATCAGCTGGCCAAGGCCCTCGTGACGACCCAGCTCCGTCCCGGTCAATCGGTCGACGTGATCGGTGACCTCGTCCGGATCGTCTTCGGCCAGAACACGGGCGCGCTGTTCGGCTTGTTCAAGGACAACGCCGTGATGTTCGGCCTCGTCTCGATCGCCGTGATCGGCCTGATCGTCGCCTACCACTGGAAGGCAGCGGCCGGCCTCTACCTGACGATCACCTTGGGACTGCTGCTCGGCGGCGCGATCGGGAACATGCTCGATCGGCTCCGGCTCGGCTACGTCGTGGACTTCGTCGACGCGGGCCTCGGCTCGCTCCGCTTCTACACGTTCAACGTCGCCGACAGCGCGATCAGCCTCGCGATCCTGCTGCTCCTGATCGCCGCGCTGCGACCGTCCCTCGTCGATGGCCATGCGCCGGCGCCGGCACCCAGGGCAACAGCCGATCGGTCCGCCACGGACGACGAGGCGGACGCCGCGTTCTGGGCCGACGGAGCGCCGCCCTCCGATCGAGCCGGCTCGTGACAGGCCCCGGCGTCCACGCCCTCCAGGTGCCGGCCACCGCACCGAGCCAGCGCGTCGACCGCTGGGTCGCCGAGGCCACCGGCCTGTCCCGGAGCCACGTCCAGAAGCTGATCTCCGCCGGCAACCTGACCGCGGACGGCGTGGCCCTCCGGTCGAACGCGGTCGTGGGCCCGGGAACGGCCCTTCGTCTCGTCGTCCCGGAGCCCGCGCCCTTGGACCTCGCGCCCGCGCCCGAGATCCCGCTCCGGATCGTCCACGAGGACGCGGACCTGCTGATCGTCGACAAGCCGGCCGGGCTCGTCGTCCATCCGTCGCCGGGTCATGCCGGTGGGACGCTCGTCAACGCCCTCCTGGCCCACGGCGGCCCCGGCACGTTCGGCGGGATCGCGGGCGTCCAGCGGCCGGGCATCGTCCACCGCCTGGACCGCGACACGAGCGGCCTGCTGATGGTGGCTCGGACGGACGCCGCACAGCAATCGCTGATGGCCCAGCTCAAGGCACGCCGGATCAAGAAGACGTACCTCGCCCTCGTGCTCGGCGAGGTCGCCGCAGAGGTCGGCCGGATCGAGGCGCCGATCGGGCGCGACCCGAAGCACCGGACACGGATGGCGGTCGTCCCGGACGGGCGCGCGTCCACGACGGGCTACCGGGTCCGGGAGCGGTTCCGTGGCTGGACCTTCCTGGAGCTGGACCTCGTCACGGGCCGCACCCATCAGATCCGCGTCCATCTCGACGCGATCGGCCATCCCGTCGCCGGCGACCCTGTCTACGGAACCGGCACGTCGCGCAAGGGCCCCGCCGTGGCCGGCGCCGGCGCCGGGCTCCAGCGGCTGTTCCTCCACGCCTGGCGTCTCCAGCTGACCTCGCCGTCGAGCGGGGACCTGATCCGCGCCGAGGCGCCGCTCCCCGACGAGCTCGAGGCCGTCCTCGAGGGGTTGCGGGCCGGTGGGCTCGCCGCCCTGGCCGGACCGGACGGCCGGCGATGAGCGACGAGCCGGTGCCGGTCGACGGCCTCGTCGCGGCCTCGACCCTCGGCCACGTCTCGGATGACCCGGGCCGGCCGGACTACACGATCGATGGCGCACCGGGAGCGATGCTGATCATCATCTCGGGGCCGTCCGGCGTCGGCAAGGACACGATCATCGACGAGCTCCGCCGCCAGGAACGGGCGACCGGCCGCGAGGACGACCGCCAGTACGTGGTCACCGTGACCACCCGTCCGCCGCGCCCCGGCGAGGTCGACGGCGTGGACTACCAGTTCGTCTCGCGCGACGAGTTCCTCCGGATGCGCGATGCGCGCGGCTTCCTCGAGGCGAACGAGGTCCACGGGAACTGGTATGGCTCGCCCCGCCAGCCGGTCCGCGGCGCGCTCGCCGTCGGCAAGGACGTGATCCTCAAGATCGACGTCCAGGGCGCCCAGGTCGTCAAGGAGCAGGTCACCCAGGCGCTCCTGATCTTCGTCGTCCCCCCGACGATGGAGGAGCTCTTCCACCGTCTCCGCAACCGCGCCACGGAGACCGCGGACCAGCTGGAGCTCCGCCAGCGGAACGCCGCCCTGGAGCTGGCCCGGCAGGGCGACTACGACGAGGTCGTCACGAACGAGACGGGCCAGGTCGAGGAGACGGCCCGCAAGATCGAGGGGATCATCGCCCGCCAGCACCGCCTGAACCCGACGCGCCGCGTCCGGGTCTGAGCCGGCGGCGGCCCGATGCTCGACGTCCCGACGTCGACCGTCCGCCACGTCAGCGTCGCGATCGACGCGGCCGGCGGTGGGGGTGCACGGCCGTACACCTACGTCGTGCCGGAGGCCCTCGCCGACCTGATTCCCGGCGAAGCCGTCCTCGTGGAGTTCGGGCGGCGCCAGGCACTCGGAATTGTCCTCGGCGAGGCGGCGCCGCCCGATGGTGGGATCGTCGCAAAGCCGATCGCCGGCCGCGTCCGCGCCGATGGACCGCTCCTGCCGCCCCTCGCCCTGCGCCTCGCCGGCTGGATCGCCGACCACTATCTCGCCCCGCCGGCGCTCGTCCTCCGGGCGATGCTGCCACCCGGTCTGCTCGAACGGCTGGAGCTGGTGGCCGAGCGAACGGATCGGCCGGCTCCGGGCGACATGGCCCCCGCCGAGCTCGACCTCCTCGATCAGCTGGAGCGCGGGCCGCGGCCGATTCGCCAGCTCGTGGCCGCCGACGGCCGGGCCACGCTCGTCCGACGCCTCCGGTCGCTCGAGATGGCGGGTCTCGTCAGCCTCGACTGGACCCTGCTCGGTGCGGGGGCGGGGCCGCGCTACGAGCGCCGGATCCGGCTGACGCCGGCCGGGCGCGCGGCGGCCACGACGGCGCGTGACGGCGGGCGGACCCCAGGCCGGCCGCTCGGGCCGCGCCAGCTCGCGGTCCTCGCGGAGCTGCTCGCCGGCGAGCCCGGCGCCCGGACCACCGGCGCGCCGGGCGCCGATCTCGCGGACCGTCACGGGACCGGGGCGATTGCCGGCCTGGCTCGGCGCGGCCTCGTCGAGGTCGAGGTCCGCGAGCGGCCACGCCGCCCGCTGGCGGGTCGGCCGGTGGGCCTCCGCGGCGGCCGGCCCGCGGGCAGCACCCTGACCCCGGCCCAGGAGGAGGCCGTCGTGCTCGCCGCCCGGGCCATCGCCGAGGGCGATCCCACGCCGCTCCTCCTCGACGGGGTGACCGGCGGCGGCAAGACCGCGATCTACGTCGAGGCGATCGTGGCCAGCCTGGAGCGCGGCCGGCCGGCCCTCGTCCTCGTCCCCGAGATCGCCCTCGCCCTGCCGCTCGTGGATCGGCTGCGGGCGGACCTCTCGGCCCGCGTCGCCGTCGTGCACTCGGGCCTGAGCGACGGCGAACGAGCCGACGAATGGCGGCGGATCCGGGCCGGCGCCGTCGACATCGTCGTCGGGACGCGGCTGGCCGCCCTCGCACCACTCGCGGACGTCGGACTCGTGATCGTCGACGAGGAGCACGACGCCGCCTACAAGAGCGATCGGACGCCCCGGATCCAGGCCCGCGACGTCGCGATCCGTCTCGCCGAGATCGCCGCCGGCGCGGTGATCCTGGGCAGCGCGACGCCCGCGGTCGATTCGATCGGCCGGGCGCGCGACGGTAGCTACCGGCGGGTCGTCCTGCCGGCTCGACCGAGCGGCGCCAAGCCCGTGCTCGAGGTCGTCGACCTGCGCGAGGAGCTGCGCGCCGGGAACCGGAGCCTGATCTCGTCGGCGCTGGCCGGCGCGCTGGCCGGCCTGGACCAGGCGGCCGGCGACCAGGCGATCCTGACGATCAACCGGCGGGGGACGGCCTCGGTCGTCCTGTGCCGCGACTGCGGCCACGTCCAGGCCTGTCCGGACTGCGAGCGGCCCCTCGTGTACCACCAGGCAGGCACCACGTTGCGCTGCCACCACTGCGGCCGGGCGACGCCGCTCGCGACCCGCTGCCCGAACTGCCACTCCCCGCGGATCCGCTACCTCGGCGGGGGGACGCAGCGGGTCGAGGACGAGGTCCGCCGCGCGTTCCCGACGCTGCGGGTCGGACGGCTCGATCGGGACGTCGTCGAGCGCCGCGGGGCGGCCGAGCGGGTCATCGACGCCTTCGCCTCCGGCGGGCTCGACGTCCTCGTCGGGACGACGCTCGTCACGAAAGGCCTCGACATCCCGAACGTGACGCTCGTCGGGGTCGTCTCGGCTGACGTCGCCCTGAACCTGCCCGACGAGCGGGCGGCGGAGCGGACGTTCCAGCTGCTCGCCCAGGCGGCGGGCCGGGCGGGCCGGGGAGACCGGCCGGGCCGGGCGATCATCCAGACCTACCAGCCCGAGCACCCCGCGATCCGAGCGGTGGTCGACGACGACGCCGACGCGTTCTACGACGCCGAGCTGGACCTTCGCCGCCGCTTCGGCTCGCCGCCGTTCGGACGGCTCGTGAAGCTCACGGTGGGGATCGTCGATCGGGATGCGGCTGAACGCGATGCAGTCGCCGAGGCCGATCGACTTCGCGCGCGAGCGCGTGAGCGCGGTCTCGAGGTGGCGGTGGTCGGCCCGGCGCCGGCCTACATCGCCAAACGGGCCGACCGGTGGCGCTGGAACCTCGTCCTACGTGGCCGCGACCCCGCAGCGCTCCTCGACGGTCCACCGGAGCCGCCGTGGTCGGTCGACGTGGACCCCGAGAGCCTGCTCTGACGATCGCCGGGCCGATCGTCCGGCTGCCGGACCCGGTCCCGACGGGCACAATGGCGCTCCTGTCGCAGCTCGGAGGTTCATCCGATCCCGATCTCGATCGTGCGCGTCGCCGTGGGGCTGGCCTTCGGCGCATTCGGGATCCTCCTGGAGCTCGGCCTCGACCAGGTGGTCGGGGTGGCGCCCTGGCTCGTCGTGGCCTTCGCGGCCGTGCTCCTGGCGGCGATCCTCGGGGGCGCGGTCGGCGGCGTGCTGGCCGCCGCGGTCGGCATCGCCGGGCAGCTCACGGCGATTCCCGCCTGGGTGCCGGGCATCCGCGGCGCCGACGGGGCGAGCTGGCCGCTCGAGGTGGCAACGGCGCTCGCGGGCATCGGCGCCGGGCTCGTGATCCGGCGCCTGATCCTCGACGATCGGGCACCCGCGGCGTTGCCGGTCGAGCCGGACCGGGGCGGGGTCACATCGGCCGGACGATTCGCCGCGACCCGGCCCACGGGCCGCGGGACGAATGCGTCCCGGACGGATCGCGCGACGTCCGTTCCGCGCCTCGTCGAGCCCGCCATGCCGGAGCTGGCCATCGTGTTCGCCGCGATCCGGGACGTGGCCGCCGCCCGGACCGCGATCCAGGTCGCGGATGCCCTGGCGCGTCACGGTAGCGCCATCGCCGGCGGCGCGGGCGTAACCGTCTACCTGCGCGATCTCGCCGGTGGCGGCGACGTCGGAGCACCGATCGGGCGTTCCGGCCCGCCCGATCCGGAGGCGCCGGCGCAGATCCGGGTGGAGGCCGTGGAGCGTCCAGCAGGGTTCGCGCCGGGCCCGGACGACGACGGGGTCCGGCTCGTCCCGATCGCGGTGGGGGCCGCCGGGCGGACCCGTGCCGTCGGCGTCCTCCGGATCCGCGCAACCGACGGCGCCGGGCCGGTCAGCCCGCTCCTGCCGATCGTCGTGCAGCTGGCCGCGGAGGCGCTCGAGCGCGTCCGGCTCGACGGCGCGCACCGGGTCGCGGTCGACGACGCCGCCGGCGCCGGGCGGCGGCTCGCGATCCTGGGCCGGCTGGCCCTCGAGCTGGTCGGCGGGCGGACGATCGACGAGGTCGTGGCGCGGCTCCTGGACTTCGCCGTCGACGACCTCGCCGCGGGCTTCGCCGCCGTCCACGTCGTCGACGAGGCGACCGGGGCGTTCGAGCTGGCCGGCGCTCGGGGGTACCCGGCGGGGCTCGTGGCGTCGCAGCAGACGATCGCCTCCGATGCGGTCTCGCCGGTCGCACAGGCTGCGTCCACGCGCGAGGTCGTCGAGGTGCCGGACGAGGACCGCTGGCGGGCGATGTTCCCCCGCGCGTCGAACATCCCCGCGATCGCCGGCGTCCGCGCGATCAGCGCGCTCCCGATGGAGGCCCGCGGCATCGTCTACGGCGTGCTGTCGATCGGCTGGCGGACCCCGGCCGATCGGTCCGCCGGCGACGGCGGAATCCTGGCGGCGACGGCGGCCCAGGGTGCCCAGGCCCTGGAGCGGGCGATCCTCCACGCCCACGACGAGGATGCCCGCCGGTTCCAGGAGGCGTTCATCGGGGTGGTCTCGCACGAGCTCCGGACGCCGATCACGACGATCCTGGCCGGCTCGCGCCTGCTCAAGCGGCGAGTCGAGCACAACGCGGCCGCCGCGGACCTCACCGACGACATCGTGATCGAGGCGGACCGTCTCACTCGGATCGTCGACGACCTCCTGGTCCTCTCCCGGCTCGAGCGCCGCCATCTGACGATCGGCGACGACCCCGTCCATCTCGACCATCTCCTCGCCCGCGTCGTCCAGTCCGAGGCGGCTCGTTGGCCCAGCCATGCGTTCGAGCGGCCGGCATCGCCGAACCGCCACGTCGTCCTCGGCGACGAGACGTATGTCGAGCAGGTCCTCCGCAACCTGATCTCGAATGCCGCCAAGTACTCGCCGGCCGGCTCGACGATCCGGATCGCGATCGACGATGCGCCGACCGGCGACGTCGAGGTCCGGGTCCTGGACCAGGGTCCCGGGGTCGCCCCGGGCGAGGTCGAGAACCTCTTTTCGCTGTTCTATCGCTCGCCGACGACGGCTGCCTCGGCAGCCGGAGCGGGAATCGGCCTGTTCGTCTCGCGCCAGCTCGTGCTGGAGATGGGCGGCCACGTCTGGGCGCGGCCGCGACCCGAGGGCGGCAGCGAGTTCGGCTTCTCGCTCGGCTCGTACCCGATCGACGGGCCGGACGACGACGAGGACGACGATGGCACGCAAACCGGCGCGATCGGATCCGCGGAGGCTCGCTGACCGGCCGGCGGCGGTCGGGACGGAAACGGGCGACAATGACCGCCCCCTCGGGACGCACGGAGGCACGACGATGGACGAGACGACCCACGATGCGAACGGGACGCACGACTCGCCGGCCGGCTCGAACGGGCATGCCGCCGGCACGCCGGACGAGCACCTGGGCTGGACCGACGAGACCGCCGGCTCGGGCGGCGACGCGCGGGCAGCCGCCGAGCGGATGCTCGGCCAGCTCCAGTCGATGATCGACCAGGTCGCGACGCAGGCCGCGCCCGTCGTTCGCCAGATCGGGGCGAAGGCCGCCGAGCTGGCGGCGGTCGCCGCCGACCGGGCGGGCCCGCTGGCGCACCGGGCGGCCGAAGCGACCGCGGATGCGAGCGTGAAGCTCGCCGAGCGATCACGGACGCTCGCCGCCGATCTGCGGAGTCGCAACGGCGACGAGGCCACCGACGCCGCGGACGGTGGAGCGGGCGACCAGCCCACGGCCCAGCCCGACGTCGACCACGGCGGCCGGCCGGCCGCGGAGCTCGGGGGCGCCGGGGATGCCGCCGAGCAGGCGGCCGAGGACGATCCGGCAGAGGGCGCGCGCTAGCTCGGGGCGACCCGCCGGCCGCCCCGGGGCAGGCCCAGGCGCGATGCTAGACTCGCGCCCATGAGCATCCGCCCGATCGTCCTGCTCGGCGACCCGCGCCTCCGGCTCAAGGGCCTGCCCGTCGACAGCTTCGGCAGGAGCCTCCACGAGCTCCTCGACGACCTGACCGACACGATGCGCCACGCGCCGGGCGTCGGACTGGCGGCACCGCAGCTCGGCGAGCCGCTCCAGGTCTGCGTGATCGAGGTCCGCGACACGCTCTACGAGCTGGTCAACCCGCAGATCGTGCGAACGGCCGGCGACGACCGCGACCTGGAGGGATGCCTGTCCCTGCCGGGCTACTACGCCTACGTGACCCGCCGCGAGAAGGTCTGGGTCGTCGCCCAGAACCGGAACGGCAAGAAGATCAAGGTCGCGGGTTCGGGACTGCTCGGGCGGGCGCTCCAGCACGAGCTCGACCACCTCGACGGCAAGCTGTTCATCGACTACCTGGGCTCCATGGACGAGCTGATCCCCGTCGGCGCCGACGACGATGACGACGAGGACGGCGAGGGGCAGACGAGCGAGGCGGCGAAGGCCCTCGCGTGACGGACGGCCGCGACCCGGCGGATCGGGCGGGCGGCACGCCCGAGGTGACGGATCCCACGCCGGCCGGAGATTCCCGGTCCCCGACGGCTCCCGCGGTCCCGGCCCGACACGTCCGGACGGTCTTCCTGGGCAGCGGCCGCTTCGCTCAGCCGATCCTCGGACGGCTGGCGGCTCACCCCTCCGTGGACCTCGTGGGGGTCGTCACCGCGCCGCCGCGTCCGGCCGGGCGGCGCGGGATCCCGACGCCGACGCCGGTCGACGTCACCGCGCGCGAGCTGGGCCTGCAGGTGATGACGCCCGAGCGGCTCCGTGACGTCGCCGCGATCGCCGACATCCTCGGCCTCGAGCCCACCCTGCTCGTCCTGGCCGACTACGGCCAGATCGTGCCCGACGAGCTCCTCGAGGCGCCCGATGGCGCGCTGAACCTGCATCCATCGCTGCTCCCGCGGCACCGCGGCGCGACGCCCATCCCGGCGGCGATCCTGGCCGGCGACCGCGAGACCGGGGTGAGCCTGATGCGGATGGACGAGGGCCTGGACACGGGTCCCCTCGTCGCGATCGAGCGGGTGTCCCTGGCAGGCGACGAGACCGCGCCGGCGCTGGAGGCGCGGCTCGCGATCGTGGCCGCGGGCCTCCTCGCCCGCTCCCTCGACCCGTGGCTGATCGGTGACCTGCCGGCGCTGCCCCAGGGGATCGTCGGGGCCAGCCTGACCCGGCCGCTCCGGCGCGAGGACGGCCGGCTCGACGCGTCGCTGCCGGCCGAGGCGCTCGAGCGCCGGATCCGGGCCCACCTGCCCTGGCCGGGCAGCTTCATCGAGACCGACGAGGGGCGTCTCGTGGTGCTCGTCGCTCGGGTCGCACCGGGCGAGGCCGACGACGCCCCCGGCACGATCGTCCCCGACGAGGAGGGGCTGGCGCTCGCAACGAGCGACGGGCGGCTGATCCTCGACGAGGTCCAGCCGGCCGGCGGCCGGCCGATGAGCGGGGAAGCGTTCCTGCGCGGCCGGCCCGCGATCCTCGGCGCGGCGATCGCGTCCGGCCGCCGGTCGGGCGACCGCGCCACGGAGCCCGCGTAGACTCGGACGGGTGAGGAGCCTCCCGCTCGCCGATCCGCGTGCCACGACCCGAGACGCTCGGCCGGGCCTGTCCGGGCTCGCGCTCGACGATCTGACCCGCTGGCTCGCGGCCCGCGGTGAACCGGCCTATCGCGCACGCCAGATCGGCGCGGCCGTGTGGGGTCGGATGGCGGGATCGATCGATGACGTCAGCACGCTGCCGGCGCCCCTCCGTGCCGCCGTGTCGGAGGCGTTCCGGTTCGACACGATGACCGACACCGAGCTCCGCCTCAGCGACGGCGGCCTGACCGAGAAGGCCCTCCACCGCCTGTCCGACGGCGCGCTCGTCGAGTCGGTCCTGATGCACTACCCGGCTCGTGCCGGACAGCGCGAGCGGCACACGCTGTGCATCTCGAGCCAGGCCGGCTGTGCCGTGGGCTGTCCGTTCTGCGCGACGGGCGAGCTCGGGTTCGGGCGGGACCTGGAGACCGCCGAGATCGTCGACCAGGTCCGGCACGCGGCGCGCCGGTTGGCGGCGGACGGGCGGCGGCTGACGAACGTCGTGTTCATGGGCATGGGCGAGCCGCTCCTGAACCTGGACCGCGTCCTGGCCGCCGTCGACGCGCTGAACGATCCGCGCCGGTTCGGGCTGGGGGCGCGCCACATCACGGTGTCCACGTCCGGGGTGGTGCCCGGCATTCGCCGGCTCACCGCGCTCGGCCCGCAGTTCACCCTGGCGGTCTCGCTCCACGCGGCCCGCGACGCGCTCCGTGATGTCCTCGTCCCGCTGAACCGCCGCTGGCCGGTCGCGGAGGTCGTCGCCGCGGCCCGCGACCATGCCACCGCGACCGGCCGTCGCGTGACCTACGAGGCGACGATGATCGCCGGGATCAACGACACCGAGCTCGACGCCCGGGCGATGGCCGAGCTCCTCCGCGGCGACCACGCCCACGTCAACCTGATCCCGATGAACCCGGTCGCCCATACGCCGTGGACCGCCTCGTCCGACCCGGCGATCGAGCGCTTCGCGGCGATCCTCGGCGAGGCCGGGATCGCGACGACGATCCGGCGCAACCGCGGCCAGGAGATCGGCGCCGCGTGCGGTCAGCTCGCCGCCGAGCGGGCGGGCGAGCCGGCTCCGGCCGTCGTCGCCCGCCGGCGCGAGCGCCTCGTCGAGGAGAGCGCCCATGCCCTGCGCGGTGAGCGCAGCGACGAGCCCGTGCCGCTCGGCGTCGGGATGGGGGAGTAGCGATGGCCGGTGGCCGGGCCCGGGTCGCGGTCAGCATCCTCGACGCGGATCACTCGAACATGGCCTACGCCGTCCAGCGGGCCGAGAAGGAGGGGGCCGACCGCTTCCACGTGGACGTGATGGACGCCCACTTCGTCCCGAACCTGACGTTCGGCCCGAAGATGATCGAGGGCATCCGGCCGCGGACCCAGCTGCCGATCGACGCGCACCTGATGGTCAGCGATCCGCTGCCGTTCATCGACGGCTACCTGGACGCGGGCTGCGACTCGGTCACCTTCCATGTCGAGATCGACCCGGCCCAGGTGGAGCCGACGCTGCGCAGGATCCGGGCCGCCGGCCGCGCGCCGGGCCTCGCCGTCAAGCCGAAGACGCCGCTTTCGGCCCTCGAGCCCTATCGCGGCCTGTTCGACATCGTCCTCGTGATGACCGTGGAGCCCGGGTTCGGTGGCCAGGAGTTCATGAAGGACGTGGCCGCCGAGAAGATCCTCGCCGCCCGCCAGCTGCTGACCCACGCCCCGGCCGACGGCGAGGTCCACGTCGACGGCGGCGTCAACCGCGAGACCGCCGAGTTCGTCGGCGGCCTCGGCGTCGACATCCTCGTCGTGGGCTCGGTCCTGTGGATCAAGGGTCGGAACATGGGCCGCGAGATCCGCCTGGTCCGGGCGCTCGCCGACGAGGGCTACCAGTACCGCCTGAACGAGGGCAAGCCGCCGATCCCGCGCGACGCGATGGTCCAGTTCAGCCAGCTCCCCAAGCACCTCGCGATGCGCTTCATGGCCGAGATCGAGGCGGGCGGGATCCCGGTCATCCCGCTCCGCGGCTCCGGCCAGTTCAATCCCGACGGTGTCCGCGACTACGACCTCCTGGTTCCCGCGTCGGTCGCGGCTCTCACCGAGGAGCGCCACGGCGCCGCGCGCGATCGCTACCTGGCCGAGGCCGGCGCCTGGCGCGAGCGGTACATCGCCGAGTTCGGGATCAAGCCGCCCGAGACCACGCGGCCCCAGCCACGCTCGTCGGCGGCGCGGGACAGGCGGCCGCCCGCGGGATGAGGGCCCTCCTCCAGCGGACGACCGGGGCGCGCGTCCGGGTCGACGGCGCGGTCGTCGGCGAGATTGCGGCCGGGCTGGTCGCCTTCGTCGGGGTCGGCCACGGGGACGACGAGGCGACGGCGGACGGGCTCGCCCGGCGGATCAGCGAGCTCCGGATCTTCGAGGACGAAGCCGGCCGGACGAACCGTTCGCTGCTCGACGTGGGCGGCTCCGCGCTGGTCGTGAGCCAGTTCACGCTGTATGCCGACACGCGCCGCGGGCGCCGGCCCGGGTTCACGGATGCGGCCGACCCGGCTGCCGCCGAGCGGCTGTACGAACGGGTCGCGGCGGGGCTGGCGGCGCTCGGCGTGCCCGTCGCGACGGGCCGCTTCGGGGCATCGATGGCCGTGGAGCTCGTGAACGACGGCCCGTTCACGATCTGGCTCGACAGCGCGGAGCGGTAACTCTCGTACGGGGTGCATTCCACCCGGACTGAGATCCCGGCCCGTCGTTCGTGAGGTGAGGGCGGAACTGGCAGTTCGGGAGGGGCCTCGTCTGTGGATGGGGCGATTCCCATTCGCCGCAGACTGAGCGGACCGCGTGAAGCCTGAGCGCCGGCGATCCGTGACCCGCTCGACGTCGACGTCGACGTGGACGCCGCGCACCCGCCCGGACAGCGCTGATCCTCAGCTCCGTGGACCTGGGCGCGCTGCGCCGGCGGCGGGTGGCGGCTAGGGTCATCTGACGCGGTCCAGGACACACGAACGCCCGGTCGTCGGTTCGACCGGGCGTCGGATCGGGCCGCGGGCTGACGCCCGCCGGGAGCTACTTGGCGGACTTCAGGCTCGTCCGCCGGCAGCGCGTGCAGACGAGGGCCTTCGCGGCGGTCCCATCGGCCTGGCGCACGACGAACGGCTGGAGGTTGGGCTGGTAGCGACGGTGGGCTCGGACGCGGTTCATCCCCGACGACTGCGGGTTGAAGCCGCCCATCGAGACCTTGCCGCAGATCGCACAGGAGCGGGCCATGGTGTCCTCAGGAGCTGCTCGGGTTGACGTGGTTCGTGGTCGGGCCCGAGCGCGGACGCACGGGTGCACCCGGCTGGCGAGCGCAAGCGGGGCCGTATGATAGCACCCACTTCGCGCCGCGCCACCCAGCCGGCGGCCGCAGTCGAGGAGGATGCCCGGGCGTGACCGAACGGACCGACCCGACCCGCGGTCGATCGCTCGTCAGCCGCCGGGCGATCGTCGACGTGGTCCGCGCGGCCACCCTCGGCTCGTACGGCGTGATCGGGTTCGCGGGAGGGGGTCCGCCCGACCGGCTGGCGGACTGGCTCGGGCTCGCGCCGCGCGGCATCCGGGTCCACCTGGACGACGGGCTGACGATCGATCTCGAGCTGGTCGTCGCGCACGGGGTGCCGATCGCCGAGGTGGCCCGCCAGGTCGACTCGGCCGTTCGGTACGGGATCCGGCGCGCCCTGGAGCGGGAGATCGACCGCCTGACGATCCATGTCGACGGGCTGCGGATCGCTCCACTCGACGTGGTCCGGACAACGGATCCGGCCGACCTCGGCGCCACCCCGGACGACCTCGCGGGCAGCGGCACGGACGTCGCCTGATGGCGTCCCGCCACTGCACCGGCAGCGGGATGCTCAGCGCGATCCGGAGTGCGGTCGCGAACCTCGAGGCGGCGGTCGACGAGATCAACGCGCTGAACGTCTTTCCGGTCCCCGACGGGGACACGGGAACGAACATGCTCGCGACCGTCCGAGCGGCGCTCGATGAGGCCGAGGCGGCCGCCGGCGCGCGCGCTGGTTCCACCGACGTCCCCGCCCATCGGCTCGCCGCGGCGATCAGCCACGGAGCGTTGATGGGCGCTCGGGGCAACTCGGGCGTGATCACGAGCCAGATCCTGCGTGGCGTCGCCGAGGCATTGGCAGGCCGCCGCCGGTTCAACGGCCTGGACCTCGCGAACGCGCTCGACCAGGGCGCGAAGACCGCTTACGGCGCGGTCGGCAAGCCGGTCGAGGGGACGATCCTGACCGTCATCCGTGAGGCGGCCGCAGCGGCCGTCGCAGCGGCCGAGCGTGATGACGGGATCGAGAGCGTGCTGGCCGCGACGGTCGAGGGCGCTCGGGCCTCGGTGGCGCGCACGCCGTCGCTCCTGCCGATCCTGCGCGAGGCGGGCGTGGTCGATTCCGGCGGCCAGGGCCTGTTCCGCCTGTTCGAGGGCCTCCTCCTCGCCGTTCAGGGTCGGCCGGTCCACGCCGCGCTGGCCGGGAGCGGCGGCCGGGTCCACGCCGAGGAACGGGTCGCGGTCGCGCCGGCCTTCCGCGCCGGGCTCTCCGCGCTCGAGGAGGACGCATTCGGCTACGAGACGGTCTTCATCCTGACGGCGGCCGAGGGCATGACCCTCGACGTCCGCGCGATCCAGTCGCGGCTGGAGCAGCTGGGCAACTCGGTCCTCGTCGGCGGCGACGGCAGCATGGTCAAGGTCCACGTCCACAACGACCGGCCGGACCAGGTGATCGCCTACGGACTGGAACTCGGGACGCTGACCCGGATCACCGTCGAGAACCTCGACACGATGGCCGACGACGTCCGCGAGGCACGGGCCACCGAGTTCGTCGCGGCGCAGACGACGCCGCCGGCCGCCACGGCGTCCGAAGGCGGGACCGCCGTGGCAACCAGGCCCTCGATCGCGGGCACGATCGAGAGCGCTCCGCGTGATCGCCCGGCTGAATCCGGAAACGGATCGCATGGACCGGACGCGGTGCCGTCGCCGCCCGGCGCCGAAACGGTCGATCCGGCCCTCGGCCCCGCGATCGTCGCGGTCGTCGCCGGTGACGGGCTCGAGAAGCTGTTCCGCGAGCTCGGCGTCGCCCACATCGTGCGCGGCGGCCAGACCGCCAACCCGAGCACCGGCGAGCTGCTCCGGATCGCCCGCCTCGCGAAATCGCGCGAGGTCCTGCTCCTCCCGAACAATCCGAATGTCCGGCTCGCGGCGGAACAGGCCGCGAGGATCTGCGAAGACCGCCGCCTCGTGGTCGTCCCGACGCGCAACGCCGCCGAGGGCGTCGCGGCGATCCTGGCCTACGACCCGGACGCCGACGCGGCCGCCAACGCCGACCCGATGACCCGGGCCGGCCGCGGCCTCGCCACCATCCAGGTCACCGAGGCCGTCCGTGACGCGAAGATCGGCGGGTCCAAGGTCAAGAAGGGCCAGACGATCGCCCTCGACCCGGACGACGGGCTCGTCGCCGTGGACGGCGACCGTGACAAGGCCGTGCTGAAGGCCGTTGCCACCTTCCCCGCCGGATCCGAGCTCGTCACGATCTATTACGGCGAGGACGCGAGCCTCGCCGAGGCCGAGGCCGTGGCCACCCGGATCGGCGCCCAGTTCGGCGGGGAGGTCGAGGTCGTCCACGGCGGCCAGCCGCACTACCGCTACCTGATCTCGGCCGAGTAGGGGAGTGTCGGGACCGCGAACGACCCGCCGGCCGGCGGCCGCGAAGCCGGCCCTGCCGGCCCCGCCCACGGATCCGGTCGAGCTCCTCGGGACGCAGCTGAACCGATCCGGCCTCGGCGCCGCGAACCTCCTCCAACGGGCCGGTCGCCGGCTCGGCTTCCTGACCGTCCGCGAGCTCCTCTTCCACCTCCCGCGGCGCTACGACGACCTGCGCGAGATGCGCCAGCTCGGCGAGCTGGGCTGGGTCGAGGAGGGAACGGTCGTCAGCGCCCGCGTCCGCGTCGCCGACGTCCGCGTCGAGCCGTCGTTCCGACGACGCATCCAGCGAACGATCGCGTTGTTCGAGGACGAGACCGGCACGATCGAGGCGACCTGGTTCGGCCGGCGCTACATCGAGCGCCGGCTGTTCCCCGACGCCGAGATCATCGTGTCCGGCAAGCTCAAGCGATTCGGCCGGAAGCTGACCCTCGACAACCCAGACTTCCAGCCGGTGGGCCGCGACGACGAGCTCCTCCACGTGGGGCGGATCGTGCCGATCTACCGGCTGACCGCCGGGCTGACGGCGGCGCGGCTGCGGATCGCGATCCGCGAGGCGCTCGACCGGGCGGGGACGGCCTACCCGGAGTACCTGCCCGCCTCCGTCCTCGCCGACGAGGGCCTGGATCCGATCGCGACCGCCCTCGAAGGCGCCCACTATCCGGCGACGTTCGAGGGCCGCGACGCCGCGCTCCGCCGGCTCGCCTTCGACGAGCTGCTCGCCCTCCAGCTGGGGATGGTCGGGCGGCGCCGCCAGCGCGGCCGCGACGCCGCGCGGGAGATCGCGGTCGACGAGTCGACGGACGAGGCCGTCCGCTCGGCGCTGACCGGCTCGCTCTCCCGGAAGCTGGATCGCGCGGTGGCGCTGACGACCGACCAGGACCGCGCGATCGAGGAGATCCGGGCCGACCTCGCCCGGCCCACACCGATGCTCCGCCTCCTCCAGGGCGACGTCGGCAGCGGCAAGACGGCGGTCGCGGCGTGGGGCCTCGCGGCAGCAGCCCGGGCGGGTCTCCAGGGTGCGCTCCTTGCGCCAACCGAGCTGCTCGCCCGCCAGCACCACGCGACGATCGCCGCGCTGCTCGAGGACGCGGGCGTGCCCGTCGAGCTCCTCACCGGCTCGCAGACCGCGGCCCAGGCCCGTCGCACGCTCGAGCTGATCGGCTCGGGCCAGGCCCCGGTCGTCGTCGGCACGCACGCCCTGATCCAGGAGCGCGTGTCGTTCGCGGCGCTCGCGTTCGTCGTGATCGACGAGCAGCACCGCTTCGGGGTGGAACAGCGAGGCCAGCTCGAAGCGAAAGCCGGCGGCCACGCCCCGCACGTCCTGCTGATGACGGCGACCCCGATCCCGCGGACGCTCGGCCAGGTTCTCTACGCCGATCTGGACGTCTCCGACCTGCGAACGCCGCCGGAGGGCCGGATCGCGATCCGGACGGGCATCCGCCACCCGGACCAGCTGGGCGGCGTCTGGGATCGCGTCCGCGCCGAGGCGGCCGCGGGCCATCGCACCTTCGTGGTCGTGCCGCTGATCGACGAGGCCGAGCCGGACGAGGACGAGTCCCCCACGGGACTCTTCGATTCGTCCGCCCCGGCGGCCGAGGCCGAGTCCGTCCGGCTCGCGGAGCTCCTCGCGCCGCTCCGCGTGGGAATGGTCCACGGCCGGATGAAGGCCGCCGAACGGGACGCGCAGATGACCCGGTTCCGCGACGGCGAGCTGGACGTCCTCGTGGGGACGACGGTCATCGAGGTCGGGGTCGACGTGCCCGAGGCCACGATGATGGTCATCGAGGGCGCGGACCGCTTCGGCCTCGCCCAGCTCCACCAGCTGCGTGGCCGCGTGGGACGCGGTACCGCCGAGAGCTTCTGCGTCCTCGTCAGCGACTCGACCGACGAGACGGCCCAGGCGCGGCTGAAGGCGGTGGCCGAGATCCGCGACGGGTTCGAGCTGGCCGAGAAGGACTTCGAGATCCGCCGCGAAGGCGACGTCCTGGGGCTCGTCCAGAGCGGCCTGCCGCGGCTGCGGGTCGCATCGCTTCAGTCGAAGGAGCACGTCGCCCTCGCCCGGCGAGCCCGCGACCACGCCGAGGCGCTCCTCGATCCGGCGGGCCGGCTGGGCCCGGAGGCGGCCTCCCTTCGGAACGAGCTCGAGCACGGCTGGCTCGAGCGGGTCTGGGCCGGCGATCCGGCCAGCGGCGCGTGAGCGATGCCTGACGCCGGTCGCGTGATCGCCGGCTCGGCGAAGGGGATCCGGCTCCGGGCTCCGGGCCCCGGGACGAGGCCGCTCGCGGATCGCGTGAAGCAGACCCTGTTCGCGATCCTCGAGCCGGACCTCGACGCTGCCGCGGTGCTCGACCTCTTCGCGGGCAGCGGCGCCGGGGCGATCGAGGCGCTCAGCCGCGGCGCCGGGAGGGCGGTGCTGGTGGAGAAGGATCCAGGCGCGGCGCGGGTGATCGAGGCGAACCTCGCGGCGGCGGGCGTTACGGCCCGAGCCATGGTCGTGCGGGGCGATGCCGAGCGCTGGCTCGCGGGCGGGGCCGCAGAGGTCGGTCCGTTCGACCTCGTCCTCGTGGATCCTCCGTATGCCGAGACCGGGCTGCTCCGCCGCGTCCTGGAACGGCTCGGCGCCGCGGACGCGCCGCTGACGGCCGCTGGCCGCGTCGTCGCGAAGCACTTCTGGCGCGACAAGCCACCGGAGCGGATCGGTATGCTGGCCGTCGAGCGCGAGCGCCGCTTCGGCGAGACGGCGCTGACGTTCTACCGACGGGAGGCACCGGAGAGGGGATGACGACCGCGGTCTACCCGGGCTCGTTCGACCCGGTCACGAACGGCCACCTCGACGTGATCGAGCGGGCCGCGGCCGTGTTCGACCGAATCGTCGTGGGCGTCCTCGAGAACCCGCGCAAGCAGCCGCTGCTGGCGGTCGCCGACCGGATCGAGCTGATCCGCGGCGCCCTCGCCGGCAGCACGGCAGCCGGCCGCGTCGACGTCGCCGGGTTCGACGGCCTGACCGTCGACTTCTGCCGAACGGTCGACGCGCGCTTCATCGTCCGCGGGCTCCGCGCGATCAGCGACTTCGAGACCGAGATGCTCCTGGCCCACAACAACCGGCGCCTCGCGCCCGACGTCGACACGGTCTTCTTCATGACCTCGATCGAGCACAGTTATGTGGCCTCATCGCTAGTGAAGGAGATCGCGACCTTCGGCGGCGATGTCAGCGCGATGGTCCCGACCGCCGCGCGCGAAGCCCTCGCTCGAGCCGTCCGGACCGGCTGACCGATCGTGGAGGGGGCGACCATCGACCGCACAGTCGCGAGCGCACCCGTCGTCGAGATGCGCGGGCTCGTCAAGCACTTCGCGGAGGCCCGCGCCGTCGACGGGATCGACCTGGACATCCCCGCCGGCGGGGTCTACGGCCTCCTCGGCCCGAACGGTGCGGGCAAGACGACGACGATCCGGATCCTGGCGGGGCTGCTCTGGCCGACTCGCGGCGCGGTTCGAGTCCTTGGCGAGCCGGTCGAGCCAGGAGCCCGGGTGCTGGGCCGGGTCGGCTGCCTGATCGAGCGGCCGGCGCTCTACCCCTGGCTGAGCGCGACGGACAACCTGCGGGTCTTCGCGACGATGCGCGGCATGTCGCCCGCCGAACAGGCCCGGGCGGTCCCCGCCGCCCTCGACCGGGTCGGCCTGGCGGCCGTCGCCCGCCGCAAGGCCGGCGGCTTCTCGACGGGGATGCGCCAGCGCCTCGCGCTCGCCGTGGCGTTCCTCGGCGGGCCGGTGCTCGTGATCCTCGACGAGCCGACGAACGGTCTCGATCCCAACGGCGTCGTGGACGTCCGGCGGCTGATCAAGGCGCTGGCGGGGGAGGGGACGACGATCATCCTGTCGAGCCACGTCCTGCCCGAGGTCGAGCAGCTGTGCGACCGGATCGCGATCATGCGCGACGGGCGGATCGCGGCCGCCGGTCCCGCCCGCGACGTGCTCGGCACCGGCGAGCGGCTGTTCGTCCGGTTCGACGCACCCGCCCAAGCCGCCGCCGCGTACCGCCTCCTCGGGGAGCGTCGACCGTCCTGGCCGCTGGAGCGCGCCGGAGACGCGGCCCTCCTCGTCGAGGCCGCCGCCACCGACGCGAGCGGCCTGAACCGGCTGCTCGGCGAGGCCTCGATCTTCCCGGCCGAGCTCGGCATCCGCCGGCCCTCGCTCGAAGACGTGTTCCGGGAGCTGACCCTCGACCAGCCCGACGTCGCCGCAGCCGAGCTCGCCTCATGAAGGCGCTCCTCCAGGCCGACTGGATCCGCTATCGCCGCCGGCTCGACCTCTGGGTGATCGTGATCGGGATGCTCCTGTTCAGCACGATCGGGTTCCTGAGCGGCTACCACCGAGACGTGACCGATCCCGAGCAGATGACCGAGGCGCAGGTCCGCCAGATGGTCGTCGACACGTCGTTCTTCGAGGGCGCGACCCAGGAGGAGATCGACGCCCAGACCGAGCAGCTGGTCCACGACTGGCTGGACTCCCAGGAGCAGGATCGGATCCGGTGGGACGAGGAGCAGAAGACCACGCTCCAGCAGTACGACCTGGCCCAGGCGCCGCTGACGATCCTGGGCTCCGGGTTCGGACCGCTGATCGCGGCGTTCCTGATCGCCACCCTGATCGTCGGGGACGAGTTCCGCCACGGGACGATCCGAACCGCGCTGCTGGCCGCCAGCCACCGGCGCCGGTTCCTGGCGGCCCGACTCGTGACGATCGGGACGATCACTGCAGGCCTGTTCGCGCTGGTCATCGCGCTCGGCTGGCTGCTGTCATTGGGGCTGCACGCCGTCGGGGCCGAGCTGGCGCCGCCGACCGAGCTGGTGGACGCCGGCGCGGCGTTCGGCCTCGTGGGCGCGGAGGTCCTCGCCGTCCTCGCGGCCGTCGGACTGGGCGTCGCGATGACCGTGCTGCTGCGGTCCGGCGCGTTTCCGCTCCTCCTCGGGATCGTCTACGCGTTCGTCGAGCTGTTCCTCGCAAACCTGCCGATCTTCGCGCCACGTGAGCCGCTCGCCGGGTTCCAGCAGGTGTTCCTGACGTACGAGGTCCAGCGGCTCGTCAGGACGCTGGCCGAGTCGAGCAACGCGATCGCGTTCCGGCAGGGTTTCGGTGAGAACGGCGAGCCCCTCGGCCTCCTGCCCCTCTGGGCTGCGGCGGCGATCGTCGCCGCCTGGCTCGGCCTGTTCGTCGCGATCGCCGACCGCCGCGTGCGCCGGATGGACATCGTCGAGTAGCGCCGCGGGGTCGGAGCATGGCGCCGAGGCCTCGCCGCCGTGCGATAATCCGCGCCAGCGTCGGGGCTCGGCCGGGAGCGTGCCGCCGCGATCCGTCCGAGGTCACCCACGGAGGGCACTCCGATCGACATCATCTTCCTCGTCGAGCGCCTCGAATCGATCATCGCCAACGGCAAGAAGCTGCCCCTGACGAACAACGTCGTCGTCGATCAGGCTGCTGCCCTGGGGCTGATCGACGAGCTGCGCGTCGCCGTGCCCGAGGAGGTCCGCGCGGCCAAGCGGATCAACTCCGAGGGCGAGCGGATCCTCGAGAAGGCCCAGGAGGAGGCGGAGCGGATCGTCGCCCGCGCGCAGGAGCAGGCCGCGTTCCTCATCGACGAGCGCGGGCTGACCCAGCAGGCCGAAGCCGAGAGCCGGCGGATCATCGGCGAGGCGGAAGCCGACGCCGAAGAGGTCCGCCGCGGAGCCGACGAGTACGCGGTCGACGTCCTGGTCGGGCTCGAGGGCGACGTCGTGAAGACGCTCCAGAGCATCAAGAAGGGGATCGACATGCTCGACTCCCGCCGGTCGCAGCTCCGGGCAGGCGACGAGGACGGGGTCGGCGAGACGGCCGACGATCCGGACGACGGCCTCTACGACGAGGTCGCCGAGGACGAGGACGCGGCCCAACCCGTCCGGCGATGACCGGCCGGGCGCAGCCCGGGCGGGCTGATCCCGAGCCGCTCGTCTGGAATGTCGCCGGCCTGCTCGGCGAGGGGATCGGCGCCCAGCGCGACTACGCCTTCGAGAACGTCGACGTCGACCCGGGCGAAGGGCTCCAGCTCGCGTCGCCGGTGTCGGGCAAGCTGCGGCTGGCGCGGACGAACCGGGGGCTCCTCCTCGACGGCGAGATCCATACGTCGCTCGCCACCGAGTGCGCCCGCTGCCTCCGGGCGTTGACGATCCCGCTCGACCTGGAGATCCACGACGAAGCGCTGCCGTCGATCGATCTGCACACGGGCGCGCCCGTTGCCCTCAGCCCCGAAGACGAGGAGCTGGGCGTCCTCCGCCTCACGGACCATCACGAGCTGGACCTGGAGCCGGCGATCCGCGAGGCGATCCAGCTGAACGAGCCGATCGCGCCGCTGGATCGTGAGGATTGCCCGGGGCTCTGCGTCGTGTGTGGCCTGCCGCTCGACGAGGGGACGCACGACCACCCGGACGAGGAGATCGATCCGCGGTTGGAGGCGCTCAAGGCGTTCCGGCCCACCGAGTGAGGTGACGCTTAGCGAGGACCGCGGTCAGATACTTTCGGCGTGATCGAACCCTCGGGGCCGCACGAGCCTACCGGTCGCGCCATGGCCGAGCTGACGGCCGCCTGTCCTTCGTTCGCGGGAGCGTGGGCGGACTATCGCGCCGAATGGGCAGATGATCCCGATCCGCACCCGTTCCTCGAGACCGGCCGCTTCGCCAATCATCTCGTCGACCTGCTCGAGCGCGGCGAGGTCGTGGAGATGCCGACGGTCTTCGAGGCCGTCGAACGATTGCTCGTCGACGACGACGCGGGGGTTCGCGACCTGGTGAAGATCGGTTTGATCGAGAGCCTCGGCAATGTCGCGTCGAATCGCCACGGCTGGCGATGGGCGGCTCGCTTCCGGGATTGGCTCGGACCGCGTGCGACCGAAGCCTGGGAGGACATCCACCGCATGTGGGGAACGAGCGACGCCGGATGACATTCCCGCACGCTGACAGACAGCGCGCAGAAGTCGCTGCGCCGCCACGTCATGCCCTGACGCGGATGGACGATCAACGCCTTTGGGTCGTGAAGGCGAATTCGCGAGAGCTGACGTACGGGACCCAGCTTG
>DASSHB010000125.1:0-5082 GCA_035693125.1 Candidatus Limnocylindrales bacterium | reverse complement strand
GTGTACGAGGTGCCGACGAGGTAACCGGCCGTCGTGTGGATGATCCCCTTGGGCTTCGCCGTGGTCCCCGAGGTGTAGAGCAGGTAGAGCATGTGCTCGCTGTCGAGCGGGACCGGCGGGCAATCCGCCGTCTGGCGCTCCACGATGTCGTGCCACCACACGTCGCGGCCTTCGACGACGGTCGTGTCCGGCGCGTCGTCACCGAGCCGGCGGACCATCAGGACGTGCTCGATCGTGGGGCT
Organism: Candidatus Limnocylindrales bacterium; assembly: GCA_035693125.1. Taxonomy (GTDB): domain Bacteria; phylum Chloroflexota; class Limnocylindria; order Limnocylindrales; family CSP1-4; genus CF-46. Next base: position 4,840 of record DASSHB010000125.1, on the reverse strand, counting down.
GGCGGCCACGGCCTCGTCGACGGCGGCCTTGAGCGGCATCGCCTTGCCCCGTCGGTAGCTGCCGTCGGCGGTGATCACGAGCTTCGCCTCGGCATCGATGATCCGGCCGCTCAGGGCCTCGGCGCTGAAGCCGGCAAAGACGACCGTGTGGGGCGCTCCGATCCGGGCGCAGGCGAGCATCGCGATCGGCAGCTCGGGGATCATCGGCATGTAGATCGCGACCCGGTCGCCGGTCTGGATTCCCAGCTCGCGCAGCGCGTTGGCCGCCTTCTGGACCTCGCGATGGAGGTCCGCGAAGGTGATCGTCCGGATGTCGCCCGGCTCACCGATCCAGTGGTAGGCCACCTTCGCGCCCAGGCCGTTCGCGACGTGCCGGTCGACGCAGTTCTCGCTGATGTTCAGCTTCCCGCCGACGAACCATTTGGCGAATGGGAGGTCCCACTCGAGCGTCGTCTGGAAGGGCTCGTTCCAGGTCACGGTCTCCCGCGCGATCCGCGCCCAGAAGGCCTCCGGATCCGCGTTCGCCTCGTCGTACAAGGCCGGCTGGGCGTTCGCCTGGGCGCTGAACGACGGATCCGGTGGGAAGGTCCGGCCCTCGGCGAGGAGGTTCTCGATCTCGGGTCGCTGGTCGAGGCTCACGTGGCACTCCTGTCGGGCTGACGAGCGACGTGGCGGATGGCGTCTGTAGTCCGGCCATTCTACGCGGGCGCCGGGGTGTGGCTCGGCGCGTGCCAGGCGCGCGGGGCGCTGCGCCTCGCCCGTGGGGCCGAGCCGCGCGCCGGACGATCCCTGCGTGCCGTCTCGCTCGGTGCCGCGACCGTCGTTTTGCGTCCCACGGAAGCGTCGGGCGAGATTCAGCCTTCATGCGTGGCGCCGAGCCGAACATCGACCTGGCGCTTCCGCGCCGGGAAACGTCGGCGCACGGTTCGGGTCAAACGTGCCCGACTGTTGCGCCCGGCGAGAATCGAGGACCAGACGCGTGGCTACTCGTCCGCGAGGTCGTCCTGCGTCGGCGCCGCGCCGATCATCACGGCCGCCGTCCCGTCCGGCTGCGTCACGATCACCTGGGGCGGCCGCGGCAGCTGGATCCCGTTCCGGGCGAACGCCTCGAGCAGCAGCTTGCGGAACTCGCCGCCGGCCGCCCACTGCTCGCTGGCCCGGACCGTGCCCAGGATCTTCAGGGTGATCCCGCGTTCCTCGATCGACTCGACCCGCTCGACCCGCGGCGGCTCGAGGATCCGGCGCTTCCAGATCGGGTCGTCGTGCATCTGCCGGCCGAGATCGGCGACCACCTGGATCGCCCGATCGATGTCGGTCCCGAAGGCGACCGTGACGTTCTGGTTGATCCGGGCCCAGGTGCGGGTCCGGTTCGAGGCGACCTTCACCTCGCCGTTCGGAACGGTATGGACGACCCCGTCGAGATCGCGCAGGGTCGTCCGACGGAGGCTGAAGTCCTCGACCGAGCCGCTGACGCCCGCGATCGACACGACATCGCCCTTCGAGTACTGGTTCTCGATGAGGATCAGCGCGCCGTTGAGGTAGTCGCGGACGAGGCTCTGCGCACCGAACCCCACCGCGATCCCGACCACGCCCAGCCCGGCGATCGCCGGCCCGACGTCGAGTTGCAGGGCGGCCAGGATCATGATCCCGGCGATGACGACCACGAAGAAGCGGATCACGTTCGCGCCGAGCTCGTCGAGCGTGTCCATCCGCTTCTGGACCTCGATCGCCGACAGCTCCTGGGCGGTGCCCTCGGTCGCCTCGCGGTCGAGCAGCGCCTGGAAGATGCGGTGGAGCAGGCTCGTGGTGACGCGCACGAGGGCCCAGGCGACGATGACGATCACGAGGATCCGGACGCCGCTCGTCCGGAGGATCTCGACGATCGTGCTCAGCGGCGGCTTCGTGAAGTCCATCGGACTCGATGGTAGACGGACGCGATCACGTCGGGCGCCGTCGAGCCGTCGCAAGGGATGGATCCTCGGCCGAGGGCGACCGGCCCTGATCGCGAGTGACGCGTTGGTCGTCGGGGCCCGCGCGGTCGCACAGCAGTCGAGTCATCTCCACGGCGACCGAGCCCGGTCGCTGACCGGGCGGGTGATCGTCCGTCAGCTCGCGGCGCCGACCTCCGCCGACAGCTCGTCCTCGAGCGCCTCCACGGGCTGGACCGCGGGCAGTGCCACCGGCTGGCTCGCGGCGATGGAGCTGTTCGTCAGCGCCTGGGCAAGCGTCGGCTGGGCGGCCGCCGACGTACCCGTGCCGCCGAGCCGGACCGAGATCGCGGCCGCCGCTTCTCGGGCCTGGGCGGCCAGCTCCGGGATCCGGCGCGGCGTGAGGCGGAACGCGGGCCCCCAGATGTCGACAGCGGCGATCACGTTGCCGCGCGCGTCGTGGACCGGCGCCGACACGGCGTTCAGGCCCATCTCGAACTCGCCGAGCGCGGTCGCGTAGCCCCGGCGCCGGATCCGGGCGAGCTCCTCGAGGAGCGGCTCGAGCTCGGTGATCGTCCGCTCGGTGTAGCTGACCAGGCCGCGCCGGACGATCCGCAGGACCTCCCGTTCGGCGACCGACGACAGCAGGACCTTGCCCGAGGCCACGCAATGGAGTGGCGTCGAGCGCCCGGTCCAGTCACCCACGGCGATCAGGTTGGGCCCGTCTGCCTGCGCCACGGTCAGGAGCGAGTCGCCGTCCAGGATCCCCAGGCCCGTCGTCTCGTGGGTCAAGCGGGCCAGCCGCTCCAGCTCGGGCATGGCGATCCCGCGCAGGTCGAGGGTCCGCTCCGCGCGCTCGGCCAGCCGGATGATCACGAGGCCCAGGCGGTACTTGCCCGTCTCCTCGTCCTGTTCGACGAGGCCGCGCCGCTGGAGCGTGGCGAGCAGGCGCGAGGCGGTCGACTTGTGGAGCCCGAGCCGCCGCGCGAGCTCGGTCACGCCGGCCTCGCCCTGGGACTCCCCGAGGGCGAGAAGGAGGGCTGCCGCTCGATCGACCGAGCGGACCGCGTTGCCGTCGAGGACCATCGATCTGTTATCCCTCTCGTGCCGGTGACGCCGGCGTGGTGGCGTGGCGCAGGCCGGGGTCAGCCGGCCGTTGGATGGGCCTGGGCGCCCTGGGCGTGCTCGGGGACCTCGCCGTGGGCGCGTCCCTCGAGGGCGGACGTCAGGGAGTCCTCGAAGATCGACACGATCCGGTCGACCGTGTCGCCCTCGCTGTGGGCTTCGCACATGAACCAGGGCTCGCGGCTGTCGGGCTCGGGCATCGCCCCCCGGGCGTGCATCCCGAAGGCGACCGCGTCGTACAGCTCGTGGTCGGAGGCCGCCCAGTCGCGGTACTCGGTGGGTGCGGTCTCGGTGAACATGATCCCGAACATCGACGGGTGGCCCGTGAAGATGTACGGGATGCCGGCCGGGTTCAGGACCTCGCGGAGTCCGTCCTGGACGCGGCGCCCCGTGGCGTGGATCGTCTCGAGGGCCGGCGTGTCGCGCAGGATCTGCAGAGTGGCCACGGCCGCGGCCGCGGCGACGCGGTTGCCGGCGTACGTGCCACCGTGGCTGACCTTGTCGGGGAGGACCTCCATGACCTCGCGCCGGCCGCCGAAGACCGCGGCCGGATAGCCGTTGCCCATCGCCTTGGCGTACGTGGCGAGGTCCGGCTTGATCCCGAAGTACTCGGCGGCACCGCCCTTGCCGAAGCGGAAGCCGGTCTTCACCTCGTCGAAGATCAGCAGGATCCCGAACTCCTCGGTCAGGGCGCGCATCGCCTCGTGGAAGCCGGGTTGCGGAAGGATGCCCTGGGCGTTGCCGAGAACGGGCTCGACGATCACCGCCGCGATGTCGCTGCCCTGCTCCTCGAACAGGCGGCGGAGGAGGCCGAGATCGTTGTAGCGGGCCGGCACGATCGTGTCGGCGACCGCGTCCGGAATCCCCCGACCCCAGGCGAGGCGGACCGGCTTGTCGGCGTCGCCGAGCTCGCTCATGTCGTCCGGCGTGACGCTGATCAGGGCGTAGTCGTGGACGCCGTGGTACTGGCCCTCGAACTTCACGATCTTGTTCCGGCCCGTGTAGGCGCGGGCGACGCGCATCGCGTGCATCGTCGCCTCGGTCCCGGACACCGTCATGCGGGCCATGTCGACCCAGCCCGTCAGCTCGCTGACGAGCTCGATCGTCCGGACCTCGTCCTCGCTCGTCAGGCTGAAGCTGACGCCCAAGCGCATCCGCTCGTTGACGTAATCGTCGACCCGGGGATCGCCGTGGCCCAGGATCACCGGCCCGTAGCCCATCCGCAGGTCGATGTACTCGTTCTGATCCTGATCCCAGACCCTGCCGCCCTTGCCGCGATCGATGTAGACGGTCTCGTCGCCCCATGCCCGAAAGTTCGAGTTCGTGCCGCCGGGGAGATGCTTGAGGGCGCGCTGGTACATCGCGGCCTGGATCTCGCGACGGAGGCTGGGGGCGGTGGTGGTCGTGGGCTGGGTGGCCATGAAGAGCGGACTCCAAGCGAGTTTGGGCGATCCGTCATGCGCGACGGGCGTTCCGACCAGCGGAACGGATGGGCCTCCATGGTGGCACAGCCGGGTTCGGGGCGTCAACGCGGATATCGCACCAATGCCGCCAATGTGATTCGAATTCCGGCGATCACCGACGTCTCAATGTGGTGATGCGAACGGTCTGCGCGTCGCTCACTCCGCATCCCGCGACTGCCCTCTGGGCCCCGCGCCGCCGCGATCCGCGGCGCCGCGCCGCCCCCCGGCGGCCGGCGCCAGGCGCCCGCGCCACCACGCCGCCGCGATTCGCGCCGCCGCGCCACCGCCCCTGATCCGCGCCGACGCGCCCGGGCACCCGCGCCG
>DASSHB010000124.1:0-37664 GCA_035693125.1 Candidatus Limnocylindrales bacterium | reverse complement strand
GGGTTGATCAGGTCGACCTCGTCGGCCGGCACGCCGCGCCGCTCGAGTGCCATCTTCATCGCCCGGGCCGAGCCCGAGCCGCGATCGATCGGCTGGATCATGTCCCAGCCGTCGGCAGCCGAGCCGTAGCCCACCACCTCGGCGTAGATCTTCGCGCCGCGGGCCTTGGCCAGCTCGAGGTCCTCGAGGAACAGGCCGCCGGCGCCCTCGCCGAGGACGAACCCGTCGCGCGTCTTGTCGAACGGTCGCGAGACGGTCTCCAGCGCCTCACCGGGCCGGGGCATGCCCATCCCGCGCATGTTCGTGAACCCGGCGTGGGCCGTTTCGAGGAGCGGCGCCTCCGTGGACCCCGAGATCACCGCGACGCAATCGCCGCGCCGGATCGCCTCGGCCGCCTCGGCGACGCTGTGGGTGCCGGTCGCGCACGCCGACACGATGCAGACGTTGTGGCCGATCGCCCCGGTCTCGATCGCGATCATCCCGGACGTCGAGTCGACGAGCGCGTTGGCGATGAACGTCGGCGGGACGCTCCGCGGGCCCTTCTCGTGGAGGTTGATCCAGGCGTCGATCATCAGCTGCTGGCCGCCGGCACCCGAGCCGTAGACGACCCCGACCTCCTCGCGGTTCTCGTCGGTGATCTCGTAGCCGGAGTCCTGGAGCGCCTGCTTCGCGGCCGCGACCCCGAACCACATCGCGCTCTCGCTGCGGCGGACGGCCTTCGGGTCCATCCAATCGGCCGCGTTGAAGTCGCGAACCTCACCGGCCGCCTTCGCCTCGTAGCGGGACGGGTCGAACTTCGTGATCTCGCGCAGGCCGCTCCGGCCATGGACGAGGTTGCCCCACGCGGTCTGGACGTCGTTGCCGACGGGGCTGATCACCCCAAGGCCGGTGACGACGACGCGTCGGTCGTAATCGGGTCTGCGCACGCTCGGTGGGTTCCTTTCTGGATCTCAGGCAGGGGCTGACGTCGGAACGAGGTTCGCGACGGCGAGCCCGTCGGGGGCGGATGGATCGTCAATGGCGATCGCCTCGGCATCCGGGGCGATCCGCTTGATCAGGCCGGTCAGGACACGGCCCGGTCCGACCTCGATGAACGTCGTGACGCCGGCCGCGGTCATGTGCTCGATCGCGGCCACCCAGTCGACGCCGGCGGTGAGATGTTCGACGAGCTCGGCTCGGGCGCCGGCGGCGGTCGTGATCTCGCGCGCGTCGGCATTGGCGAGGAGCGTCACGACCGGGTCACGGAACTCGACGTCCTCGATCACGCGACGCATCCCCTCGGCGGCCTCGGCCATGAGGGGGGAGTGAGCCGCGACGGAGACCGGCAGGATGATGGCCTTCCGCGCCCCGAGCTCCTTGGCGATCTCCGCGGCGGCTTCGATCGCGGCACGCTCGCCCGAGACGACGACCTGGCCGGGCGCATTCCGGTTGGCGACGCCGAACGTCCCGTGAGCGGACGCCCGCCCCACCAGGGCCGGCAGCTGCGCGTCGTCGAGGCCCAGGATCGCGGCCATCGCGCCGTCACGGCCGGAGCCCGAGGCCTGCATCAGGCGGCCGCGCTCGCGGACCAGCCGGACGCCGTCGGCCAGGGAGATCACCTCGGCCGCCACCAGGGCGGAGTACTGGCCCATCGAATGGCCGGCTGCGAAGGCGGGCGGCGGGACGTCGAGACCGGCGCTCGACCAGCGCTCGCGCAGCGCGGCCAGGTAGGCGATCGAGGTGGCCAGGAGGGCCGGCTGCGCGTTCTCGGTCCGGTCGAGCGTCTCGGCGGGTCCGTCGAAGGCGAGGCGGCTGATCGGGTCACCGAGGGCGGCATCGGCCTCGGCCAGGACGGCAGCCGCGGCCGGCGATGCCGCCGCGAGCGCCTGCCCCATGCCGACCGATTGCGAGCCCTGACCGGGGAAGACGAAGGCAGGCGTGGTCATCGTCGCCACCATAGCCGCCGGATCGCCGCGCACGCGGGGCGGCGTGTGCGCGATTGCACGCACCAGGCCCGATCTGTGCGATCCTCGGTGCGATGACCGTCGAGACCCGTCCATCTGCCCGCCGCCTGGGCCCGCCGCCGCCGGCCCGGGCGATCGCCCGTCGGTTCGAGGCCGATCTGTCGGCGACGGTCCTGGCGGCCGGCACGAAGATCACGAACGTCCGCCAGATCTCGGAGCGGGTCGCGATGGGCCGTGCCCTCTGGCGCGAGCTCGTCATCGGCTTCGCCTCGCAGCTGGGCGAGATGCGCCTGGGGTTCACCCAGCTCGCGGCGCTGTACGTCCTCGCAGACTCCGGGACGATGACGGTCGGCGACCTCGCCGAAGTGATCAACCGATCGCCCTCGGCCACGAGCCGGCTCGTCGAGGGCCTCGTCAAGCGACGCCTCGTCGAGCGCCGGGTCGAGGAGGAGGATCGCCGGCAGCGGACCCTCCAGCTGACCCCCCGTGGCGCCGCGCTCCTCCGGGTCGTCGACCGCGCCCGAGCCGATCAGTTCCTCAGCGCCGTCCGGCCGATGCCCACCGCCGAGCGTGCGCTGATCGCGATGGGCGTGGCCGCGCTGGCGACGCATGCGATCTCGCGCCGCGGGCGGCTGATCAAGGCCCGAGCCGAGTAGGAGGACCGCCAGCATGGATATCGGCCGATCGTCATTGCCCCTCGTCCGCCTCGAGCATCGCCATGGCGACCGCTGGATCGCGCTCGAGCCATCGCCCGTGCACGATGTCGCGGAGAGCGACCCCGAGCGGGCGTGGGCCAGCGGACGGATCTACCGCTGCCCCCAATGCACGGAGGAGATCCGGGTCGATCGCGACCACGACGACCGAACGCCCGACTGACGCACGGTCGCGAGCCCGGCCTGCCTCAACTGGCTCGAGGACGGAGCGCGGTCGGCTCGTCGGGCGACGGGACTAGCGTGAGGTTGGGTCGGCGCCGGGCCCATCGCCATTCAAGGACCGCCCACCCGCCGAGCACCGCTCCGACCAGCATCTCGGCGGCCAGCCGCGACGCGGACAGCCTGGACGCGTCGATCAGCGCCGTCACGAGGACGGCCATGGCTGCTGATCCGATGAGCGGCGCGGCGGTCAACGACCATCGCCAGGTCAACAGGCAACCCGCGACGATTGCCGCCGGTACCGTCAGGAAGGCCAGACCTCCTCCGGCGAATGCGGTTGACCCGAGCGCCAACCCGGCCCCGATCCCGAGCCACGGAGCGGCGGCGATGACGGCCGACCGGATTCTCCGACACCACGCCGACCAGCGATCGATCCGCCACGCCTCGGGCTCGAGCATCGTCCCGAGTTCCGCCCACCGGTTCTCGCGCGTCTCGACCTGCGGACCGCCCTCGAGCCACGTGATGATCCGCAGGCGACTCAGCTGGATGTACTCGAACGTTGCCGGTTCGAGATATCGATCGAGGTCCGCCAGGAAGCCGTCCAGGCGCGCTCGAGCGTCGGCGGTCTCGACCTCCGACAACCCGTCATGGATCGATTGGATCTCCCGGAACGTCCGCACCCGCCGGGTCGAGCGGAGATCGATGGCCCGCACGGTCCAATCGAGCCCGAACATCCAGAACAGCAGGATCGGCACACTCGCCAGGAAGAGGAGCGTGTACAGCGTGCGAACTCCGCCGGTGGGCATCGGCAGCAGGAACAGCCGCGCCGTCGTCGTCAGCGCGAGCGCCCACGTGAGGACGGTCGCCAGGCGGACCGTCCAGCGCGGCCAGCCCGCGGCGCGGATTCGGTAGCGGATCGAGAAGCCGCTGACGAACGTCCCGAGAACCGACGCGACGAGGCCGAGACGAAGCACGGCCGTGATGACGAGCGCCCAGTCGATGCCCGTCATTGCCCGCCGATCAGCCGCAGAAGCGGCGGACCACGTCGTACAGGACCGGGAGTCCCCAGCGGAGTCCGTCGACGCTGACGCGCTCGTCGACGCCGTGCCACAGCTCCAGGTACGGGGCGCCGGACTCGAGCCGGAGTGGCGAGAAGCCATACGTCGGAACGTCGAGGGCCGCGAGGTGCTTCGCGTCCGTGGCATACGGCACGAGGAACGGGACCGGCACGGCGTCCGGATCGTGGTCGACGATCGTCCGCTCGAGGAGCTCGTAGGTTGGGCCGGAGGCGGGCGCCTCGACGGCCGGCGCATGGATGACGAGGTCGATGTCGAGGTGGGCCGAGAGGTCGCCCAGCCGGCCGACGATGATCTCGCGGATGTCCTCCTCGGTCGTGCCCGGCAGCACCCGGCAGTCCACCTCGACGACGCCTTCGCCCGGGATCACGTTGTACTTCAAGCCGGCCCGGACGACGGTCGGGTTGACCGTGTCGCGGAGCACCGCGCTGACAACTCGTGCGGTCATGGGCTCGCAGAGCGCCGACAGCGCCGCGTCCGTGAGGCGCACCTCGCCCTTCGCCAGCGCCCGGACGAGACGGGCCGCGTCGTCCGGCAGGGCATCCGCGACCCGCTCCAGGAACGTGGCCATGACGGGCGTGACCCGCGGAGCACCCGGCGCGGCGAGCCGCGTGACGACCTCGGCCGCCCGGACGGCGGCGTTCTCCTCGTGGGGCATCGATCCGTGGCCCCACGTGCCGCGGATCGTCAGGCGGTAGACCGCGTAGCCCTTCTCGGCGACCCCGATCGGGTAGAAGCGCGTTCCCGCGAACGTCGTTGCGACCGCGCCCGCCTCGTTGATCGCGGCGGCGGCGCGGACGAGCTCCGGGCGCTCTGCGACGATCCAGGCGATCCCATTCAGTCCGCCGGCCTCCTCGTCGGCGGTGCTGAGGAACAGCACGTCGCGGGTGAGGCCGGGGATCGGATCGCTGGCCGGATCCCGCCCGGCGGCGCGTGCCTCGCGGGCCAGCATCCGGACGACGGTCAGCTCCTGGGCGAGGAGGTCCTTCATGTCGAGGGCGCCGCGGCCCCAGATGCAACCATCAGCCAGGTCGCCATCGAACGGCCCGTGCGTCCAGAGATCATCTGGCGCGGGGACGACGTCGAGGTGGCTCAGGAGGAGGAGCGGCGGGCCACCGGAGCCGTCACCGCGCAGGCGGGTCGCCACGGACGCGCGGCCATCGACGAGCTCGAGCAGCTCGGCGTCCAGTCCGGCGTCCTGGAGCGCCGCCGCGATCCAGCGCGCGGCTCGTGTCTCGCCGTCCGGTGCGTCGGCCGGGGGCGGATTGATCGAGGGGATCCGGATCAGGGCGCGGAGCGTCTCGACGAGCTCGTCAGCGGCGGCCGCCATGACGGCCGGATCGAGCCTGGCCGAGGGCAATGGCGATCCGGCCATCGTCAGGTGGGGATCCCGACGAGAAAATCGAGCCCCAACAGGGAGGCGAGGAACCCGAGCACGAAGCCGGCTGCGATCACGACGATCACGCTGATCAGGAGCAGCCGCAGCCAGCGCCGATCCTCGCGTTCGGCGGCGGCCTGGTCCGGGTCGCGGCCGCCGGGGATGTACGGGGTGGACAGACCGCGGCGCCGCGCGGCTGCGCTCCGCTCCGTGTCGTATTGGGCGGGATCGGGCGGCACCGCCGTCGGGGCCGGGCGCAAGCCGTCCTCGGGCGGGAGCGTCGGGTCGTCGGTCATCCCGTCGCCTCGCGGAGCGGGATCAGGCAGTCGCGGACGACCTCATCGAGCCCGGCCGGACCGAGCGCGGCGGGCATCCCCAGGACGATGTGCGTCGCACCCGCCGCCACGGACGCGCGCGCCGCCTCGACGGCCGCTCGGCGCGCGTCGGCCGCGGCACCGGTGCCGACCTGGGCGACGACATCGAATGTCGCCGGGTCGCGCCCGGCTGCCTCGAGGGCCGTGGCCAGCTCCTCGCGCTTCTCGCGGAAGTACGCCACGTTGCCTGCATGCGTCCCGGGCTGGAGCCAGCCGGCCGCGCTCCGTGCAGCGAGCCGGATCCCGCGCGGGCCCTGTCCGCCGAGGTAGATCGGCGGACCGCCTGGCGTGCACGGTCCCGGCGCGTTGACGGCGCCGCGAAGGGGGTAGAACGGGTCGTCGCGGGTCACGCCGGGTCGCGCAGCGGCCGCGGGCGACCAGAGTGCCTGGAGCGTCGCGACCGCCGACACCAGGGCGTCGATCCGCCGTCCGATCGGCGCCAGCTCCAGCCCGAACGGCTCGTGCTCCCCCTCGAACCAGCCCGCCCCGAGGCCGAGCACGAACCGGCCATCGGTCGCGTGGTCGAGGACGACCGCCGCTTTCGCCAGGAGGACCGGATGGCGGAACGTGTTGGAGAGCACGGCATGGCCCACCTGGACTCCGGGGACGTGGTGGACGAGCGTTCCCAGGAGGGTCAATGCCTCCAGCGAGGGACCGGGGACGTCGGCGTCCATGTTCGTCAGGTGGTCGTTGAGCCAGGCGCTGTCGAAGCCGCCGCCGGCGGCCGGGTCGCCGGTCAGCTCGCCGGCCCGCCGCCAGGTCGCGTCGACCGTCGTCCAATCGACGTCCTGGGGCGAGGTCTTCAGCCCGATCCGGATCGTCATCCGGCGCTGATCACCGTATCGGCGAAGGCGACCCCGCTTCCCGGGCCCGTCGAGCCGTCGAGCGCGGTCCGCATCCGCCGGCCCGTCGTGACGGCGCCGTCCGAGGCGGATGACACGAGGGCCGCGTACTTCCCGAGGACGCCGCCCGCGTACCGGGGCGGGGGCGCGGACCAGCCGCCCCGGCGTTGCTCGAGGACCTCGGCAGCCACCTCGAGGTCGAGCCGCCGGGCATCGACATCGATGACGATCTCGTCGCCTTCCTCGACGAGCGCGATCGGGCCGCCCAGGGCCGCCTCGGGCGCGATGTGCCCGATCATCAGGCCGTGCGTCCCGCCGGAGAACCGGCCGTCGGTGATCAGCGCGACCGTGTCGCCCAGGCCCTCGCCGACGAGCGCCGCGGTGACGCTCAGCATCTCCTGCATCCCGGGCCCGCCGACGGGTCCCTCGTTGCGGATCACGACGACGTCGCCGGGCACGATCCGCCGGTCGCGGACGGCCGCGTAGCAGTCGGCCTCCGAATCGAAGACGCGGGCCGGGCCGCGGTGGAGCCGGCGCTCGTGACCGGCGAGCTTCACGACGCAGCCTTCGGGGGCAAGCGAGCCGCGGAGGATCGTCAGGCCGCCGGTCGGCTTGATCGGACGATCGATCGGGACGACGACCCGTTGGCCCTCGGTGGCGACCGTCGCCTCGGCGATGCCCGCCAGCGTCCGGCCGTCGACGTTCGGGGCGTCATCGTGGACCCGCTCGCCGGCGATCAGCTCCCGGAAGACCAGTCCCAGGCCGCCGGCGTCGTACAGGTCGGTGGCGACGAAGCGGCCACCAGGCTGGAGGTCGGCCACGATCGGTGTCCGATCGGCGATCGTGCCGAACTCGTCGATCCCGAGCGGGATCCCGTACTCGTGGGCGATCGCGAGGAGGTGGAGGACCGCGTTCGTCGAGCCGCCGGTCGCCGCCGTCGCCGCGATCGCGTTGTCGATCGAGCGGCGGGTGACGAACCGCGAGGGCCTGACGTCGTCGCGGACGAGGCGCATGACCAGCTCGCCCGCCTCGCGGGCGGCGTCGTCCTTCGCCGGATCCTCGGCCGGGATGCCATTCATGCCGGCCGGCGAGAGGCCGAGCGTCTCGATGACCATGCTCATCGTGTTCGCCGTGAACTGGCCGGCGCAGGCGCCCGGTCCGGGGCAGGACGCCGCCTCCACCGCATAGAGCTCGTCGAGGTCGATCTTGCCGGCGCGGTAGGCGCCGATCGCCTCGAAGACCGTCACGACCGTCGCGTCGCGCGACCCGTCGCCGCCCATCGCGGCGGTCCGGATCCCCGGATGGATCGTGCCGGAGTAGAGGGCGAGACCGGGGATGTCCAGGCGGCCCATCGCCATCACCGCGCCCGGCCCGGTCTTGTCGCAGCCGAAGATGCACACGAGTCCGTCGAACAGGTGGCCGCGCGCGACGAGCTCGATCGAGTCGGCGACGACCTCGCGGCTGACGAGCGACGACTTCATCCCCTCGGTGCCCATCGACACGCCGTCGCTGACCGAGATCGTGTTGAACTCCATCGGCGTCCCGCCGGCGGCTCGGATCCCCGCCTTCACTGCCTCGGCCAGGCGGCGATGGTTGTAGTTGCAGGGCATCGTCTCGATCCAGTTCGTCCCGACCCCGACGATGGGCTTGGCGAGGTCTTCGTCGGTGAACCCGATCGCCTTGAGCATGGCCCGCGCACCGGCGCGGTCCGGACCGTCGGTCAGCGCGGCCGAATGACGCTTCGCGGGATCGCTGGGCTGGTCGTAGGGGTGACGGTCGGGCATCCGAGCTCTCCGGGCGACAAGGTCGGCGATTCCTGCGGCGGTCCGACCCGGCTCCAGTGTAGGGCGGCGACCGTCCGCGACGTCGCGACGGCCGAGGATGCTGCCCGCACCCGCTGCGGGGTCGGCCCGCGCCCGTTCGGACGGATGCCGTCGGCACCGAACGGCGACCGAAGCGCGACTCGCGGTCCCTCTTGTCGGTTGAGAACCGGCATTGCAGAATGGTGGCGATGACCGCGGTCCACGTCGCCTTCCGGTCGATGTGTTGCTGTCCGGCCCGGCAGGGCGGACGGTGTCCCTAGGCGTGCGCTTCGACTGACGGCCGCACGCCGACCCCTCACCGGACCCCTGCATGCGGCAGGGGTCTTTTCGTTTTCGTCGACCGTCACGAAGGGACACCGTCATGACCGATCCCGCCACTCCCTCGCCGGCAACCAGCATCGCGGCCGGTGAGCTCCACGCCCGTCTCGCCGACGCCGGCCTCACGATCGTCGACGTCCGACCGCTCCGGGCGTACAACGGCTGGCGCCAGGCCGCTGAGTCCCGCGGCGGCCACGTCCCCGGTGCCGTCTCGTTCCCGGCCGAGTGGCTGGCCAGCGTCGACGGTCCCGAGATCGAGCGGATCCTCGCCCGCAAGGGCGTCGCCGAGGACCGCGACATCGTGGTCTACGGCGGCCCCGGCGAGGCCGGCGACACGGACGCCGCACGGGTCGCGACTTACCTCCTCGAGCGCGGGGTCGGGCAGGCCCGTGTCCTCGAGGGCGGGTTCGGCGCCTGGCTGGCCGATCCCGACCGACCCGTCGAGAAGCTCGTCCACCACGACCGGCTCGTCCACATCGACTGGCTCGCCGAGCTCCTCGCGGGCGGTGCGCCCGAGGCGGCGCCGGCCGGCGCGTTCAAGCTGTTCCACGTGAACTTCGGCGTCCCCGAGGAGTACGCCGACGGCCACATCCCGGGTGCGTTCCATCTCGACACGAACTGGCTCGAGAACCCCGTCGACTGGAACCGGCGGACGCCCGAGGAGCTGGACGCCGCGCTCCGCGGGCTCGGCATCACCCGGGACACGACGGTGATCGTGTACGGCCGCGACACGGTTGGCGCCGCGAACGAGAAGTGGCCCGGCCGGCGGGCCGGCCAGATCGCGGCGACCCGGGCGCTGATGATCCTGCGCTATGCCGGAGTCGACGATGTGCGGCTGCTCGACGGGGGCTACGACTGGTGGGTGAACGCCGGCCATCCGGTCGAGACGACGCTTCGGACGCCCGAACCCGTCGAGGCATTCGGGGTCGCGATTCCGCTCCGGCCCGAGGTGATCGTCGACCTGCCCGAGGCGAAGGAGATCCTGGCCGACCGCGGCGGGGCGGCCCTCGTCAGCGTCCGGACGTGGAAGGAGCACATCGGCCGCGTCAGCGGCTACAACTACATCGGCCCGGCCGGCCGGATCGCGGGCGACGTCTGGGGCAACTGCGGCTCGGACGCGTACCACATGCAGCACTACCGGAACGTGGACAACACGATGCGGGCCTACCCGGAGATCGCCGCCAACTGGGCCGAGAACGCGATCACCGAAGACAAGTGGGTCGCCTTCTACTGCGGGACCGGCTGGCGAGCGAGCGAGACCTGGTTCTACGCCTACCTCCAGGGCTGGGAGCGGATCGCGGTCTATGACGGTGGCTGGTTCGAGTGGAGCGCCGACCCGGTCAACAACCCGATCGAGGTCGGAGATCCGGACGCCGTCGCGCCCGAGGACGAGTACGCGGCCTAGGTCGCGGGCTGACCCGCGCGGGCTCGATCGCCCGCGCGGGGCTCGTCAGCCGGCGGCCGCCGACCGGGCGAGCCGCTCGTCGACGACGGCCGCGGCCGCGGCTGCACTCGATGGGCCGGCGACCGCGGCGAGGAACTCGGACGACTCCACGAGCTCCAGCTCGACCGCCGTGCGGGCCACGACCGTGGCCGTCCGCGGCACGTCCTTGAGCAGCGCGATCTCGCCGAAGCCGTCGCCGGCGCGGCCCGTCGCGATCGGGTGGCCGGCCGCCGAGATCTCCACCTCGCCCGATTCGATCAGGAAGTAGTCGCGGCCGGGCTCGCCTTCGCGCAGGATCGTGGTGCCGGCCGCCACGTGGACGGGGCGGACGGCTTCCGCGAGCCGCTCCAGGGCGGTCAGTGGCAGCGGCGCGAAGAGCGGCACCCCGCGCAGCAGCCGGAGCTGGCGCTCGGGCAGGATCGCGTCGCGATCCACCCGATAGACCCGTGCCCAGAGCGCGACGGCGGCGATGGGCAGGATCGCCCCGGCCAGCGCCAGCGCGCCACGATCCCCGAACGCGCCCACGAGGAGCGGCGCGACGGCGCCGCCGCCTGCCACGCCGAGCGATGCGACGGCCTCCAGCACGCCGAAGACGGCTACTCGATCGGAGCGCGGGACTCCGCGCTGGAGGAGGGTGAACGCGGCGACGTCGAGGGTCCCGTTGGCCAGGCCCGACACGACGAGTCCACCGATCGCGACGGCAGGATGGGGGATCGCGGCGATGATCGCGAGCGGCAGGCCCCAGATGGAGAGGCTGACCGCGAACGGCGGCGCGAGACGGCCGCCGCCGGCCAGGCGGACAGCGAGGACGGCGCCACCAAGCGTCCCCAGCCCGTAGGCGGCGGTGAGGGTCCCGACGCCCGGCTCGCCGAGCCCGACGAGCCGGATCGAGGTCACGACGGTCAGCGTCGTCATCAGGCCGCGCACGAAGACCTGCGCACCGAGCGCGGCCATGATCGCCGCCGCGCCGCGGTGCCGGGCGAGGGCCCGCAGCCCCGCCGTCAGCTCCCGCGCGGCCGCGGCCACCGTCATCCCCTCGCGACCGTGACGCCGCTCGGCGTCCTGCTCCGCGGCCGCGTCGTCGCCGACGATCCGCCCGCCCAGCCCGGCGGCCGCCAGGACGAACAGCACGGCCGCGATCGTGGCGGCCGTCAGCGGCCCGGCCAGGCCGAGGACGAGGCCCGCCAGGAGCGGACCGACGAACGAGCCGGTCCCTTCGCCGACACCGGACACGACATTGGCAGCGACGAGCTCGTCCGGGGTCCGCGCGATCGTCGGCATCGCTGCGATCTGGAGCGGCCGGACGAAGGCTCCCGCGGAGGACGCGACCGTCGCGGCGCCCAGGACGGCGATCGCCTGGTCCGCCGCCAGGCCGGCCAGCGTCGCGATGGCGGCGACGGCCCGGATCAGATGGGCGAGGAACAGCAGGTTCGTGGGCGGCCGGCGGCCGGCGAGGAGGCCGGCCAGCGGGGCTCCGACGATCGAGGGGGCCATCCGGACGGCGGTCAGGATGCCGACCGCGGTCGCGCCGCCGTAGGCGAACGCCGCCACCAGGAGCGCGACGGTGAACGCCGCGTCGCCGGCGACGCCCAGGGCCCACGCGAGCTCGATCCGGCGGAGGGCCGGGTTGGCGACGACGGCCTCGACGGCCGATCGTGCGCTCGGGCGGGCTGCGGGCGATGGTGTGGCGCTCACCCGCCAGCCATAGCGGGACGGCCGGTGGCAGCCGCTTGCGCGGCGATCCAGTCGTCGACGATCCGCCCGAGGGTCGCGAGACCGACGGCGCCCTGGCCGAGGACCGCGTCGTGGAAGCCTCGGATGTCGAACCTGCTGCCGAGGGCCGCCCGGGCCCGGTCGCGCAGCCGCAGGATCTCTCGCTGGCCGATCTTGTACGCCAGCGCCTGGGCCGGGATCGCGAGGTAGCGGTCGACCTCGTTCACAATGTTGTTCTCGGCGAGTGCGGTGTGCTCGACCATGAACTGGATCGCCTGATCGCGGCTCCAGCCCAGGGCGTGCATCCCGGTGTCGACGACGAGGCGGCACGCGCGCCACGCATCGAACGAGACGACCCCGAGCTGGGCGACGCCCGCCGAGATCAGGCCCATCTCGACCGACAGGCGCTCTGTGTACAGGCCCCAGCCCTCGACGTAGGCGGTGTGGCCGCCCAGCCGCCGGAACGCCGGCAGGCCCTCGAGCTCCTGGGCGATCGCGATCTGCAGGTGGTGGCCGGGGACCGCCTCGTGGACGGCCAGGGTCTCGGCCTCGTAGCGCGGCCGCGTCTGGGGCTTCGTCGTGTTGATGTAGTAGCTGCCCGGGCGGCTGCCGTCCGCGGCGGGCTGGCGGTAGTAGGCGATCGTCGAGTGCTCGGCCTCGTGAGCGCCCATCTCGACGACGAGGCAGGGCGCCTTCGGCAGCCGCCCGAACCAGCCGGGGATCGCGGCGTTGGCCCGATCGAGCGTGTCCTGGGCCACGTCGAACACTTCGCGGGCGGTGGCGAAGTGGAGGGCTGGATCCCCGCGCAGCCTGCTCAGAACCGTGGCGAGGTCCGCGCTGCCGAGCAGGCGCGCGCCCAGCTCGCGGAACTCCCCGTCGATCCGTTCGGTCTCCGTCAGCCCGATCCGGTGGATCTCCTCCGGGCCGAGCGCGAGCGTCGTGTGGTACCGGACGAGCGCGGCATACGCGGCCTCGCCACCGGGGACGTGGGACAGGCCCGGCCGGTCGTCGCCCCGGGCCACCGGGCCGAGCTGGCCGGCGAGGAACCCGCGATACCGGTCCAGGGCCGGACGGACGCCGTCCGCGACCGCCGCCAGGATCGCGTCGGACAGGCGCTGCCGTTCGGGGGCGGGGATGTCCGCCGGCAGCTCCCCGGCCGGCGCGGACAGCGGCCACTCGGCCACGGGCCGGGCGAGCAGCTCGTCGATCTCGTCGACGACGCTCCGCGCGAGGGCCGCGGGCGCGCCGACGCCGTCGCCGAGTGCCTCCCGCGACGACGCGGTCAGGCGATCGATCCACGGCCCCATCTCCTCCCAGCGGGCGAGCAGGGCCCGGGCCTCCGACGCGGTCCGGATCGGCTGGAACGAGGGCACGTTCTGGAAGATGACCTGCGGTCCGTCGAGCGGATCGACCATCCATTCCTGGATGCCCGTGCCGATCGCGTCGAGCTCGGCCCCGGCGACCGTGATCAGCTCGTCGAGGGTCGTCCGATCCCTGGGCCCCAGGTCCGCGGCCGGGATCGCCTGGGCGTCGTCGAGGACGCTCCGCAGCCGCTCGAGCGCGGCGTCGCGAGCGCCCGGGCCGTTGGGCCGGAGGCGATCGTCGAAGCGGCGGTCGCCGAGGGCGGTCGCCGCGAGCGGCTCGGCGGCCATCTCGCCGTCCCAGAAGCGCTCGGCCAGCGTGGCGAGGTCGCGAGCCGCGTGGCCGGTGGGGCTGGTGGGGCTGGCGGGGTCGTCGGTCATGGCACGGATGCTAGACGCGCCCGGTCAGTGGATGCAGGCGCCCGTCGGGACGGCGCCGGTGCGGCCGATCGACGGCGCGACCGCGGTCGCGACCGACGTTGGGGTCAACGCGTAGCCGGCATCGTCGTCGGTGCGGGCCTCCGCGAAGACCACGCCGCCGATCGTCCCGTCGCTCAGCACCAGGGGCCCGCCGCTGTCGCCCTGATCGACCACCGCGCGGAGCTCGAGGATCCGGCGGCTGACCCGGCCGCCACCGTAGATGTCACGCCCCTGGGCTTCGTATGCCCCGGCGACCGCGGCGGGCTCGACGACGAGGCCTCCGCCGTGCGGAAACCCGAGCGTCGCCCCGACGGCTCCGCGGCCCGGATCACTCGACGCGAAGCGCAGCGGGGTCGCGCCCAGCCCCGGCACCCACAGGAGGGCCACGTCCAGATCGGCATCGAAGAGCACCGCCGTCGCGTCCCGCAGCCCGCCGCCCGACGCCTGGACGCGGATCGTCGTCCCGCCCGCGACCACGTGCGCGTTCGTCACGATGTAGTCGCCCGCGATCGCGAATCCAGTCCCACTCGACTGGAACTGGCAGGTCGCCGCCGAGACGCGGACGGTGCTTCCGATCGCCCGCTCGGCGATCGCCCGCGCGGCCGGATCCGTTGGCCGCTCCACGTCCGGTGCGGGCAGTGGCTCGAGGCCCACGAACAGCTCCGGGATGCCCGTCCCGTTCAGGAGGTTCGCGAGATCGGCGGCGAACTCCGTCGGCGCAGGCAGGATCCGGTCGATCGTCCGGACGACGAGCGAGGTCTGGGCCTGGGTCGCCAGGAACCGCATCGGCCCCGAGGCGAGCAGGCCGCCGATCAGCCAGACGACGAGGAGCGCCTGGCCCGCCCCCACGAAGCCGCCGAGGAACCGATCGGCTGAGCCCAGCACGCCGCCCTGGAGCCGGACGGCGACGGCCCGTCCGATCGCCGAGCCGATCGCCTCGCCGACGCCGACCAGGAAGAGGATCCCGCCGAGGACGACGAACGCGCGGAGGTCGGGCGGGACGGAGTCGAGCCCTCCGGCGACCAGCGGCACGCCCGCGACCGCCGCGCCGGCCCCGGCGATCGCGCCGGCCAGCCCACCGAGCTGCGGCAGCGCGCCGGTCCCGATGCCGATGAGGATGGCCGCGACGAGCAGGACGAGGACCAGGACGTCGAACAGGTTCACCGCGCCGAAGGATAGGCCCAGCCACCGTGGACGGGCCGGTGCCGGCCGTTTGCCGTCGGGCCGTCCGCGGTCGACCGGCCGCCGGCGTCAGCGGATCGTGAGCTCGACCGGGCGCGCGTCGCCGCCCGGCGCGGCGATCTGCCAGGTCCCCGGACCGAGGTCGCCGAGGTCGACGATCGTCGCCTTCAGCTCGGCGATGTCGATGCAGACCGCACCGACGTCGCCGACGCCCTCGAGCGGGCTGATCGCGATCTCGGTCTCGGTCCGCGTGACGGACACCGAGTCGAGGACGGCTCGATCCCGCTGTACCACCAGACCTTCACGAGGACGTGGCGGCCATCGACGGACGTTTGGAGCTTGATCGGTGCGACCGGGTGCGGATCGCGCTGACCGGGCTTCGGGACGACGAGCTTCGCCTGGCCGCCGGCGATCGGGTCGAT
Organism: Candidatus Limnocylindrales bacterium; assembly: GCA_035693125.1. GTDB lineage: Bacteria > Chloroflexota > Limnocylindria > Limnocylindrales > CSP1-4 > CF-46. The sequence goes on along the minus strand of DASSHB010000124.1, from coordinate 22,496 downwards.
TCCCCCGCCGGGTGGTGCCGGATCGACGATCCCGACCCCGGTGTTGCCGTTCGAGCCGCCCCCGCGGGGCGCGCTGGTCGGCAGGTCGCGCGCGTCCTGGGACGGGCCGGCGGGTGCCGTGGAAGGGCTGGCCGTGGGTCCGCCGGAGTCACAGGCGCCGAGCGTGGCGCAGGCAAGCAGGGCGATCGGCAGGATCGCGGCAAGGCGTGGCCGGGTCATCATGGCCGCGGAGACGACGAGGTCGGCGCCGGAGTTCCCGCGGCCGGACCGCCCCGCGCTCAGGACGCTGCGCTGAGGGTGTCCACCCGGGCCGCGTGGGCGCCTTCCCAGGCGTCGATCGCCGCCGTCTTGCCGAGGAGGTAGCCCAACTCGTCGGTGCCGGCCAGGAGCATCATCCGGGCGAACGGATCCACCTCGAACGGGAGGTCCTCGTCGCCCGGCAGGTGGACGACCTGCGCCTCGAGGTCCACGGTCAGCTCGGCACGCGGGTCCGCGTCGATCAGCTCGAACAGCTGGCGATGCCGCTCCGGCTCGACGACGATCGGCAGGAGGCCGTTCTTCAGGGCGTTGTTCCGGAAGATGTCGGCGAAGCTCGTCGACAGGATCGCCCGGATCCCCCAGGCGGTGAGCGCCCACGGGGCGTGCTCGCGCGAGGATCCCGTCCCGAAGTTGTCGCCGACGAGCAGGATCTTCCGGTCGAGCATCGCGACCCGATCCATGACGAAGAGCGGCTCCTTGAGGCCGCCATCCTCGTCGTAGCGCCAGTCGCGGAAGAGGGCGTCGCGGAGGCCGGCCTTGTCGGTGACCTTGAGGTAGCGGGCGGGGACGATCTGGTCGGTATCGACGTTGTCGGCCGGCAGCGGGATCACCTGGCTCGTGAACGACCTGAACGGCTCGGCCATCGTCAGCGACCTCCGACCGCGGCCAGCGACTCGATCCCGGGCAGCGTCCGCGGATCGCTGACGACGCCGTTGATCGCCGACACGGCGGCGGTCAGGGGTGAGGCGAGGAATGTCCGGCCGCCCTTGCCCTGGCGTCCTTCGAAGTTCCGGTTCGACGTCGAGATCGCGTACTGGCCCGGCGAGAGCTGATCGCCGTTCATCGCGATGCACATCGAGCAGCCGGCCTCGCGCCACTCGGCGCCGGCCGCCTTGAAGACCTCGCCGAGACCCTCGCGCTCTGCCTCGCGCTTCACCTCGTCCGAGCCCGGCACGATCATCATCCGGACACCGGCCGCGACCTTGCGGTCCTTCAGGACCTCGGCGGCCAGGCGCAGGTCGCTGATCCGCCCGTTCGTGCACGAGCCGACGAAGACGACGTCGACCTTCTGGCCGAGGATCGCCTGGCCGGGCCGGAGGTCCATGTACTCCAGGGCACGCTCGAGGGCCCGCTTCGCGAGTCCGTCGGACTGGTCGTCAGGTGACGGGACCAGGGACGTGATGGGGATGCCCATCCCCGGGTTCGTGCCGTAGGTCACCATCGGCTCGAGGGCCGTCGCGTCGATCGCGATCGACTTGTCGTACGCGGCGCCGTCGTCGCTCGGCAGCGCTCGCCAGCCCTCGACCGCTCGGTCCCAGGCCGACCCCCTTGGCGCGTAGGCACGTCCGGCCAGGTACTCGAACGTCGTGTCGTCCGGCGCGATCAGGCCGGCCCGGGCGCCGCCCTCGATCGACATGTTGCAGATCGTCATCCGCTGCTCCATCGTCAGGGCGCGGATCGCGTCACCGCGGTACTCGAAGACGTGGCCGGTCCCGCCACCGATGCCGATCCGGGCGATCAGGGCGAGGATGATGTCCTTGCTGCTGACGCCGGGCGCGAGGCGGCCGTCGATCCGGACCTCGTAGGTCTTCGGCTCGCGCTGGAGGAGCGTCTGGGTCGCGAGGACCATCTCGACCTCGCTCGTCCCGATCCCGAAAGCAAGGGCGCCGAACGCGCCGTGGGTCGCGGTGTGCGAGTCGCCGCAGACGATCGTCATCCCGGGCTGGGTCAGGCCCATCTGCGGGCCGATCACGTGGACGATCCCCTGGCCGGGCGAGCCCAGGCCATGGAGCGGGATCCCGAACTCGCGGCAGTTCTGCTCCAGCTGGGCGACCTGCGCTGCCGCCATCGGATCGGCCATCGGCAGGGACCGGGCGTGGGTCGGCGTCGAATGATCGGCCGTTGCGACGGTCCGTTCCGGATGGCGGACCCGGAGGCCCCGTGCGCGCAGGCCGCTGAAGGCCTGGGGCGACGTCACCTCGTGGACGAGATGGAGGTCGACGGCCAGGACGGCGGGCGCTCCGTCGTCCTGCGTGACGACGTGGTCGTCCCAGATCTTGTCGACGATCGTGCGCGGGGTCGGGGCGGTCATGACGGCTCGGCTGCGGGACGGAGGAACGGGTGGAGAGGCTAGCACAGGGTCCCCTGCGGGCCGGTCCGGCTCGTGGCGCGCGCCGGTGGGCCCGAACTCCGCCGTGGCCGCGGCCGGCCGCGTCCCACCCGCCGCTCCGGCCGGCGGGGCCGCCAGCCCAGCGGCCGCGATACTTGGGCGCGTGTTCGTCCTCTATGCGATCCCGCTCGGGTTGGTCGCCGGGCGCATGATCGGCGGCCGGCTCGAGGGCCTGCAGCGCGTCGCCATCCGCTGGGGGCCGCTGGCCCTGGCGGCGCTGGTCGTCCAGATCCTCCTGTTCTCGCCGCTCGCGGCGGGCGTCCCGGACGTTGCCGCCCGGGCGATCTACGTCGCCTCGACCGCGGCCGTCCTGGTCGCGGTCGCGGCGAACCTGCGCCTGGCCGGCGTCCCCCTGGTCGCCGCCGGCGCCGCCGCCAACCTCGCCGCGATCGTCGCGAACGGGGGCGCGATGCCGGCCGACCCTGGCGCCCTGGCCACGGCCGGGATCGCCCTCGGAGGACCGTCGAACAGCATCGTCTCCGCGGACCCGCTGCTCAGGCCGCTGACCGACATCTTCGCCCTGCCGGCGGTCGTGCCGCTGGCCAACGTCTTCAGCGTCGGCGACGTCCTGATCGGGTTCGGGATCGCGATCGCGATCGCCGCGGCAATGCGCCGTGGCGCCGAACGTCATCCCTGACCCCGGACCTCGGACCTACTCCACCCGACCCCACCAGTCCCGTACAACTCGGGAGTCCCCGGGGTTTGTCAGTGGAGGCAGTGTCGATGACGGAAGCGGACCGCCCACCGGCGGTCCGGGCGGGGTTCGGCGCCGAGGTCGAGCACGCACTGGATGACGAACCGGGACGGCGCCCGATCGCCGTGCTGCCACCCGCCATGCGCGTCTGGCTCTTCAGCCTGGGGCTGGCCCTCCTCGCCGTCGTCCTGGAGGTCGGCGTCCTCAACGGCCGCCCGATCCCACGACCGCCGCTGGCGATCCCGTGGCCGCTGATCGCCGCGGGCTTCTGTCTCGCCGAGCTGAAGGTCGTGCCGGTCAGCTTCCGGCGCGAGCAGCACTCGTTCTCGCTGAGCGAGTTTCCCGCGGTCATCGGTCTGTTCCTGCTGTCGCCCACGGACTACCTGTTCGCGATCCTCAGCGGGTCGGCGATCGCGCTGGTCGTCGCCCGCCAACCGCTCCTGAAGCTCGCCTTCAACGTCGTGACCTTCGGGCTGGGCGGCACGGCGGCGCTGTCCGTCTTCCACATCCTGGGCGCCCACGCCGGCATGCCGAGCCCGGCCGACTGGATCGCGGCGTTCGCCGCGACGATGACGACGACGGTCCTGTCGTCGCTGTGCGTCGCCACCGCCATCTCCCTGTCGGGCGGCGCTCCCCAGTTCCAGAAGCTGCCCCAGATGCTCCAGTTCGGCGGGCTCGTGGCCGTCGCGAACACGAGCCTCGCGCTCCTCGCGGTCTCGATCCTGTGGGTCGACTGGCAGCTGACGTGGCTCCTTGCCGTCCCGCTCGTGACGGTATTCCTCGCCTACCGGGCCTACCTCTCTGAGCGCGAGAAAGGCGAGCGGCTCGAGTTCCTCTACCAGTCGGGCCGGATCCTGCAGCATTCGCCGGAGCTCGACTCGGCGATCGTCGCCCTCCTCGACCACGCTCGGGAGATGTTCCGGGCCGAGCTCGCGGAGGTCGTCCTGTTCCCGCGCGACCCGGGCGCGGACGCCCTCCGGACGCGAAGCCGCGACGGTCGTCCGCCCGTGGCGATGGAGCCGATCGCCCTGGCCGGCGACGACCCGATCGCGCACCGGATCCGGAGCGAGGCGCAGGCGTTCTTCTTCGATCCCGTCGCCCGCCAGGGATCGGCCACGAGCAGCCGCCAGGCGATGGTCGCGCCGCTCCGCGGTGAGTCGGGCGTCATCGGCTCGCTCCTGATCGGGCACCGCCTGACCGAGGCCACGTCGTTCACGGACGACGACCTGCGCCTCCTCGAGACGATGGCCAACCAGGCCGCGATCGCGCTCGAGAACGGCCAGCTCGAGCAGTCGTTGTTCGAGCTGTCGCGCCTGAAGGAAGAGCTCCGCTACCAGGCCTACCACGACCCGCTGACCGGCCTCGCCAACCGAAGCCTGTTCGTCGACCAGGTCAACGAGCGACTGGCGACGTCTGGCGAGGGCCCGCACCCCGTCGTCCTGTTCATTGACCTCGACGACTTCAAGGTCGTCAACGATACGCTCGGCCATCGGGCCGGCGACCAGCTCCTCGTCGCGGTCGGCGACCGGGTCCGGAGCTGCGTCCGAACCGGCGATCTGGCGGCTCGGCTCGGCGGCGACGAGTTCGCCATCCTGCTCGAGGACCTCGACGACCTCAGCCGGAGCGTGGCCGTCTGCCGGCGCCTCCTCGAGGCCCTCGGCGCGCGGTCCAGATCGACGGCCAGGAGATCGCCGTCAGCGCGAGCATCGGGATGGCCGCGGCCCGCTCGGAGAACCACCGCGCCGACGAGCTGCTGCGCAACGCCGACGTGGCGATGTACACCGCCAAGGCGGACGGCAAGAGCCGCTACGCGGTCTTCGAGCCGACGATGCACGCCGCTCTCGTCGAGCGCCACGCCCTCGCGTCGGAGCTGTCGAAGAGCGTGGGTCGGGGTGAGCTGCTCGTCTTCTACCAGCCCATCGTGTCGCTCGCCGACGGCTCGATCTACGGCGTCGAGGCGCTGGTCCGCTGGCGCCATCCGGTCCGCGGGCTCCTCGGCCCTGACGAGTTCATCCAGCTCGCCCAGGAGAGCAGCACGATCCTGGCCCTCGGTCGGTGGGTCCTGAGCGAGAGCTGCCGCGAGGCGTCGGCCTGGCGGCGCGACCATGGGATCGAGCGCCTGGTCCTGTCGGTCAACCTGTCGGCCGCCCAGCTCCAACAGGTCGACTTCGTCGCGGATCTCGAGGCGATCCTCGCCGACACCGGCTTCCCGCCACAGGACCTGGTCCTGGAGCTGACCGAGAGCGCGATGTTCCACGACACCCAGACGACGATCGCCCGGCTCGACGCCCTGCGCGCGCTGGGCATCCGGATCGCGATCGACGACTTCGGCACCGGCTACTCGTCGCTGGGCTACCTGCGCCGGTTCAAGGTGGACATCCTGAAGATCGCCCGTGAGTTCGTCGGCAGCGGCGACGTGGCGTCCGACGACTGGGCCTTCGCCCGGGCGATGGTGGCCCTCGGCGAGACGCTCGGCCTCGTCGTGATCGCCGAGGGGATCGAGGAAGGCGGTCAGCTGGCCGCGCTGCGGGCCCTGGGCTGCGAGCTGGGCCAGGGCTACCTCTTTGCCCGGCCCGGCGATGGTGCAGCGATCGCCGCCTCGTTCCTGCCGGCGGCCGTCCGCCGGCGCCCCGCCGGCCCGGCGACCGGGGCGGCACGCCGCCGGGTGGCGACGACGCCCGCGACACCGTCCTGATCGATCGGAGAGCGACCGACCCATGTTCATCCTCTACGCGCTCCTGCTCGGCGTCGTCATCGGCGTCGCCCTCGGCGGGCGTGCAATGGCGCTGGGGACGATCCAGGTCCGGTGGTGGCCGCTGATCGTCGTGGGATTCCTGAGCCAGGTCGCGCTGTTCAGCGACCAGGTCTCGGGCGTCATCGGTGACGCGGGCCCGCCCTTGTACGTCGCGTCGACGATGCTCGTCGGCATCGCCGTGGTCCGCAACCTGCGCCTGCCCGGGATGGCGCTGATCGTCGTGGGCGCGATCTCGAACATGGCCGCGATCCTCGCCAACGGTGGGTACATGCCGGCCACCGCGGACGCGCTCGCGGCCATCGGCAAGACCGAATCAGCCGGGTACACGAATAGTGCGTTGATCGCGCAGCCCGCCCTGCCGTGGCTGATCGACCGCTTCGTCCTGCCGTCATGGCTACCCCTGACGAACGTCTTCAGCCTCGGCGACGCGATCCTCGGAGTCGGCGTGGCATGGCTGATCATCGTGACGATGGTCCGCAGCCGGAAGGCCCAGCCCGACCTCGCCGCTCCGGCCGCATCCGCGGGATCGCCGGCGCGCTAGGACCTCCGGCCCCGGTGCGGGCCGGTCGCGGTGCGTGGCCGCACTGACCCGCACGGACGAACGGGGCAGGACCAGCGGGTCATTCCCGACCAGCCCATTCGGCGCGATGGTTGCGAGGAAGGACAAGCGTCCTCGGTTCGGTCCAATCGTCCAGGGCAAACCCGTCGTGAGGCGGGGACGCAAAGCCAGGGATCTTCGCCAGAAGACCGCCCGGCTGCCGATCACCGGACACATCGTTCGAGACTCAAAGGAGTCAACCGTGAAGGCGAACCTGGCGCGCTTCACCGGAGCCCTGGCGCTCCTCGCGTCGCTGGCTCTCACCATCGGCGCTGGCGTGCGTTGGTATTGATCAGATGACTCGGATCTTCAAGGCTCAGGCCGTTCGAGTGCTGCTGATCCTGTCCGCGCTCGCCAGCTCTGCCATCGTTCTCGAGGCAGGGCACCGCTGGAACTGAGCCCGATGTGGGCTGGGGGTAGCAACGAGACCGTCGGGTGACCGGCGGTCTCGTTGCGTGTGCGGCGTTCGAGCCGCGGCCCGGGCCGCTCGTCCACGGGCGTCGCTCGCTCCCAGCACGAGCGTCCGGTGGGGTCCGGGTGGTTGCATGTTCACCGACCGCCCCGTAGACTGCTCGAACCGCCCGGGTCGGCCGGGTTCCGTTCGGGAGACCGCGTTGGGTCTGTTCGATGGTCGCAATCGACGCCATGTCGCCGTCGTCGTCACGACGGACGGTCGGCGCGTCCAGCTGCCCTTGAACGACACCGGCCTGTCCGACGGCTCGCTCCTCTCCCTTCTTCGCTCGCTCCTGGTCGGCCTTGAGAGCCTCGTCGGGCTCCTCATTACCGGCTCCCGGCGGGAGAACGGAGGAACGCGGAGGAACGGGCGCTAGGCGCACGAACCACCAGGACCAACGGGACCCTCGCCGGGAGGCGAGGGTTTTTTGTTGGCCTGCGGCGGATGGGGCGCTTCGGCGCCGCCGTCACCGCACGAACCGGACCAGCAGAGGGCAGGGCAGGGATCGATGACGATGACGAAGGGGCGAGCCTCCCAACCGCCGAGTCCCGCAACCGGCGCGGCGGCGCGCCGAAGCCACATCCCCGGCGACGGCACGGCCCACGCGGCCGCGGTCGAGGCGGCTCGCCGGGCGATGCTCGATGATGCCCGGCCGCGCCACCGGACCCGGATCGGCGCGGACGTGCTGTGCGAGGCGCTCCTGCTCCAGGGCGTCGACGTGTTCTTCAGCTACCCCGGTGGCGTGATCCTCCCGCTCTACGACGTCCTGGGCGACTACCCGGACCTGCGCCACGTCCTCGTCCGCCATGAGCAGGGCGGCGCCCATGCCGCCGACGGCTACGCCCGGGTGACCGGCCAGGTCGGTGTCTGCATGGGGACCTCCGGTCCGGGCGCGACGAACCTCGTCACCGGCATCGGGACCGCCCTCCTCGATTCGGTCCCGATCGTCGCGATCACCGGCAACGTCCCGTCGGCGCTGATCGGCAAGGACGCCTTCCAGGAGATCGACATCAACGGCATCACCCTGCCGATGACGAAGCACAACTACCTGGTCCGCGACGCGAACGACCTGCCGCGCGTCCTGGCCGAGGCCTTCCACATCGCCCGGAGCGGGCGGCCCGGACCGGTCCACGTCGACATCACGAAGGACGCCCTCCAGCAGGAGACGGCCGCGCCTCATCCCACGACCGACGAGATCATCGCGGGGCTGCCCGGCTTCCGCCCCAACCTCGACGCGAACGGCCGCCAGCTGAAGCTTGCCGCCGCCGAGATCGCCAAGGCGAAGCGGCCGGTGATCCTGGCCGGTCACGGCGTGCTCCACGCCCGGGCCTGGGACGAGCTGGTCGCCCTGGCCGAGAAGGCCCAGATCCCCGTGGCCCACACGCTGCTGGGGATCGGCGCGATCGACGAGACCCATGCGCTCAGCTACGGCTTCATGGGGATGCACGGCTGGAAGCACGTGAACAAGGCGATCCAGTCGGCCGACCTGCTGCTCGCGATCGGGATGCGCTTCGACGACCGAGTCACCGGCAACGTCCGGACGTACGCACCGTATGCGCGGATCGTCCACGTCGACATCGATCCGGCCGAGATCGGCAAGAACGTCGCGGTGGAGGTGCCCATCGTCGGCGACGCGAAGCGCGTCCTGGCCGCCCTCCTGCCGATGGTCGACGCCGTCGAGCCGGCGGCCCGGACCGAGTACCTCGCGGAGCTGGCGGACTGGAAGCGCGACTCCGAGGGATCGTCGTGGCACGGCTCGGGGGCGTGGCGCGACGGGCTCCTGTCGGCCGACTACGTCGTGGCCCGGATCGGGGAGCTGACGGGTCATGACGCGACGTACGTCGCCGACGTCGGCCAGAACCAGATGTGGCTTGCCCGCTATGCCGGGTTCCGCCACCCCAACAGCCACGTCTCGTCGGGTGGCCTGGGGACGATGGGCTTCAGCGTCCCGGCGGCGATGGGCGCGGCGCTCGGCGCGCCCGAGCGCGAGACCTGGGCGATCACCGGCGACGGCGGCTTCCAGATGACCTCCCAGGAGCTGATGACCCTGGTCGCCGACCGGATCCCGGTGAAGATCGCCCTCCTGGACAACAAGAAGCTCGGGATGATCCGCCAGTGGCAGGAGATCATCTACGCGGGCAACTACCACTCCGCCCACCTGCCCGGGCCCGACTTCGCGAAGCTGGCCGAGGCCTACGGCATCCCGGCCTTCCGAGCACGAACGCCCGACGAGGTGGATCCCGCGATCCGGGCCGCCCAGGCGGTCGACGGGCCGGCCCTCGTCTGGTTCGAGATCGCCGAGGAGCAGAACGTCTTCCCGATGATGCCTGCCGGCAAGGGCCTGTCCGACCTGATCGAGAAGTGGGAGGGGGCCGACGAGTGAGTGGTGCTGAATCGTCGCGCGGATGGCGTTCGGAGGCGGCGCCCCAGCCTCCGACCTCGGAGAGCGAGCGCCGGCATGACCGCTGATCCCTCGTCCAATGGGCGGGCGCCGGCCGCGGCGTCTCCCGCGACCGCGGCCGCGCCCGCCCACCTCACCGTGCGGCCGCCCGCTCGGGCCCTGCCCGGCGGCGGCGAGACCCGCCGCCACACACTGATCGCGATCGTCCTCGACAAGCCCGGGGTCCTGAACCGCGTGTCGTCGCTGATGCGGGCCCGGAACTTCAACATCGACTCGCTCGCCGTCTCGCGCACGGACCAGCCCGACGTGAGCCGGATGACGATCACGCTCCACGGCGACGACGTCGCCGTCGAGCAGGCCGCCAAGCAGCTGTACCGGCTGATCGACGTCCTGAAGGTCCAGGACGTCACCGCCGACGCGGTCGTCGCCCAGGAGCTGGCGCTCGTGAAGATCCGGGCGACGGACTCGAACCGGGCGGAGATCCTCAAGCTCGTCGAGCTCTCGAAGGGCCGGGTGCTCGACCTCGCCGGCGAGGCCGTGATCGTGGAGGTGACCGGCCCCGAGGCCGAGATCGACCAGTTCCTCGCGCTCGTACGCACCTACGGCATCAAGGAAACCGTGCGGACCGGCTCCGTCGTGATGAGCCGCGGATCGGGGTCCATCGAGGAGGCAGTGAAACGATGACGGCGCGGATGTACTACGACAACGACGCCGACCCTGCCGCCCTCGCGGGGCAGACGGTCGCGATCATCGGCTACGGCTCGCAGGGCCACGCCCACGCCCAGAACCTGCGCGAGTCGGGCGTCGACGTCGTCGTGGGCCTGAAGCCCGATTCGAAGAGCCGCTCGCGGGCCGAGGCCGCCGGCCTCAAGGTGCTCGACGTCGCCGATGCCGCGCGGGCCGCCGACGTGATCATGATCGCCGTCCCGGACACGCTCCAGAAGGCGGTCTACGACGCCGAGATCTCGCCGAACCTGCGGCCGGGCCAGCTCCTGATGTTCGCCCACGGCTTCAACATCCGATTCGGCCGGATCCAGCCGCCGGACACGATCGACGTGGGGATGGTCGCGCCGAAGGGACCCGGCCACCTCCTCCGCAGCGTGTACGAGGCGGGCGGCGGCGTCCCGGCCCTGTTCGCGGTGGAGAACGACGCGAGCGGTACGGCCCGCGACCGCGTCCTGGCCTACGCCCGCGGCATCGGCTCGACCCGGGCCGGGGTCCTCGAGACGACGTTCAAGGAGGAGACCGAGACCGACCTGTTCGGCGAGCAGGCGCTCCTCTGTGGTGGCGTCTCGGCGCTGATCAAGGCCGCGTTCGAGACGCTCGTCGAGGCCGGCTACCAGCCCGAGCTCGCCTACTTCGAGACGATGCACGAGCTGAAGCTCATCGTCGACCTGATGTACCGCGGCGGCCTGAACTTCATGCGCTTCAGCGTCAGCGACACGGCCGAGTACGGCGACTACGTCTCCGGGCCGCGCGTGACCGAGGGCGTGAAGACGGCGATGAAGGACGTCCTGACGGACATCCAGAGCGGCTCCTTCGCCTCGCGCTGGATCGACGAGCAGGAGGCCGGCGGCCGCGAGTTCGCCCGCCTCCGCCAGCAGGACAAGGACCACCAGATCGAGCAGGTCGGGCGCGACCTGCGGGCCCAGATGGCGTTCCTCAACCCAGTGGTCGTCGAGGCCGGCGAGGCCCAGTCGGCGGTCGGCGCCGACGCGAAGGCCGCGGCCGGGTCGGCCCGATGAGCGGTGCGTCCGTCGCGCCGGGCAGCGTCCGGATCTTCGATACGACCCTGCGCGACGGCGAGCAGGCGCCGGGCGCCGGGCTGACCGCCGCCGAGAAGCTCGAGGTCGCCCGTCAGCTCGCCCGGCTCAAGGTCGACGTCATCGAGGCCGGCTTTCCGGCCGCCTCGCCCGGCGACTTCGAGGCCGTCCGCCGGATCGCCCAGGAGACGAAGGGCGGGATCGCGGTCGCGGCCCTGGCCCGGTGCCGCGACGGCGACCCGCAGCGGGCGATCGAGGCCATCCGCGTCGCGGAGCGCCCGCACCTCCACGTCTTCATCGCGACGAGCGACATCCACCTGAAGCACAAGCTCCGCCTGACACGCGAGGAGGCGCTCGCCGAAGCGGTCCGCTGGGTCCGCCACGGCCGCGAGCAGCTGGGCGACGACGCGGAGATCGAGTTCAGTGCGGAGGACGCGTCGCGAACGGACACGGATTTCCTCCTCCAGGTCTACGCAGCCGTCGTCGAGGCCGGTGCATCGACGGTCAACATCCCGGACACCGTCGGCTATGCGATCCCGTCCGAGTTCGGCGCGCTGACCAAGCGGGTGGTGGACCTCGTCGGGCGCGACGCAACCGTGAGCATCCACTGCCACAACGACCTGGGACTCGCCACGGCCAACACGCTCGCCGCCGTCCAGGCGGGCGCCCGCCAGGTCGAGGTGACGATCAACGGCCTCGGCGAGCGGGCCGGCAACGCGTCGCTCGAGGAGGTGGTCATGGCCCTCCGGACGCGGCCGACCCAGTTCCCCGAGCTCGGCAGCAGCGTCCAGACCGAGCAGATCACGCCCGCTTCGCGCCTGGTCTCGTACCTGACCGGGTTCGCGATCCAGCCGAACAAGGCGATCGTGGGCGGCAATGCCTTCGCCCATGAATCCGGGATCCACCAGGACGGCGTGATCAAGAACCCGCTGACCTACGAGATCATGACCCCGCAGTCGATCGGCCTGTCGGGCAGCCAGCTGACGATCGGCAAGCTCAGCGGGCGGCGTGGCCTCCAGGGCAAGCTCAAGGAGCTGGGCCACGACGTGGAGGGCGAGGCGCTCGACGCGGTCTACCGCCAGGCGATCGCCCTCGCCGACGCGAAGAAGGAGGTCACCGACGCCGACCTGCTCGCCCTCGTCGAGGCGCGCGCGTCCGAGGTGCCGGCATCGGTCGAGCTCGTCGGCTGGTCCGTCACGTCCTCACACGGCGGGAATGCGACCGGATCGGTGACGCTGACGGTCCGCGGCGAGGACCGGACGGCCGAGGCGACCGGCAACGGTCCGGTCGACGCGCTGTACTCGGCGGTCGACGCCGCGCTCCAGCCGGTCTTCGGCTGGCGGCCGGTGTTGATCGAATGGGAGATCAAGGCGGTGTCGGCCGGCGAGGACGCCCAGGGCCAGGTCCTGGTCCGTTGCCGGCGCTCGTCCGATGAAGGGCCCGGCGCGCTCGTCGTTTCCGGTCACGGACTGTCGACGAACATCATCGAGGCCTCCATCGAGGGCTACCTCGTCGGGGTGAACAAGCTTCACGGGGCCGAGATCAACGGGGTCGACGTGGCGTTCGTCGGGCGGCGAACGGCCGAGGAGCTGCCGTGAGGGCGACGCCCGCCCGCGGTCGACCGCTCGCCCGGGCCTGCCGGGAGCGGCCCCATCGTCCGATTTCGGCAGGTTCCGGCGATCGCTTCCGTCCGGTGGCCAGCGCGTCCGGTTTCGCATTCCGAAATCGAACGCAGGCCGGGCGGCGGGGGCGTCTCCGCGTGCCGGCCGAGACCGGATGCGCGATCCGATGACGGACGCTCGCTACCGGGTCGCCACGATCCCCGGCGACGGCGTCGGGCCCGACGTCGTGGCGGCGGCCTGCGCGGTCGTCGACGCCGCCGGAAGCGCGTTCGGGTACGCGGTCGAGTGGACGGAATTCCTCGCCGGCGGGATCGCGATCGACACGCACGGGGTGGCGATCCGGCCCGAGGACGTCGAGGCCTGCGGCGCCGCCGACGCGATCCTGCTCGGGGCCGTCGGCGGCCCGAAGTGGTCCGATCCGTCGGCGCCGGTTCGGCCCGAGCAGGCCCTCTTCGCGCTGCGCGGTGGACTGGGACTGTACGCGAACCTCCGGCCGGTCAGCGTCCACCAGGCGCTCGTGCCGGCGTCACCGCTCCGTGCCGAGCTCCTCGAGGGCGTCGACCTCCTGATCGTCCGCGAGCTGACGGGCGGCATCTACTTCGGCGATCGCCGCGAGCCTGCGGGCGGACCCGGCGAGCGAACTGCCCTGGACACGCTGCCGTACAGCGAGGCCGAGGTCCGGCGGGTCATGGACCTCGCCTTCGAGCTCGCAGCCACACGACGCGGACACGTCACGAGCGTGGACAAGGCGAACGTTCTCGCGACGTCGCGCCTGTGGCGGACGATCGCGAACGAGGTCGGCGCGGCCAACCCGTCGATCAGCCTCGTCCATCAGCTCGTCGACTCGTGCGCGATGTTGCTCGTGAAGCAGCCCGCCGCCTTCGACGTGATCGTCACCGAGAACCTGTTCGGCGACATCCTGAGCGACGAGGCGGCCGTCCTCGCCGGGAGCCTCGGGATGCTGCCGTCGGCGTCGCTCGGCGCGCGCCGGACGAGCGATGGCACGTTCGGGCTGTACGAGCCGATCCATGGCTCGGCGCCGGACATCGCGGGCCGCGACCTGGCCAACCCGATCGGGACGATCCTGTCGGCGGCGATGCTCCTCCGGCTGTCGCTCGGGCGCGAGGACGCCGCCTCCGCGATCGAGGCCGCGGTCGGCGCCGCGCTCGAGGACGGCTACCGGACGGCGGACCTGGTGGCCGCCGGCAGCGACGAGACGGGCATCCGGCGGGTGGGAACGACGGCGATGACCCAGGCGATCCTCCAGCGGATCGGAACCCGCGAGGCCGTCGCGTGAGCGGCGATCGGCCGGTCACCCTCTACGACACGACCCTCCGCGACGGGACCCAGGGCGAGAACATCACCCTGAGCCTGGCCGACAAGCTGCGGATCGCCCGGATGCTCGACGAGTTCGGGATGCCCTTCATCGAGGGCGGCTGGCCCGGCTCGAACCCCAAGGACATCGACTTCTTCCGCGAAGCGCGCGGGATGACCTGGCGGACGGCGAAGCTGGCGGCCTTCGGCTCGACCCGCCATCGCGCCAACCGGCCGGAGGACGACCCGAACCTCCGCGAGCTCGTCGCCGCCGAGACGCCCGTCGTGACGATCTTCGGCAAGAGCTGGACGCTCCACGTCGAGGAGGTCCTGGGGGCGAGCCTGCAGGAAGGCCTCGACATGGTCTTCGACTCGGTCCGGTTCATCGTCGATCGCGGCCGCGAGCTCGTCTACGACGCCGAGCATTTCTTCGACGGCATCCGGGCGAACGAGGCATTTGCCCTCGACACCCTGGCGGCCGCCTGGGAGGGCGGCGCCCGCACGATCGTCCTGTGCGACACGAACGGCGGCACGCTCACCCACGAGATCGGGCCGATCGTGGGCCGCGTCCGGTCCGAGCTGGAACGCCGCTTCGAGGGCGCCCACGGGCTCGTCCTCGGCATCCACACCCACAACGACGCCGAGCTGGCGGTCGCGAACTCGCTCGCCGCGGTCGAGGCCGGCGCCCGCCACGTCCAGGCCACGATCAACGGCTACGGCGAACGGGCCGGCAACGCGAACATGGTCTCGCTCCTCGCCAATCTCGCCCTGAAGACCTCCTACGATCTCGCGCCCGCCGGTGGCGGCGAGCTGGCGGGTCTCACCGAGCTGAGCCGCGCCGTCGCCGAGATCGCGAACGTCAGCCCGAACGACTGGCAGCCGTACGTCGGCCGCTCGGCCTTCGCCCACAAGGGCGGGGTCCACGGGGCGGCGGTCGCCAAGGTCGAGCGGAGCTACCAGCACATCGACCCGGGCGCGGTCGGCAACCAGGGCCGGCTCGTCGTCAGCGAGCTCGGCGGCAAGGCGAACACGCGGATCCGGGCCGAGCAGCTCGGCCACCAGCTCGACGGCATCGTCGATCCGAAGGTCCTCAGCCAGCTGATCAAGCAGCTCGAGAGCGAAGGGCTCGCCTTCGAGGGCGCCGAGGCCAGCTTCGAGCTCCTGATCCGCCGCCACCAGGCGGACTACCTCGCCCCGTTCCGGATCCTCGACTACACCTGCCTCGTCGAACAGCGCGAGGGCCGCGAGCTCCTGGCCGAGGCGACCGTCAAGGTCCAGGTCGACGGCGAGATCCTCCACACCGCGGCCGACGGAAACGGCCCCGTCAACGCCCTCGATGCCGCGCTGCGCAAGGCGCTTCGCGCGTTCTACCCGCAGCTCGACGACGTCCACCTGTACGACTACAAGGTCCGGATCCTCGACGGCGATTCCGCGACGGCCGCGCGGACCCGGGTGATCATCGACTCGGCCGACGGCTCGCGGGAGTGGTCGACGATGGGCAGCGACACGAACATCATCGCGGCCTCCGCGGCCGCGCTCGCGGACTCGCTCGAGTACGCGATCTGGAAGTCCGGAGCCGAGCTCCGGCGCCGCGACGAACGCCACTTCACGACGGCGTCGGTGACCCCGGCCTCGCCCACGACGACCCCGACCGGGAGGTAACCGATGGCCACCGATGCGTCCGCCCGCTCCACCGCCGACGCCCAGGAGACGCTCCATCTCGCCCGCTGGACGGTCACGTCCGGCTCGAACTCGCGGAGCCGCGGCGCCGTCGTCATCGCCTCCGGCGAGCACCAGTGGGAGGCCTCGGCCGAGGGCAATGGCGCGGTCGATGCGTTGTTCCGGGCGGTCGACAAGGCCGTCCACGAGGTCCTCACCGGCCACCCGCGACTGCTCGCCTACGACGTGCACGCGGTGGCCGAGGGACCGGATGCCGAGGGCAAGGTCACCGTCACGATCGCGCCGCCGACCGGGGCAAGCGGTGCCCGGGCCGAGGGCCGCTACACCGGCGAGATCGTCTCGACAAACATCATCGCCGCCTCGATCGAGGCCTACGTCGACGCGATCAACGAGCTCCTGGCCGAGGAGCACTGGCAGGACGCGCCAGAGGCCGCGGGCAATCGCAAGCGCGCGCGCGTGTCGGAGCCGGCCGCCAAGGCCCAGCGCGCGGAGCTCGACGAGGACGCGGGCAAGATCAACACGACCGACTGGTTCAATCAGTAGCCCTGGAGCGAGCAGTAGCCCGGGAGCGGAGCGCGGCTCGTCGCCCATGACGCGCACCTCATCGGCGACACTCCGCGCGTGAGCGATCGCCCGGCCGTCTTCCAGGGTGAGCCCGGCGCCTTCTCCGAGGAGGCCGTCATCGGCTACTTCGGCGCCGATCGCGAGCGGGCGGCAGTTCCGACCTGGCGCTCGGTGTTCGAGGCCGTCGCATCGGGTGAGGCCCCGGCGGGCGTCATCGCGATCGAGAGCTCGCTCGCGGGCACGATCCGCGAGACCTATGACCTGCTCCTCGAGTTCCACGATCGAGGGGTCCGGATCGTCGGCGAGGTCAGTGTCCCGGTCCGTCTCGCCCTCGTGGCCCTCCCCGGCCAGAGCCTCGACGGGATCGACCGCGTCTACAGCCACGGCCAGGCGCTCGTCCAGGCCGACGAGTTCCTGAGATCGCGGCCGTGGGAGGTGATGACGACCTACAACACCGCCGGCGCGGCCCGCGGAATCGCCGAGCGCCGCGAGCGCCGCGCAGCCGCCGTCGCCTCGCCGCGCGTCGCCGCGCTGTACGGGCTGGAGGTCCTGGCGGACGCGATCCAGTCGGGCATGGAGAACCGCACCCGGTTTGCGGTGCTCGCGATGGAGTCTTCGCCACGAATCACCTCGCGCGACCCGATCGCGGGCAGCCGGACCACGCTCGTGTTCGCGGTCCGCAACACCCCCGGCTCCCTCTATCGTTGCCTCGGGGCGTTCGCCTCGCGCGGCGTCAACCTGTCGTCGCTCGAGTCGCGGCCGACGAAGCAGGCGCGGTGGGAGTACGTGTTCTGGGTCGATGTCGACGCTGCCGCCGATGATCCGGCGTGTGCCGGTGCCCTCGAGGACCTCCGCGCGGAGACCGAGATGGTGAGGATCCTCGGCTCCTACCCGCGCGCCGCGGACGCCTGACCGCGACCGCCGAGCTCGCGGACGAGCGCCCGCGCCAGCCAGGCCTCGTACTCATCGGCGCTCCAGCCGTGGATCCGGACGAGGCGCTCGTAGACCTCCGGTAGCGTCAGCGCGTCGACGATCGCCTGAGCCCGGGCCGGCGGACCGAGCGTCCCATCAGCCACCAGGCGGCCGATGCCGGCACCGCGGCGGGCCAGGACGGCCTCGACCTCCGCACGGATCGAGGCGTCGGACAGTGCGGCGTCGCGATGGATCGCGGTCACGTCCCAGCCGCGCTCCCAGCGAAGGCGGATCGAGTGGGCGAAGCGATGCAATCGTTCGGCTCCGCGGCCGGCCACGGCGGCCTCGAACGCGTCGTCCGCCACGGGGTCCCGGGCGACCAGCTCGCGCAGCCCGCGAAGGATGCCCGGCTTCGAGCCGAAGACCGCGTAGACCGTCTGGACCGCGACGCCGGCGTCGGCGGCGAC
Source organism: Candidatus Limnocylindrales bacterium (assembly GCA_035693125.1). GTDB lineage: Bacteria > Chloroflexota > Limnocylindria > Limnocylindrales > CSP1-4 > CF-46. The sequence continues at coordinate 4,844 of DASSHB010000124.1, read as the reverse complement.
GTCGGTCAGGGTGCTCGCCGCGTATCCGTCACGGCTGAAGCGGGCCCGCGCGGCCTCCAGGATCCGAGTCCGGGTGGCAGCAGCCCGCTCGGCACGAAGCGATGGCGGCCGGAGATTGACGTCGTCCACCTCGATAGAGTACTACTCTACTAAATAGAGTGTCGCTCTATCGAAATGTAGGAGACTCACCGTGGATCACGCCATCGCCGCCCGCCAGATCATCGAGATCGCGTTCAGCCAGAATCGCCCCGAGGTCCTGGACGACCTCGTGGCGGAGGATTGCGTGGAGCACCAGCGTGGGATCGGCGAGGGCCGCCGCGGGGCCAAAGGGGTGATCGCGACCCTTCACTCCTGGTTCAGCGACTTCTCGCTCACCGTCGAGGACCTTGCCGTCCAAGGCGACACGGTCTGGTGCCGGAACCGAGCCCGCGGGCTCGACACCGGCGGAGCCCTCGGGTTCCCGGCGACCGGACGGCCGTTCGAGATCGAGGTCTTCGACGTGATGCGCTTCGAGGACGGGCGGATGGTCGAGCACTGGGGAGTGCCCGACCAGCTCGGACTCCTGGCCCAGCTGGGACATCTCCGTCCGGGCAGGCCCGACCCGGTCGCGTCGGCGGAGGCCCGCTAGCCGCCGGCCGGCCGCGGTCGCCCGCCGCGAGAGGTCAGATGGCGCTCGCGCAGGCGCGGCACTTGGAGGCGTCGACCGCGTTCGGTTCCTTGCAGAACGGACAGGTCTTGACCTCGGCCGGTGCCGGTTCCTTGATGAACATCTTCGAGATCTGCCAGACGACGAAGGCGATCACGACGAAGGCGATGATCGCGTTGACGAACGCGCCCCACCGGATCTCGACCGCCGGCTGATCGCCGACCGCATCCTTGAGGTGGATCACCAACCGGCTGAAGTCGACCCCGCCGAGGACGTACCCGACCGGCGGCATGATGATGTCGTTGACGAGGGAGGTCACGACGGTGCCCAGGGCGGTGCCGATGATGACGCCGATCGCCAGGGCCAGGGCGTTGGTCTTCAGGAGGAATGCGCGGAACTCGCTGAGCATGGGCTGACTCCTCCGTTCTCGCGAGTGCGACCGAGCCGGGTGCCGGCCCGGATGCGATCAGTGACTGACGACCTGGTCGAGCGACTTCGCCTGGTCGATCCAGCCTTGGATCACGCCCTCGGCCGGGATGTTCCGGACCGTGTTGCGCGCCGCGTCCAGGTCCTGGAAGGTCTGGGCGAGGTTCTTCGCGTTCCGCTGGGCGAGCTCCGCGCAGGAGTCGACGCCGGCCGCTTCGAGCAGATCGGCGTATTCGGAGCCGACGCCGTTGATCCGCATCAGGTCGACGTGGTTCACCCACTCCAGCAGCAGCTTGCCGGAGATCCCGGTCAGCCCGGCGATCTTCTCGCGCCCGGCCGCGCTCCCGCAGGCCATCAGGAAATCGTCCGTCGTCTTCACGCCGATCCCGACCAGCTTCTCGGCAAATGCGGGGCCGATCCCCTCGACGTCCTCGATCTTCATGATGTCCTCCTGCTGGGGGCGCCGGCCGGACGGGCCGGGGGCCGATGATACGCTTCGCGGCCCACCCGAACCCGACCTGGCGCAGGAGACGACCTCGATGGACCAGGCCTTCCGCGACGAGATGGCGGCCGGCTACGGCCTGACCGAGCCGGCGCTCATCCTCGGCAGCCCGATGCTCGGCGGCGAGCTCGCAAACGAGGCTCGCGTCCAGGTCGCGCTGTCGATGATGAACCGCCACGGGCTGATCGCCGGAGCCACCGGGACCGGCAAGACGAAGACCCTCCAGCTCCTCGCCGGGGAGCTGTCGAAGGCCGGCGTCCCGGTCTTCGTCGCCGACATCAAGGGCGACGTGACGGGCATCTCGACGCCCGGTGACGGGACGAACGCGAAGATCGTGGAGCGGGCCCAGTCCCTCGGCTGGACGTTCGAGCCGGCCGGGCACCCGGTCGAGTTCCTGTCGCTGTCCGGCAAGCTCGGCGCGCAGGTCCGGGCGACCGTCCACAGCTTCGGGCCGCTCCTGCTCGGCAAGGTCCTCGACCTGAACGAGACCCAGACCTCGATCCTCGCCCTGATCTTCAAATACTGCGACGACAACAACCTGCCGCTGCTCGACCTGAAGGACCTCGCGACGACCCTGAAGTTCCTCGCGTCGGACGAGGGCAAGCCGATCCTCGAGGAGTACGGCGGGATGTCGGCGGCCTCGGTCGGCGTCCTCCTCCGCTCGATGGTCGTCCTGGAGCAGGAAGGCGCCGACACGTTCTTCGGCGAGCCCGAGTTCCAGGTCGCCGATCTGCTCCGGACCACCGCGGACGGGCAGGGGATCGTCTCGGTCCTGGAGCTGCGCGACGTCATGGACCAGCCGCGGCTGTTCTCGACGTTCATGCTCTGGATGCTCGCCCAGCTGTACGAGACGCTGCCGGAGGTGGGCGACCTCCCCAAGCCAAAGCTGTGCTTCTTCTTCGACGAGGCGCACCTCCTCTTCGACGACGCGTCGGAGGCGCTCCTCGATCAGATCGAGCGGACCGCGCGGCTGATCCGCTCCAAGGGCGTCGGGGTCTATTTCGTGACCCAGGCGCCCACGGACGTCCCCTCGTCCGTCCTGGCCCAGCTCGGCAACCGCGTCCAGCATGCGCTGCGGGCGTTCACGCCGGATGACGCCGATGCCCTGCGCAAGACGGCCCGGACGTTCCCCGTCACGACCCACTACGACGTCGAGCAGACGATCACGTCACTGGGGACCGGCGAGGCGCTCGTCACCGTGCTCACCCCGAAGGGCACGCCCACGCCGCTCGCTGCGACCCGGTTGCTCGCCCCGGACTCGCTGATGGCGGCGATCGCCGACGCCGATCTCCAGCAGCGCGTCGCGGCCAGCCCGTTCTCGACGAAGTACGGCCAGACGGTCGACCGCGAGAGCGCCTACGAGATGATCACGGCTCGGCTCGCCTCGGCGAAAGCGGCGGCAGCCGAGGCGGCGGGTCAGGCCGCGATGGCGAACGGCGTCCCGCCGACGACTGCCGGCGGCCTCAACCAGATGACGCCGGCCCAACAGCAGCGCGAGATCCAGCGCCAGGCGCGTGAGGTGGCGGCCGCCCAGCGGGCCGCCGAGAAGGCCCGCGCCGCGGCCGAGAAGCAGGCCCGGGCCGACGCCCGTGCCCGCGAGAAGATGGTCGAGACCGGCGTCCGGACGGCCGGCAAGGTCGTGACGTCGCGGCTGGGCCAGGACATCATCCGCGGCGTCTTCGGCACGCTCTTCGGCAAGAGATAGCGAGGCTGGGCCGGACGCGCGGGCGCTAGCCCAGGTAGTCCTCGAGCAGTCGCTCGATCTCCCCGAAGTGCTCGTCCCGGACGTGGTACTGGTGGTAGTTGGCGTCGTTGACCTTGACCGCGATCAAGTCCGCGGCGCGCAGGATCCGGAGGTGATGGAGGAGCGTCGTCCGCGGCATCCGCATCCGCTCGGCCAGGTCTGGCGGCGTCGCGGGCTCGGTCGCCAGCTCGCGCAGGATCCGCAGGCGCGTGCCGTCGCCGATCGCCTTGCCGAGCGCCACGAGCCGTGACGGCGGCGCCGGCCGCTCGTCCTGGCGGGCCGGAGCCGGGAATGCGAACACCTGCGCTGCGCGATGGTCCGTGACCGCCCAGAGCGGGCGGATCGCGATCGATGGGACGAGAACGATGCTCGTCTGACCCGCCTCGGGGATGAACGTGACACCCGGAGCCGCGAGCTCCACGGTGGCCGACAACGACCGGCCCTCCGCACTCGCCCGGAACGCCGCCAGCGACCCGCGCAGGGCCGTCTCGACCTCGGTCTCGAGCGCCTGGTACACCTCGCGATGCCACCGCCCGAGGAGGCCGGCCAGCTCCGCCTGGATCGCCGCCGGGTCCGCGCCGAGGAGGTGGCGGAGGCAGTCGGCCCAGCCCTCGTCCGTGAACGACGTCCGGCGGAACTCCCGCTTGGCGGCCCGATCGCCGGCGATCGCCGCGTCCATGACCTCGGCCGGCGTCTCGCGCCGGAAGACCCGCCGGAAGTAGCCCACGAGATAGCGGACGAGCTCGTCCGGTTCCATCGAGCCCACGGTCTCGACGAACCCGGCCGCCGAGCGCGCCGCAGGGACGTCGAAGGGGAGTCCGAGGAGGTTGATCCAGACCTCCTTGGCGTACCGGTCGATCGCGCCGAGGAAGCCGCCGTCGAGGGCGGCCGCCCGGCGCCGCCAGGCGTCGCCGTCCGCCAGCGACAGGTGGGCCGGCTTGTGGACGACGTTGCACAAGGTCATCGACAGGTCCGCGGCGAGCCACACGTCGGTCGTCAGATCGACCCGCGGCGCACCCAGCGACCGGTTGACCGATGCCGGTCGCACACCGTCGACTTTCTTCGACACCGTTGACAATCCTCGACGAGGACCCGCATCATTCGTCCCGCTGCAACGCACGATATCGCACCGTTGCCGGCGAGCGGACGATCGAACGGTCGAGCCCCGGGCCTCCGGACACGACCGAGGTGGCCCGGCCTCCCGAGCCGTGGTCCACCGGCAGACCGCTCGTCCGCGCGGTGCCACGCCACTAACGAGCCCTGGAGCGCATCCTCCGGGGCTCGTTGGTGTCCAGGGGTCAGCGCGCCGCCGGCGACTCCTCGCCCGTGAGCTGGGCCCAGCCGCGTCCGGGTCGGTCCAGGGTCAGCCGGACGAGCCGTCCGTGGTGGCCACGATCCAGCTCGTCGGGACGGAGGCGGTTGACCTCCTTGAGGCCGCGGGCAAGCCAGGCGAGACGGATCAGCGGGGCGATCGCGCCGGGCGGCACGTCGAAGGCCGTGGCGGACCGCTGGATCGCCGCGGCCAG
>DASSHB010000123.1:0-11402 GCA_035693125.1 Candidatus Limnocylindrales bacterium | reverse complement strand
TCGCCTTCTTCGCGTAGTGCGCAAGCTCATCGGGCGCGTGCTCGCGGAAGCGCAGCCGCTCGGGCGTGACGCCGTAGCGCGTGTACCAGTCCCAGCGTCGTGGCAGCCACTCCTCGAAGCGGTCTGCGGCCTCCGCCGGGCGGACGAAGTACTGCATCTCCATCTGCTCGAACTCGCGCATCCGGAACACGAAGTTGCCCGGGCTGATCTCGTTGCGGAACGACTTCCCGACCTGCGCGATCCCGAACGGGATCTTCTTGCGCGAGCTGCCCTGGACGTTCTTGAAGTTGACGTACGAGCCCTGCGCGGTCTCGGGCCGGAAGTAGACGACCGAGGCGTCATCCTGGACCGGGCCCATCCACGTCTGGAACATCAGGTTGAAGCGGCGGGGCGGGCTCAAGGGGCCGCCGTCGACGGGGCACTTCAGGCCGAGGCGGTCGACGACCGTCGGGTCCATGAGGTCCGTCGGCGAGAGGTCCTCCGCGCCGGGCAGCTCGTCGAGCCGGAAGCGGCGATGGTCCGTCTGGCACTCGACGAGCGGGTCACTGAAGCTGCCCACGTGCCCTGACGTCACCCAGACCTGCGGGTGCATGAGGATCCCGGCGTCGAGGCCCACGATGTCCTCGCGCTCCTGGACCATCGCCCGCCACCATGCCCGCTTGACGTTGTTCTTCAGCTCGACGCCGAGCGGCCCGTAGTCCCACACCGCGTTGATCCCGCCGTAGATCTCGCTCGACGGGAAGACGAAGCCGCGCCGCTTCGAGAGCGAGACGATCGTCTCGAGGCTGGCGATGGCAGGCGCGACGGCGTCCGGATCCGTGGTCGTGGGGGTGTCGGTCACGAGGCTCCTCTCTGCCCCCGGGCCTGGCATGGCCGGTGGCTGGCTCGCCCGGGATGCTAGCAGAGGCCCCGCTCAGCCCGGCGGCAGGGTCGTGCGCAGGAGCCGGATCGCCGAGCCGCCCATCACCGCCGCGATCGTCGCCTCGTCGAGGCCGGCGGCGAGAAGCGCGGCCGTCAGACGAGCCAGCTCCGACGCGTCGAACGGCACCGAGACTGCGCCGTCGAAGTCCGAGCCCAGGGCGACGTGGTCGGGGCCGGCGATCGCCACCGCGTGGGCGATGGAGCGGGCGATCCAGTCCACGCCCTCCCCGCCGGCAGCGATCGGCCAGAACCCGATCCCGATCAGGCCGCCGGTCGCGGCGATCGCCCGGAGCTGGTCGTCGCTCAGGTTGCGGTCATGGGCCGCGACGCCGTGGACGCCGGTGTGGGAGGCCAGCACGGGCCGGGTCGACATCGCGAGGACGTCGTCGATCGTCGCGCTCGAGGCGTGAGCGACGTCGACGAGGATCCGGCGACGCTCCAGCTCGCGGACGAGGTCCCGGCCCAGCGGCGTCAGGCCGCCTCGAGCAACGCCGTGCGCGGACCCGGCGAAGGCGTTGTCGAAGAAGTGGGCGAGCCCGACCATCCGGTAGCCGGCCCGGTCGAGCCGCTCGACGTTGGCCAGGTCGCCGTCGAGCGCGTGGGCGCCCTCGATCGCGAGCATCCCCGCGACGAGCGACGCGTCCGCGGAGCGGCGCTCGAGGAAGCCGTCGAGGTTCGCCGCCGAGCGAACGATCGAGAGATGCCCCTCGGAGCGATCCGCCGCATCGCGGAGCCGCGAGGCCAGATGCTCCGCCCGCGCGGTCCGGCTCGTCCACGTCGCCCGCGGCCAGCCCTGGGCGAGCGCGACGAGGCGGATGTCGTCCGAGCGATCGTCGTTCCGGTCGTAGTTCAGGTGACGCGGTACCTGGGTCGTGGCCGCGAACACCTGGAGCGCAAGGCGGCCGGCGACCATCCGCGGCACGTCGACGTGGCCGCGGTCCGCCCGGACGAGGAGGTCGCGGCCCCAGAGGAGCGAGTCGGCGTGGAGATCCACGACGGTCAGGCGCTCGTGCAGGTCCCGCGCCGCGGCCGAGACCTCGCCGCCGCCACCCGCGTCGGTCACGCGGTTGAGCCGGCGCTCGGTCCGGGCCGACAACCGCTCGCCGATCGCGCCACGGACGATCGGCGCGGCCACGGTCGCGCCGGCCGCCGCCAACGTCGAGATCGCGAGTCGCCGGCGCCAGGGGGATGGGCCGCCCGCCATCAGGCGCCGACCTCGGCCTCGACCTCGTCCGGCAGTTCGACCGGCTGCCCGGTGTAGGCCGCCGCCTGGAGCGTGAAGAGCTGGGCATACCGCCCGCCGAGCGCCATCAGCTCCTCGTGCGTCCCCTGCTCCACGAGCCGGCCGTGCTCGAGGAACAGGATCCGGTCGGCTTGGCGGACGGTCGAGAACCGGTGCGAGATGTAGATCGCGGTCCGGCCGCGGGCGAGCGAGCGCAACCGCGCGAACAGCTCGAACTCGGCCTGCGCGTCGAGCGCGGACGTCGGCTCGTCGAGGAGCAGGATCCGGGCGTCGCGCATGAACGCCCGGCCCAGGGCGATCTTCTGCCACTCGCCCCCGCTCAATTCCACGCCGCCGTCGAACCACTTGCCGAGCGGGGTGTCCCACCCGTCGGGAAGGCGGTCCAGCAGCGAATCGGCGCCACCCTTGCGAGCCGCGTCCTCCACCGCGGCGCGATCCTCGATCCGGGTCAGCTCGCCCAGGCCGATGTTCTCCGCCGCGCTCGCCTGGTACGTCACGTAGTCCTGGAACATGCCGCCGATCAGGCGCCGGAGGACGGCCGGCTCGATGTCGCGCAGGTCGACGTCGTCGAGGAGGATCCGGCCGCCGGTCGGGTCGTAGAGCCGGGTCACGAGCTTGATCAGGGTCGACTTCCCTGCCCCGTTCCGGCCGACGACGGCGATCGTCTCCCCCGGCGCGATCCGGAAGCTGACCTCGCTCAGCGCGTCCTCGTCGCGGCCGGGGTAGCGGAAGGTCACCGCGTCGAAGACGAGCTCGCCGCCGATGTGGGCGGGATCGAGCGCCGGATGGTGGCTCCGGGCCTCGAGCCGGTGGGCGGCCTCGGCGCCCTCGATCCCGACCGGTGTCGCGAGGAGCTCGAACAGGTCGTTCAGGTAGAGGTTGTTCTCGTACATCGAGCCGGCCCCGCTCAGCAGGCCCTGGACGGAGCTCTGGACCGACGACGCGGCCTGGGTGAACAGGGTCAGCGCGCCCAGGGTGAGCCGGCCGGCGATCGCCTCGAGGGCGACGTACAGGTAGGTCAACGATCCCACGAGCGTCGTGATCGAGCTCCACACGAACCCGACGAAGTAGCGCGTGACCACGAGCCCGCGCTGACGATCCTGGTAGACCCGGGACAGCTGCCGGAACCGGTCGATGAAGTACGAGCCGAGCCCGAAGAGCTTGACCTCCTTCGCGTACGTGTCGGTCGTGACGAGGGTCGTCAGGTAGTCCATCCGGCGCCGCAGCGGCGAGGCCCAGCGTGCGAACGAGTAGCCGCGCCAGCCGTAGCGGGTGTCGGCGATGAAGCCCGGAATCGGGGCGATCAGCGCGGCGATCGCCAGCAGCGGGCTCAGGGTGATCAGCAGGACGATCATCGACACGAAGGCGATCGCCGTCTGGATCAGCCCGAACACGCCGCTGACCATGAACAGTGGCCGGCTGCTCGCTCCCTGCTGGGCGCGCCGGAGCAGGTCGTACGAGGTCGAGTCCTCGAAGAACGCGAGGTCCAGCTTCGCGGCGTGCTCCATGATCTGGAGCTGGATCGTGTTCGTGACCCGCTCCTGGAGGAGCTGCTGGCAGACGTTCCGGAGCGTGGAGAGGAACGACGACACCGCGTAGACGAGGAACTGGGCGGCCGCCAGGAGCACCACCTCACCGACGGGGTCGAGGGTCAGCGGGCCGAAGGCGACGGCCGGCGCGACGGCCCCGGCGTTCGCGTTCGCGGCGATGGCCCGGACGACGGCGTCGATCAGGAGCTTGGCGATCAGGGCGGTGATCGCCGGGACGATGCCCGCCAGGATCGTCGCGGCCGCGAGGCCGATCGTCAGGACCCGGCTGGCCGCCCAGACGAGCCCGATGACGCGCGGAATCGTGCTGCCGAGCGAACGGACGGCGTTGCGCCCGGCGGCGAGCCGGCCACGCAGGTCGGTGGGACCTTCGGGCTCGGGGTCGGGGATGTCGGGATCGCCCGAGAGGCCGCTCAGCCGCCCTTCCATGCCCGGTCGTTGGGTATGGCGGAACCGGTTGCCCCGGGGGATGATCGGTGGCTGGCTCAGGCGGGGCCCCCGTTCCCGGCCGCGCGGCGCGAGGCAAGGTCCAGGGCCAGCAGGTGCTCGCCCCATTTCTGGGTTCCGGTGTTCGTGAACCCGTGGCGGAGGTAGAACGGCAGGGGCGAGCCGTCGCCGTCGGCGCAGCTAGTAAGGAGCGTCGCGCCGTTCGGCTTGGCCGCGACGAAGTCGGCGATCGCGTCGATCGTCGCCGCGCCGTAGCCGCGGCCCTGGGCGCGGTGGTCGATCAGGAGCCGCCACAGGAAGTACGGCCCGACGATGTCGTCGTCCGCGGCCAGGCGCTCCTCGGGGATGTCGTCGCTGATCATCGCGAAGCCCACGAGCTGGCCGGTCGCACGGTCATGGACGGACCACATCCGCGGACACGCGTGGGCGTCCGCGATCGCGTCCTCGAAGTGGCTGATCATCGCGCCGAGGTAGCGATCCTGGCCGGGACCGCGGCGGAGGCCCATGACCGCCTGGACGTCGTCCTCCGTGGCGATGTCGCGGAGCTCGACGCGCGCCTTCGTCATGCCGGCGTCGCCGTCGGGGCCGGCGTCGCGGTCCGGGCGGGCTCGCCGATCCGGATCTCGTCGAGGAAGGCAAGGGAGCGTGGGTCGCGCTCGAGGACGATCCGCAGGAAGTCGCGCATCGCCGTCTCGACGTCGCGCTCGACGCCGGGCGCGAGCCGGAGCCCGGCAAGGGCTTCGGCGTCCTGGCGCTGGTAGGCCTTCAGGAGCTTCAGCGCCTCGAGGCTGAGCCCGGCTCGGTCATGCGGCGGCCCGGGGCAGCGGTCGCACAGGACGCCGCCCAGCGGCGGAACCCAGCGGAACCGGCCGGCGACCTCCAGGACGCGATCGCACTCGACGCATCGATCGACCTCGGGGCGGACGCCGAGCTCGTCGGCCAGGTGCATCTCGAACCAGCGGGCGACCCGGCCGGGCTCCATCCCGGCGTCGAGGAGCTCGTAGCCGCGCTTCAGGAGGGAGTAGACGGGCTCGGCCGCGTGGCGTTCCTCGAGGCTCTTGTCGGCGAGCTCGGCGAGATACCACGCCGTGGCCGCGCTCTCCAGGGAGTCGCGCAGGTTCAGCCAGGCGTGGCCGACGCTGACCTGGGTGACGACGTCGAACGTCCGGCCGCGGGCGAGGAGGACCGTCAGCTCCGCGAAGGGCTCCAGCGAGCCGCCGATCCGCGAGCTCGGCCGGCGGATGCCCTTGGCGATGGCCTTGATCTTCCCGCCACTCGGCGTGATGAGCGTCAGGATCCGGTCCGCCTCGCCATAGTCGAACCGCGAGAGGACGATCGCATCGGTCGAGTATCGGCGCGGGATCGGCACGATCGAAACGTAGCACCTCGGGCGGCCAGGGGCCGTCAGGATCGGCTGGCCCGGATCGAATGAAGTTGCAAGGTCGGGGATTCATCCATCGCCGCCCGCCCTGCGTACCCGCGTCAGGCGCCGGTGCGGTTGCGTCCCCCGAACCGGCGTCTTCTCCTGCTCGCCGCCCACCGCGCTAGGCTCCGCGGAATGGACGATCCGATCCGCTGCCTCGGCTGCGGCGAGCCGATCCGCGACGACCAGACGGTGCTCCGCCTGACCGCCGGCGTCGGGACGGAATCGGGCGAGTTCTCCGGTCTCCTCCTCCGGCCCGACGCCTTCCTCCACGCCGGCAGGCCGTCCCTCGGGCCGTGGGGCGACGAGCCCAACGACGAGCGCTGGTGCGCGACGCCCGAGAACCTCAAGCGGGCCCTCTGGGAGCTCCACGTCGACGCGACGACGGGCGGTTCCGGGACGTATCGGGGCGACTGACCGGGTGGCCGGCCGTTGACGGCGCAACCCGCTACTTGGGACTCGCATGTTTGCGAAAATCCCGCTACCATGGCCGGGCGATGACCACCGCCCAGCCGGTCCTCGAGGCCGCTCGACTGATCGCCGACACCGAGGCGGAGATCCTCCGCGTCATCGGCGGTCACGAGACCGATTCCACCGCCGGCGTCTACGACATGATCCGCTACCACCTGGGGCTCGACGGCTCCGGGTCTGCGTCCGGCAAGCGGATGCGGCCGCTGCTGGGGCTCCTCGCCTACGCCTCGATCGCCGGCGACTACCACCCAGCCCTGCCTGGCGCCGCGGCCGTCGAGCTCGGCCACAACTTCAGCCTCGTCCACGACGACATCGAGGACGGCGATCGCGAGCGCCGCCACCGGCCCACGGTCTGGGCGCTCCACGGCGTCGCCCAGGGGATCAACACCGGCGACATGCTGTTCAGCCTGTCGCGGATGGCCCTCCACCGGCTGTCGGATCTCGGGTTCAGCGACACGAAGGTCCTCCGCCTGATGCGCCTCTACGACGAGACCTGCGTGGCGCTGTGCGAAGGCCAGTACATCGACATCGCCACGTCCGAGCGCGACGACCTGATGTCGGTCGACCTGTACTTCGACATGATCGGGCGCAAGACGGCGGCCCTGATCGCGGCCTCGATCGAGGCGGGCGCGCTCCTGGCGACCGACGACGACGAGGTGATCGCGCGCTACCGGGGCTTCGGCTGGGCGCTCGGGCTCGCGTTCCAGCTGAACGACGACCTGCTCGGGATCTGGGGCGCGGCCCAGGCGACCGGGAAGGAGGCCTCGGACATCGCGCGGCGCAAGAAGACGCTGCCGGTGATCTACGCGTTCGAGCACGCCGGCCCCGAGGATCGCGAGCGCCTCGCCCAGCTCTACGGGGACGGCGGGCCGACGGGCGGCGAGGTGAGAGAGGTCGTGGCGATCCTGGAGCGCTCCGGTGCCCGCGAGTACACCCGCGACGCGGCGAGGCGCCACCGCGACGAGGCCCTCCGCGAGCTGGATGCGGCCGGCGTGGTGGACCCGGAGGCGCGGGCGCGTCTCGAGGAGATCATCGTCTCGGTGATCGCCGCGTAGGTCGGCCGCCCCCGGGGCCGTGTTTCACCACGAGCCACATCAGACGGCTGAGAGCGCACTCAACCGTTGGATGTTCCACCTGCCCCAACAAACGACCGCTGAAGAGCCCGTTCGGGGCGATCGTCCGGCTTCCAGACGCCCGACGTGGGGCCAGGTGAAACAGCGCCGGCCCAGAGGGGGTATGGGCGGCGCACTAGCGGTCGCCGTCCTCCTCGGGGCGCGCCTCGCCGTCCTCGTCCGGCCCGCGCCGCACGACCAGCACCTTCCCGACTCGGCGCCCATCCGTGGACTCGACCGTCAGCGACAGCCCATCCACCTCGACGACGTCGCCGGGTGACGGGACGCCGCCGATCCGGTGGTAGATCAACCCGCCGACCGTGTCGTACTCGGCTTCGTCCTCGAGCTCGAGCTGCGTGTCGAACAGCTCGGCCAGGTCGTCGACGTCGGCCCGGCCGTCGACCCGAGCCTCGTCGTCGGACAGCTTCACGATCATCGGCTCTTCGGTGTCGTACTCGTCCTGGATCTCGCCGACGATCTCCTCGAGCAGGTCCTCGATCGTCAGCAGGCCCGCCGTGCCGCCGTATTCGTCGAGGACGATCGCGATATGGACCTTCCGCCGCTGGAACTCGTGGAGGAGGTCGTCGATCGTCATCGACTCGGGGACGAACACCGGCGTGCGAAGGAGCTGGCGCAGCTCGGGCCGTTTCGCGCCGGGAGCCTTGAGGATCGGCAGGAGATCCTTGGCGTAGAGGATTCCGACGACCTCGTCGATCGACTCCTCGTAGACGGGGATCCGGCTGTGGCCCTCGTCGACGACCTTGTCGATCGCCTCGTCGAGGGGCGACGACGCCGGGAGCGCGACGATGTCGATCCGGGGGATCATCACCTCGTGGAGGCGGCGGTCGCCGAGCTCGATGATCGAGTTGATCATCTGCTCCTCCTCCGCCTCGAGGACGCCCTGCTCGCCGCCCCGCTCCACGATCAGGCGGAGCTCCTCGGCCGTGATGTTCTGCTCGTTCGTGACGCGGGCACCGAACACGCCGGCGATCGCCCGGGTCACCCCGGTCAGGACCTTGATCAGCGGGCCCAGGACGCGCGCCAGGAAGTCGATCGGGACCGACAGCGCGAGGGCGAACCGCTCGGGACTGGACAGGGCCAGCGTCTTCGGGACGAGCTCCGCGAAGATGATCGTGAAGAGGGCGAGGATCACCGTGACGATCAGGAGCGCGACTCCCTGCGAGGCGCTGCCCACACCGAACCCCTCGAGGAAGCGGGCGAACGCCTCCGAGAGATTGACGGCCGCGAACGCGGACGCGAAGAAGCCGATGACGGTCAGCCCGAGCTGGGAGACGGCGAGGAACCGGCCCGGGTCGTCGAGCAGCCGGCGGACCCGCCGGGCGCCCGAGCTGCCCTCCTCGACGAGCTGCTCGACCCGCGAGCGGCGGATCGAGACGAGCGCGATCTCCGCGGCGACGAAGAAGCCCTCGAGCAGGGTCAGCAGGACGATGACGAGGAGGTCGAGCATCAGCCGGCCCCGTCGGAGGTCGCTGCGCCGGCGTCGGGCGTCTCCGGGCTGACGGGCTCCACCGGCTCGACGGGCCGGGGGTCGCGCATCCGGGCCGGCATCCCCACGGCGAGCTTGCCCGGCGGCACGTCCCGCGTGACGACGGCACCAGCCCCGGTCTTCGCGCCGTCGCCGACCGTCAGTGGAGCTCGGAGCATCGTGTCGACGCCCAGGAAGACGCCCTTGCCGATCGTCGTGCGGTGCTTCTTGCGCCCGTCGTAGTTCGCCGTGATCGTCCCGGCGCCCACGTTCGTCCCGTCGCCCAGCTCGGCGTCACCCAGGTAGCTCATGTGGTGCTGCTTGACGGCCCGGCCCAGGCGCGTGTTCTTCAGCTCGGCGAAGTTGCCGACCTCGGCGTCGGCGCCGACGTGCGTTCCCGAGCGGAGATGGCTCATCGGTCCGACGCGGGCGCCGTCCTCGACGGTGGATCGCTCGACGATCGAGGCCCACACGAGGCAACCGGCGCCGATCCGGGAATCCACGATCTGGGAGCCGGCCCCGATCGTCGTCCCCTCCCCGACCGAGGTCGCGCCGCGCAGGATCACGTTCGGCTCGAGGGTGACGTCCTCGGCCAGCGTCACGGTCGCGTCGAGGTAGACGGTCGACGGGTCGCGCATCGTCACGCCGTTCCGCATGTGCGCCGCGTTGATCCGCGTCCGGAGGTCCCATTCGGCCTGGGCCAGCTCCGCCCGGTCGTTGATCCCGAGCAGCCGGCCGTCGTCCTCGACGGTCAGCGCGACGACGAGCCGGCCGTCCGCCCGGGCGATCTCGACGAGCTCGGTCAGGTACAGCTCACCGGTCCGCGGCGAGGGGCTCAGCGCACCGATCCGCTTCCGCAGCCAGGCCGCGTCGAACGCGTACAGCCCCGAGTTGATCTCGTTGACCGCCAGCTCCTCGTCGGTCGCGTCCTTCTTCTCGACGATCCGCTCCACCGTGCCCGCGTCGTCGCGGATCACCCGGCCCAGGTGGGCGGGATCGATCGCGTCCACGGCGACGAGCGCGATGGCTGCCTCGTCGAGGCGGCGCTCGTCGAGGAGCGCCGTCAGGAGCTCCGGCTCGAGGAGCGGTGCGTCCCCGGTCAGGACCAGGATATCGTCGACGTCGGTGGGGAGGGCCGCCACGGCGGCCGCGACCGCGTCGCCCGTCCCGCGCGGCTCGGCCTGGAAGGCGAAGTCGACGTCGGTGCCGGCGAGGGCATCGCGCACGCCGGCCGTGACCGGGCTCGTGACGACGAGGGGCGGCCGGCCCGTCGCCTCGCGCCCGGCGTCGACGACGTAGGCGACCATCGGGCGGCCGGCCAGCTCGTGGAGGAGCTTCGGCGTTCGCGACTTCATCCGGGTGCCGAGACCGGCCGCCATCACGACGGCAGCCACGCGCGGAGCGGTGCCGGGACTTGGGGGGTTCACGAAGGGCGACGCGGGCGGGCGAGGGTCGGGGAGGCGGCGATCCCGACGCGGTCAGGGCCCGGCGCGTGTCGAGGTGTGGATGTCATCAGAAGGTGGCCCGGATCGTAGGGGCGGCTCGGAGCGAGTGTCAAACCTCGCGGGTCCCCGACGCGGCTTCGTCGTCGCCGCCGATGAGCGCCAGCATGGCCGACTTGAGCTCCTCCGGCACGTCGGCGTCGCGGAGCAGCGCGAGGTCGCGTTCGAGCGCGGTGCGAAGCCGCTCGGGGACGTCGGCCAGGCGATCGTAGGCGGCGCCGTCGATCTCGATCGACGGCACGCCGTCCGCGACGTGGATCCGGGCGCCGGTGGCCGAGTCGGTCAGGTCGATCGTGGCGTGCTGGACCGACCCGCTCCCCGTCCGGCGCGAGATCCTGGCCTGGATCTTGCGCGACTCGGTCCGGAACAGGACTCGGGGCGATGGCGGCGTCGCCGCCGCCGAGGCCGTCCCCGGATGGGCTGGGGCGGCGATGCCGGCGGGCAGGCGGCGCAGTGCGACCCCGACCAGGACGATTCCGCCGCCGACGAGGACGCCGATCACGAACGCGACGATCGGGTCCACCCCGTCACGACCGCCGGTCGGAGACCGCGTCCGCGATCGGCCGGCGGGCGATCATCTCGATCTCCACCCGGGCGCCCTTCGGCAATGCGCCGACGCCGATCGTCGAGCGGGCGGGCGGCGGCGTCGGCATCTCGCGGCCGTAGACCTCGTTGACGGCCGCGAAGTCGGCGATGTCCGCCAGGAAGATCGTCGTCTTGACGACATCGTCGAAGCCGAGCCCGCCGGCGTCGAGGACCGCGGCCAGGTTCTTCAGCGCTCGCTCGGCTTGGGCCTCGACGCCGTCGGCCAGCTCGCCGCTCATCGGATCGAGGCCGATCTGGCCCGAGCAGTAGACGGTGTCGCCGCTGCGGATCGCCTGGCTGTACGGCCCGAGCGCGGCGGGCGCGCCGTTCGTCTGGATCGCCTGACGGGTCATCGGTCGGGGCCCTCCTCGGAATCATGCTCGGTCGTGGTGAGGAACGTGGTTGCGGCGACGAACGGTGGGCCGTCGCCGGGGCTCGCGACGAACCCGGTGCCCACGGCCGCCCGGACGGACTCGGCGGCAAGGTCGGCGTCGTCGAGGGAAGGATAGAGGGCCCACAGCGTCGGGCCGGAGCCTGATAGCCCGATCGGGCGACCGAGGAGGCGCGTCAGCGCCCGCCGGAAGGCGGTGAGCCCCTCGACGACCGAGCACGCCGCGGGCAGCAGGTCGTTCCCCGATGCGAGGACGCCGGCCCGCTCGAGGAGC
>DASSHB010000122.1:0-24963 GCA_035693125.1 Candidatus Limnocylindrales bacterium | reverse complement strand
CAGCGGCCGTCGGCCGATGGCGCGAGCCGAGCCGTCTCGCCCGGCACGATGTCGCTGCCCAGCGACGACGCGATCATCAGGTCGTGCTCGCCGGTGAGATTGCGACCGCCGGCCCGCGCCGACGCGTCGGACCCGTCGGTGGCGATCAGCCAGGCGTCGAAGCGGTAGAAGTTCTCGGGCAGGTAGCCGCCGATGGCGGCAACGTGCTTGCCGTCGGGCATCCAGACCGGCTCGACGAGCACCGCCGCGTCGCCCGTCAGCCGCGTCGTCCGCCCGCGGCCGTCGGCATTGACGACCACCAGGTGCGAGCGGACCTCGATGTCGTGGTCGCGGCGGAGGTTCGTGACGTAGACGATCCGGCTGCCATCGGGCGACCACGCGGCCCCGTCGACGCCGGCCGGCTCGTCGGTCAACGACCGGGCCGCGCCCGTCGCGACGTCCACGACCCACAGCTGCGCCTTGTGGTGGTAGACGAATCCGGCGCCGTTCGCGAGATAGCCGAGCCGGTCGACGAAGTGGTAGTCGGACTCGGGTGCCTCGCCGGGCTTCGTGGCGCCGGTCATCCCGCGCCGCTTGCGATCCTCCTCGCGGCTGGCACCGCGCGAGGCCGAGCTCACGAGGATCCGCGTGCCGTCCGGTGACCACCAGAACGCGTCGACGCCGCGCGGCAGGTCGGTCAGGCGGCGCGCCTCGCCGCCGTCGAGCGGCAGGAGGTGGATCTGCTGGGCGTCCTCGCGCTTCTTCGGGTCACCGGCCCCGGGCTCCTCCTCGACCTGCATCCGGCGATCGGAGAGGAAGGCGAGCGTCCGGCCGTCCGGGGCGAAGCGCGGCGCCGTGTCATGGCGCGCGCCGATCGTCAGGCGCTGGGCCTCCCGGCTGCCGTCCGTCGGGACGGACCAGATCGCGTGGCGGTAGCCGTCCTTCGTCGGAGCGACCGTCTGGACGGTGAAGGCGACACGGTCGCCGCTCGGCGAGAGACGCGGATCGGTGGCGACCCGGAAGCGATAGAGGTCGTCGGGACGGAACGGGCGAGGCACGACTGACAAACCTCCGCGTCCTGCAGCTGGTGGGGCGGCCCGGCACGGAACGGTGACGCGGGCAGCGCGGAGTCGACCGCATCGTCGACGACGGCGACGAGTCTAGCGCTACCATCGGCCGACGATGCGCGACCAGCTGTCGCTCCGGCTCGAGCCCGAGCTCGCGACGCTGCCGAACCTGCCCGAGGGGCTCCGCCCGATGCGGCCCAAGCCGGCGGCCGAGCCGTTCGACTCCGAGGCGCACGTCTTCGAGCCGTGGTGGGGCGGCCTCCGCGCGCTCGCCTACGTGGGGCCCGCCGATGCCGCGGGCGGCGGCGACGTCCGCGTGATCGACGAGACGGGCCGGGACGTCGGTGGTCGTCTCTCGGAGCTGGCCGGGATGGCCGTCCGGGTCGCGGCCCGCTCGGCGGTCCTCGACGGCGAGCTCGTGGCGGTCGACGAGGCGGGCCTGGCCGACAACGCCGAGCTGGAGCGACGGATCGCGGGCGAGTCCGGGCGGGCAGTCGCGTTCCTGGCCTTCGATCTCCTCCACCTGGACGGTCGCTCGCTCCTGGCGCTCCCCCTCCACCGCCGGCGCGAGCAGCTCCGCCGGATCCTCCATCCCGGCGACGAGGTCGTGGCCGTGCCCGCGATCGCGGCCGAGGGCCGGGCGCTCCACGCGGCGGCCGCGGCCCAGGGGATTGCCGGGATCCTCGCCCGGCAGCGGACGTCGCCCTACCTGTCGGGGGTGACGTCCCGGTTGTGGCGCTACGTGCCGGTGGCCGCGCCGGGAAAGCGTGCGACGCCGATCGTTGCGGCTGAGGATGCGCCGGAGACGGCCGCGGCGCCGGTCATCGCGTTGATCCGCCGCCTCCCGCTCCTCTTCGACGAGTAGGACGCTCCTCGGCTCGCCGCCGTCCGATTTCGGACACTGGGGAGAGTGACCGTCCGGGGCTGGTCGTCGTCCGATCCGTGTCGTGTGGCGACTCAGGTGCGGCGCGCCCCGCGTGTCGCGTCCCTGGGCGACGGACGTCAGCCCCGCCGGGCCGCCTCTACATACGCCCGGAACCCGGGGCGCTGGCCGTAAAGGAGGACACCGGCCCCGTAGATCCGGATCGCGATCACGCCCACGGCGAGGATCGTCGCGACGAGGAGGCCCAGCGAGACGGCCAGCTCGATCGGCTCGACCCGGCCCACCGACAGCCGGGTCATCATCACGAACGGGCTCCAGAAGGGGATGTACGAGGCGAACCGGATGAACCAGGTGATCCCGCCGGTCAGGGCGAGGATCGCCTGCAGATAGCCGGTGATCGCGATCAGGCTGAGCGGCAGGGCGATGATCTGGAGGTCCTCGGGCCGGCTCACGAGCGAGCCCGCCGCGGCGTAGATCAGCGCATAGAGCGCGAAGCCGAGCGTGTAGAACAGCGCGAACTCGGCGAGGAGCGGCACGGACAACGCCCGGAGCGACGGGGTCACCCCATCGGTGGGCCCCAGGACCGCGGTTGCCAGCTGCTCCTCGAGGAAGAGGGCAAGGATCGCGGGCGCGAGGACGAGCGCGACCTGCGTCGCGCCGGCGAGGCCGATCCCCACCGCCTTGCCCACGACGAGCTGGCGCGGCGACGCAGCGCCCACGAGCATCTCCATCACCCGGCTCGACTTCTCGGCGACGACACCGGAGGCGACCCACATCCCGTAGATCACGATCGTGATGAAGATCAGGACCCCGAGCATCACGCCCACGATCACGCGGCTCGCGTACGCGGTCGGGTCGTAGGGCACGCCCGATCCGCCGGCGCCGCCGAGGCCGGTCCGGAACGTCTGGAAGTCGGGCGCGAGGAACCCGTTCACGGGGTTGCGCGCGGCGAAGTCGAAGACGGCGATCGCGAGCGAACCGACGTTGAGCAGCTGAATCGTCTGGTCGCCGACGGTCTCGCCGGCCTGAACCGTGAAGTGGATCCGGCCCTGCTCGTCCCGGGTCGTGATCACGCCGGCGTCCACGCGATGGTCCTCGACGGCGGAGGTGATCTGATCCGGCGTCGACGTCGTGTCCACGTCGATCGTGTACTTCCGCGATCCCTGGGTGTTGAGCAGCCCCGTCAGGAACTCCTTGGTGCTGTTCCCCAGCGACTGGTCGGTCGACGCGACCACGATCCGGGTGGTCCCGCCGCGGTCGATCAGGCGGACCCCGATCGGGAGGAGCGCCACGCCCACGGCGAGCAGGACCAGGACGATCGTCGAGATGTGGAAGAGGCGCGACCGGACGAGCTCGCGGTACTCCCGGCGAGCGATGTGCCCCGTGTTCGGAAAGGCCGGCTCGTCGCGACGGGGCGCTGCCCCACCGACGCCGGTCATGCCGCGTCCTCCGCGTCGCCGACTCGCTGGCCGGCGACCGAGTCAGCCAGCTGCCCCTCCTCGTCCGCCGGACGCCCGACGTGGTCGATGAAGATCTGCTCGAGCGAGGGCTCGGCGACCTCGAAATGGCTGACCCGGGCGCCGGCCGCCATTGCCGCCGCGAGGAGCGCGCTCGGCTCGACCCCCTCGTCGAGCTCGATCTCGGTCCGGTCGATCCCCGGCCGGAGGACCCGCGCGCCCGGGACCGCGGAGAGCCAGGCCAGCCGGTGGTCGCCGTCGACCGACAGCTCGACCAGCCGTCGCCCGCTCGCCCGCTTGATCTCCCGGAGCGGCCCGCCGACGACGACCCGGCCGCGATCGACGATCGCGATCGACTCGCACATCGCCTCGACGGTCTCCATCTGGTGGGTCGAGAAGATCAGCGTCCGGCCGAGGTCGCGGAGCTCGAGGAACGCCTCCCGGAGCATCGCCACGTTGACCGGGTCCAGGCCGGTGAACGGCTCGTCCATGAGGAGCACGGGCGGGTCGTGGAGGATCGCGGCCACCAGCTGGATCTTCTGCTGGTTGCCCTTCGAGAGCTCCTCGGCCCGGCGCTCGGCCAGGTCGGGGACGCGCAGGCGGTGCAGCCAGTCCAGTGCGGTCTTGCGCGCGACGTCCTTGGCCATCCCGTGGAGCGTCGCGAAGAAGACGAGCTGGTCCAGGACGACCATCCGCGGGTAGAGGCCGCGCTCCTCGGGCAGGTAGCCCCACGTCGCCCGCGGCAGCCCCCGGGTGTCGGCACCGCGCCACGAGATCGTCCCCGAGTCCGCG
This sequence comes from Candidatus Limnocylindrales bacterium, assembly GCA_035693125.1. Lineage (GTDB taxonomy): Bacteria > Chloroflexota > Limnocylindria > Limnocylindrales > CSP1-4 > CF-46. Next base: position 20,785 of record DASSHB010000122.1, on the reverse strand, counting down.
GCGAGGACGCCCAAGGCGATCCGCATCGTCGTCGTCTTGCCGGCACCGTTCGCGCCGAGGAAGCCGAAGATCTGGGCCTCGGGCACGTCGAACGTCAGGCCGTCCAGGGCGACGACCCGCCCGAACCGCTTGTGGAGGTCCTCGATCCGGAGCGTCATGGCCGGATGACCCGGATGGAGCTGGCGCTGGTCACCGCCGGAGGATACGTCCCGCGCCCTCGGGAGGCCCCGGGACGATGGTCCCGACCCGTGCGATGATGACCCCATGATCAGCGAGCGGGATTCCACCGAATCGGGTCCGGCCGCGGCCACCACCGGCTCGCCGACGAGCCCCCTCCGGATCCACGCCGACCGGACCGCGAGGACCCTCGCGATCGACTGGGCCGACGGCCACGCGACCCTCTATGACCTGACCGCGCTGCGCTGGCTGTGCCCGTGCGCCTACTGCCGCGGCGAGGCCGGGATGCCCGGCTGGCTCGACAGCGCGCCGGCCCTGACGGACGAGCAGACGCGGCTCACGGACATCCATCTCGTCGGGAACTACGCCGTCTCCCCGCACTGGGCGGACGGCCATTCGACCGGCTTCTACACGTTCGGCCTGCTGCGCGACCGCTGTCCGTGCCCCGCGTGCACGGAACGGCGCGCTACGAGCGGCCATCAGCACGACCTGCATGCATGAGGGACACCAGATGATCGTCGCGACCACGCCATACATCGCCGGCCATCGCGTCACCGAGACGAAGGGCCAGGTCTTCGGACTCGTCGTCCGGAGCCGAGGCTTCTCGGGCAACCTGATCGCGGGCCTCCGCTCACTGGGCGGTGGCGAGATCAAGGAATACACCTCGCTCCTCGAGGACACCCGCCGCCAGGCCCTCGACCGGCTCGTGAAGAACGCCACGTTGATGGGCGCGAACGCCGTCGTCTCGATGCGCTTCGACAGCTCCGAGATGGCCACGACGATGACCGAGATCGTGGCCTACGGGACGGCGGTCGTCATCGAGCCGGACGCAAGCGCCAACCCGATCGCCGAATAGCCGACCCCCGACCCGCCGACCGCCCGACCCGCCGATCTCGGCCGCAGGATGCTGACCGCGACGACCCGCGTCCTGGTCGCGGTCGTCGCCGTCCTGATGCTCGTCGGCGGGCTCGGGCTCCTGACGCTCGGGCCGGCCGGCGCGTCCGGCCTGTGGCTGGTGGTGGTCGCGGCTGCGATCCTCGTCGCCCTCGCGATCGAGCGGAACCGCTATCGCTCCGAGGATGCCGAGCGCTCGTTCGAATCCGCCGGGCCGGGCGGCGGAGAGCCGGCCGGCAGACTCGAGCCGCGCTTCCGGCGCACGGAGGAAGCCTTCGTCGACCCGACGACCGGGACGACGATGCGCGTGTTCCTCGACGGCCGGACCGGCGAGCGTCGGTACGTCGCCGAACGCTGAGCGAGGCGGTCCGGCACCGAGCTCGCGGCGGGCCCTGACCTCCCACTCTCGGCGGATCGGAACCGACGCGGTGCTATCCTCGGCGGCCCGGCGCCGGGATCGTCGGGATCGAGAGGATCCGCCCGCCACACGATGAACGCCGAGTCCGCCGCTGCCGCCGCGACGTTCGCGTCCGCCCCGATGACGGGCAAGGCGCGCACCCGGGGCGAGCGCGCGAAGGGCCGGGCCGCGGCGTCACGCGCCACCCGCGCGGCGCGTGCCGCGCGCCGGGCGGACCCGAATCCGTACCTCAACCGCGAGCTCGCCTGGCTGGACTACGCCGCCCGCGTCCTGTGGGAAGCCCGGGACGCGCGGAACGCGCTCCTCGATCGGGTGAACTTCCTGACGATCTTTGCCTCGATGCTCGACGAGTTCTTCCAGATCCGGATCTCGGGCCTCCGCCAGCAGGTCCACGCCGGCTCGACGTCAACCGCACCCGACGGACGGACCGCTGCCGAGCAGCTGGCCGCCTGCCGCCTGCGCGTCCTGGATCTCGTCGCCGACCAGGCCGCGGCGTGGGCCGACATCCGCAAGGCCCTCGCCGAGGAGGGCATCGACATCGTCAAATACAGCGCGATCCCCGAGCACCACGACGTGCTCCGGCAGCGGTTCATCGAGGAGATCTACCCGGTCCTGACGCCGCTCGCGGTGGACCCCGGCCACCCGTTTCCGTACATCTCGACCTTGAGCCTGTCGATCGCGGTCCAGCTCCGCGATCCCGAGACCGACGAGCGCCGCTTCGCCCGGGTGAAGGTCCCCCAGATCCTGCCGCGCCTCTACGAAGCCGCCCCGAACCGCTTCGTCCTCCTCGACCAGATCATCGAGGCGAACCTGGACCTGCTGTTCAGCGGCATGGTCGTCGAGGAGCACCACCTGTTCCGGGTCACGCGCAACGCGGACCTCGCCCTCGAGGAAGACGAAGCCGACGACCTCCTGATGGCGATCGAGGAGGAGCTCCGGCGGCGGCGCTTCGGCGAGGCCGTCCGGGTGGAGGTCGAGCGCTCGATGCCACCGGACACCCGCCAGATCCTCCTCCGCGGCCTGGGCCTCGGCGACGACGACGCCTACGAGATCCGCGGCATGCTCGACCTGACCGGGCTGCGGGACATCGCGGACCTGGACCGGCCCGACCTCAAGAGCGAGCCGTGGCTGCCGGTCACGCCCCCGCGCCTTGTCCCGCCCGACGAGGACGAGCCCGCGGACGTGCTCGCGGCGATCCGCCTGGGCGACCTGCTCGTGCACCACCCGTACGAGAGCTTCAGCGCGTCGGTCGAGCGGTTCATCCGCCAGGCCGTCGACGATCCCGAGGTCCTGACGATCAAGATGACCCTCTACCGCACGTCGGGCGACTCGCCGATCGTGCGCGACCTGATCCGGGCCGCCGAGCGCGGCAAGCAGGTCGTCGTCATGGTCGAGATCAAGGCCCGCTTCGACGAGGAGGCGAACATCGTCTGGGCCCGGCGCCTGGAGCAGGCCGGCGCCCACGTCGTGTACGGCCTGGTCGGGCTCAAGACCCACTCCAAGGTCTGCCTCGTAGTCCGCCGGGAGGGCTCCGGCCTGCGCCGCTACGTCCACATCGGGACCGGCAACTACAACACGAAGACCGCCCGGATCTACACGGACCTGGGCCTGCTCAGCTGCCGGCCGGAGCTCGGCGCCGACGTCACCGACCTGTTCAACGTGCTGACCGGCCTCTCCCGCCAGCGGACGTTCCGCCGGCTGCTCGTCGCCCCGCACAGCCTCCGCTCGCGCTTCCTCGAGCTCGTCGATCGCGAGATCGCCCACGTCGCGCTGGGTCGCGAGGGGCGGATCGTCGTGAAGGTCAACGCGATCGTCGACCAGCCCGCGATCGAGGCCCTCTACCGGGCATCCCAGCAGGGGGTCAAGATCGACGTGATCTCGCGCGGCGCCTGCTCGCTGCTGCCCGGCGTGGCGGGCCTGTCCGAGGGGATCACGGTCCGCTCGATCGTCGGCGAGTTTCTCGAGCATTCCCGGATCTGGTCGTTCGCCAATGGCGGCGATCCGGACTGGTACATCGGCTCGGCCGACCTCATGGACCGCAACCTCGACCGGCGCGTCGAGGCGATGGTCCCCGTCGAGGACCACGACGCGCGGGCGCGGCTGACCGAGATCGTCGCGCTCCTCCTCGCGGACGACCGGCGTTCGTGGCAGCTGGGATCGACCGGTGCCTGGCGGCGGACCGAGGACGCCCAGGGCCGGCCCGGAACGTGCGACGCGCACCAGGAGCTGAAGGCGCGGGCGCTCGCGGCGACGATTGCGGCGAGCGGGCCGCACCGGCCGAGGGCCGGCGTCGGCTCCCTGGACCCCCGCGCATGAGGGGGCTGTCGCGCCTGGACGACGCTGGACGGCGCTGCCCGCCCCGCCCATTCGAGACGATTGCAACCTTGTGGTCTCCCCGATGAGCGCACCCCATGGTCGGCCCATCGAGGTCGAGCTGAAGTACCGCGTGGTCGACGAGGCCGCTGCTGATCGGTACCTCGTGGACGAGGACATCGCGGGGTTCCGGGCGACCGCACCGGTTCGGTCCACGCAGGTCGAGGATCGCTACATCGACACGGCCGGCGGGGCGCTCGCGCGGGCCGGGTTCGCCGCCCGCCTCCGCCAGACGGCGAAGACGACGACGGTCGCCGTGAAGTCGTCGGCTCGGCGCGTCGGCGATGGCAACGTCCATCGCCGCGAGGAGCTCGAAGGCCCGGCCGACCGGACCGCCCATCCCCGCGATTGGCCGGCCTCCGACGCGCGCTCGCTGATTCTGGAGCAATGCGGCGACGCGCCCCTCGTCGAGGTGGTCACGATCCGCCAGCTCCGCCGGAAGCGGATCCTGGAGCGGCGCGGGACGACCGTCGAGCTCAGCCTGGACGAGGTCGACGCCGTCAGCCGAAGCCGCGTCGTGGGACGGTTCGTCGAGCTCGAAGTCGAGCTCGTGAAGGGTGACGAGGGTGGACTCCTCGAGATCGATCGAGCCCTCGCGAGCGACCGCGGGCTGGCACCGGCGACCACCTCCAAGCTCCAGTCCGCGCTCCGAGCCGTGGTCGCGACCGAATCACGCGCTGGGCGTCGCAAGCCGCCGTCGCTGTCGGCGATCGACGAGACGCCTGCTTCCGTGCCGACACGCGGCGCCGAGCCGATCGGCGCGGTGGGGCGGGCCGTCCTCGAAGCCCTCGATGCGGCGATCGCCGAACCGCCCGCAGCCGAGTCGGTCCGGCCGGAGGCGGATGGGGCCCCCGCGCTGCCCGCGCCAACGGTTCCCGTCGCGGAGGCTCCGCGACCGGACGTCGCCGGCGAGGCGGACGTCGAACCGGTCGCTGCCCCGTCGCGCCCTCGGCCCCGGCGGTCCGCGCCGGCAGACGCAGCGGAGACCGAACGGCCGCGCCTCACCGTGGGCAAGACACCCGGCGTGCTCGCCGACGACCCGGTTGCCGAGGCCGGCCGGAAGGTCTTGCGCTTCCACCTCGCCCGGATGATCGCCCGCGAAGCCGGGACCCGGGCCGGTGACGACCTCGAGGAGCTCCACGCGATGCGGGTCGCGACCCGCCGCCAGCGAGCGGCGTGGCGAGTGTTCGGTGGCGCGTTCCGGGCCGATCGGACCCGGAAGCACCGGCGCCGGCTCCGCGAGGTGGCTGCCCGACTCGGCGCCGTTCGCGACCTGGACGTCCTGCTCGAAGCCGCCGACGCGTATCGGGCCGACCTTTCGGCCACGGAGCAGCGCGCCCTCGAGCCGCTCCTCGCGGCCTGGCGGGTCCACCGCGAGGACGCCCGCAAGCTCCTGGTCCGTGAGCTGGACTCGGACGCCTACCGGCGCTGGCTCGACGACTACGCCGAGTTCGTCCGCCACGAGGGCGTCGCGGCCCAGGCGGTGCTGCCCACGGAGCCGCACCGGGTCCGCGACACGACGGCGTCGCGGGTGCTCGCTGCCTACGAGCAGGTCCGCGCGTACGAGCCGGTCCTGCGCTGGGCCGACGTCGAGACGCTCCACGAGCTGCGGATCGTCGGGAAATGGCTGCGCTACACGATCGAGTTCGTCCGCGAAGCGCTCGGTCCCGAGGTGGAGCCGCTGATCGCGCGGGTGACCGCGCTCCAGGACCACCTCGGGCTGATGCACGACGCCGACGTCGCTGCGCATCTCGCCCGGAGCTTCCTCGTCGAGGGGGCCGGTGCGCTCAGCGATCTCGAGAGCGCTGCCGTGGGGCGCTACCTCGTGAGCCGCGAGAAGGAGGTCGCCCGGCTGCGGCGGTCGGTGGGGCCGGCGTGGCGTGGCGTGGCCGGGCTGCCGTTCCGTCGACGACTCGGGCGGGTGCTCGCCGGGCTCTGATCAGGCGCCGTTCCACCGCCGAACCTCAACGTGCTTGCAAGGCCGCCGGGCTGCTTGGCGATCGCTCCGGGAGCCGCCCGAGCCCACGATCCCGCCATGACCACTTCGGATCGACCCACCCTGCGCGATCGAATCCGGAATGTCTTCTCGACGATGGGTCAGAGCGTCGCCGCGTCGCCCCGAGCGCGCCTGACCCCAGCTCATGCGACGGTCCGCCCCGCTCGGGTTGCGGCGCGCACGAGCTGGCTCCTCCTGGCCGAAGGCCGCCCGACGCTCCTCGTCCGCCATCGCCGCTGATCGCGGTCCCCGAGACCGCCTCAAGCGCGGACGTTCAGCCGACCCAGCCCCCGGCCAGTTCCTCGAGTTGGTCGCGCCATGGGTCACTGCCACGGGCGTCGGCGACGATCGCTCCCTCGCAGAGCCCGGTGCCCACGATCCGGCCGATCGCCACCCCGACTCGGTCCAGATCCCCTCGATCGCGCGCCCGCTGGACGTATCCGCTGGACGTATCCGCTGACCGTCTCCACGAGGGTGGCCCGACCGGGCCGTCGAGCGAGCCCGGGCCGTCCACGGCCGCGCCGAGACCCAGGAACGTCGACCCGTCGTCGAGGACGACCAGGCCGCCGGCCTCGATCCTCGCGACGAGGAGATGGACCGATGTCGAGCCGCGGTCGATCGCCGTCCCGGGATGGCAAACCACGGCTGGTCCGTTTGATCGCGGCGCGTGAATGGCCGAGTCCGGTCAGGCCCCGGTTGAGGGAGTCGTCGTGGCGGACTTCGGCGGGCGGCCGCGTCGGCGCGGCGTCGCGACAGCCGTCGGTGCCGCGTCGGTTGACGCCGACTTCGGCGGGCGGCCGCGGCGGCGCGGCGTGGTCGGCGCGGAAGCAGCGGGCGGTGTCGCGGACGCCGACTTCGGCGGGCGGCCGCGGCGGCGCGGCGTGGTCGGCGCGGTAGCCGCGGGCGGTGTCGCGGACGCCGACTTCGGTGGGCGGCCGCGGCGGCGCGGCGTGGTCGACGCGGTAGCCGCGGGCGGTGTCGCGGACGCCGACTTCGGCGGGCGGCCGCGTCGGCGCGGCGTCGCGACAGCCGTCGGTGCCGCGTCGGTTGACGCGGACTTCGGCGGGCGGCCACGTCGCCGCGGCGTGGTCGGCGCGGAAGCGGCGGGCGGTGTCGCGGACGCCGACTTCGGCGGGCGGCCACGTCGGCGCGGCGTGGTCGGCGCGGAAGCGGCGGGCGGTGTCGCGGACGCCGACTTCGGCGGGCGACCGCGTCGGCGCGGCGTCGCGACAGTCGTCGGAGCCGCTTCGGTTGACGCCGACTTCGGCGGGCGGCCACGGCGGCGCGGGGCTGACGCCGCGGCCGCGGTCCCGGACCGCAGCGCCCGGATCGCCTCGAGCAGCGCGGACAATTCCGCGATCTCGTCGCGGACGTCAGCGAGCCGCGCGGTTCGCTTCTTGCGATTCTGCTTCGTGGCTTTTTCCAGGCGCGACGATCGCCACGTCTCCTCGGATTTCGCCGCGGCGAGCGCGAATTCGAGCCATTCGAGGTGACGGGCCAGAGCGGCCGCAGGCGTCATGACGGACGGGCTCGCGTCGGAATTTCCGGAGGCATCCGGCGCATCGGTCATCGTGATCTCCCACTGCACCCCCGCGTCGCGCATTGTGCCGAATGCGAAGACATCGTGCGCGCGAATATCTTGTGGACGCCCAGGATTTCGACCCAAGTCCGCGGTCAGCGTTGACTCGACGCAAACGCCCCGAAAATGCCGCGCGCCGACCGTTGACCAGCCCTGCGCCGCCTTCACATCGCGGGGCCCGTCGCTGGCTCCGCGTGGACGTCGGCAGAGTCCCGTGCGCCTGACGGCAATTCCGGGCGACGGCTGGTGGCGCTAATCAACTCTTAACGGCGGACAAAGCCCGGGTTCATCCGCCCACCCGAGGCTCCGCTCGTGACCGTTGGGCCCGCCCCCGTCCAGGGCGGCGAGCCACGGACGGGCCGGGTGCGCCCGGCGCCACGAGGAGGACATGTTGACCGTTCACACGCGGCGCCTCGGCGCCCTGATCCTTGCCACCGGCCTGCTGACCGCGGCCTGCAGCGCCGCCGCCTCGCCGAGCCCGACCATGAGCACTGGGCCTGGCGGCGGCGGATCGTCGACCGCGCCGCCGTCCGGCATGGGCGGTTCCGTCGCCTGCGCGTCCGGCAGCATCACGGCCGCCGGATCGACTGCCCTGCAGCCGCTCGTCGACAAGGCGGGCAAGGACTACGTCGCCGCCTGCCCGGGCGCGCAGATCCAGGTCCAGGGCGGCGGCTCCGGGACCGGCCTCACCCAGGTCAGCCAGGGCGCGGTCCAGATCGGCAACTCGGACGTCAGGGCCGAGGACAAGCTCCAGCCGGCCGACGCGTCGGCGCTCGTCGACCACATCGTCGCGAGGCAGGGCTGGATTATGGTCGTGAACCCTGACGTCAGCAGCGTGAAGGGCCTGACCAAGGCCCAGGCGACGGATCTCTGGACGGGCAAGGTCACGAATTGGAAGGAGGTGGGCGGCCCCGATGAGGCGATCGTCCTGATCCTCCGGCCCGAGTCGTCCGGCACCCGCTCGACGTTCAAGAAGCTGGTCCTGGGCGGCGCCGCCGAAGCCGCAGGCCAGGCCTTGACCGAGGACTCGAACGGCGCGGTCGTCGAGGCCGTCAAGAACACACCGGGTGCGACCAGCGTCATCGGCTTCGCCTACTTCAAGGAGAACGAAGGCGCCGTCAGCGGACTCCAGCTGGATGGTGTCGACGCCACCGTCGACAACATGAAGAACGGAACGTACAGCCTCGCCGCCGACGGCCACATGTACACGAAGGGCGAGGCCAGCGGCCTGGCCGAGTCCTTCCTCGACTACGTCCTCGGATCGACCGTCCAGGGAACGACGATCCCGAGCCTGTTCTACGCCCCCGCCAAGTAATCGCGCTGAACGCGGCCGGGTAGCTCACCACGAGCGCCTGGCCGCTGAGGCGTTCGTGCGCCGATCCCCACCGGAGCCGCGATGGCTGAACTCCTCGTCACCCGGACGTCCCTCCCGCTCCAGCGTTCACTGACTCGCCGCGAGCGGCTCGACCTGCCGCGCCGGATCACGATGCTGTCGGCGGGTCTCGTCGTGTTCATCGTCGGGATGCTGCTCGTGTTCATCGGCGTTCGCGGGCTCACCCTGTTCGTGGCGAGCGGCGTCCCCATCACGGACATCCTCTCGGCAACCTGGGCGCCAAATCCCGACAACCCGCCGAACACCTTCGGGCTCCTGCCGTTCATCCTCGGGACGGTCGGGATCACGGTCCTCGCCGCGCTCATCGCCGCGCCGTTGTCGATCGGATTGGCGGTCTTCATGTCGGAGGTCGCGCCGGCCTGGGCGCGGAACATCATCCGGCCCGCGATGGAGGTGTTCGTCGGGATCCCGAGCGTCGTCTACGGATTTCTTGGCGCCTCGGTGCTCGTCCCATTTCTCCAGCACGACCTGCGCGGCCTCGGGTTCACGTTCGGAAAAAGCTGGTTCGCCGGCTCACTCGTGCTGTCGCTGATGATCCTGCCGACGATCACGAGCATCGCCTACGACGCGCTGATCACGGTCCCGGGCGATCTCCGCATGGGCTCACTCGCCCTGGGCACGACGCGTTGGCAGACGATCCGGCACATCCTGTTGCCCGCAGCACGGGCCGGAATTCTCACCGCGATCATTCTCGGGATGATGCGCGCCGCCGGTGAGGCCCTGGCGGTCCAGATGGTCATCGGAAATCGGGTGGGAATCCCATTCGACCCCACGAAGCCCATTGCGGCGATGACCGCCCAGATCACGATCGATATGGGCAATACCACGTTCAACCAGCCGTGGAACCAAGCGCTCTGGACGATGGGCCTGATCCTCCTGCTGATGTCGTTCGGGTTCGTGACGATCGCGCGCCGGATCGGGCGCCGGGCGACGCGGTCATGACCGCCCGCCTCCGAGCCGACCGTCTCGCGACCGCGACGCTCTGGGCGATCGCCATCGCCGTCGTGGGACTCCTGCTGACGATCATCCTGAATTTCGTCATCAAATCGATCGGCGTAGTCTCGCCGTCCTTCCTGACGAGCGCTCCGAGTGGCACCGAGCTCGGTGGGATCGGGCCGCTGTTCTTCAATTCGATGTACCTGCTCGCGCTGACGCTCCTGATCAACGTTCCGCTGGGCACGCTGGGCGGGATCTACATGGCCGAATATGCGGCGGACAACCGGTTGACGAACACGATCCGGTTCTGCCAGGAGCTCATTTCCTCCGTCCCGTCGATCGTCGTGGGCCTGTTCGGCCTGGCCGTGTTCGTGACGACGTTCGGTTGGGGATATTCGGCGCTCGCCGGCGCCCTGGCGCTCACGGTCTTCAACCTGCCGTTGATGACGCGATTGACCGAGGGGGCCATCCGCGCCGTCCCCGCCGATGAGCGCGCCGCGAGCCTCGCCCTCGGGGCCACGAAATGGCAGACGATCACTCGTGTCGTCCTGCCGATCGCCATTCCGGGAGTCGTGACCGGGATCATCCTGACCGCCGGTCGGATCTTCGGCGAGGCGGCGGCGCTGATCTTCACGTCGGGCTCGTCGACCCCGAGTGCGTTCGATTACGGCTACATCAGCCTCACCGACCCGCGCTCGCCCTGGAGCCCGTTCCATACCGCGACGACGATGTCCGTCTACATCTGGCACGTGAATTCCGAAGGGCTCGGGAATTTCGTCGCCCAGATCGCCAACGGCACTTCGGCCGTCCTGATCCTGACCGTCCTGCTGTTCAACCTCGGTGCCCGCGGCCTGGGCCGCGTCCTGCAGCGGCGGGTCAGCGGTGCCTGACCTGAGCCCGTCCGAAGCCCTCCCCCAGTGACGAGGTCCCCATGGCCATCCTGCTCCGACCGCCGAGCGACGCGACATCGGCCGGCGCCCAACGCCAGCCCGTGTCGGCATCGCTGCCTGCCGTCACCGAGACGCCGCGGTGGGCAGCCACCACGCCGATCGCACCGGCCGAGGCGAAGCTCGGCCTCGATGACGTCACGATCTCGTACGGGCCCAAGGTCGCCGTTCGCTCGATCTCGCTCGCCATTCCTGCGAACGCCGTCACCGCATTGATCGGGCCGTCCGGCTGCGGCAAGAGCACGGTGCTCCGCTGCTTCAACCGGATGAACGACCTGATCCCCGGCGCGCGCGCCGCGGGGCGGGTCCTGTTCAACGGCGAGGACGTCGGTGCGCGGGACGTCCAGCCAGTCGACGTCCGGCGCCGGATCGGGATGGTCTTCCAGAAGCCGAATCCGTTCCCGATGTCGATCTACGAGAACGTCGCGTACGGCCCGCGCCGGCACGGCGCCAAGGACAAGCGGCAGCTCGACGAGATCGTCGAGGGATCGCTTCGTCGGGCCGCGATCTGGGACGAGGTCAAGGACGACTTGCGGAAGAAGTCCGGGCTCGCCCTGTCCGGCGGCCAGCAGCAGCGGCTGTGCATCGCCCGGACGCTCGCGACGAGCCCCGAGGTCATCCTGATGGACGAGCCGTGCTCGGCTCTCGACCCGATCGCGACCCTGAAGATCGAGGGCCTGATCAGCGAGCTCCGCGAGACCGTGACGATCGTGATCGTCACCCACAACATGCAGCAGGCCTCGCGGGTCAGCGACCGGACCGCGTTCTTCACCCTCGGCGAGGACCGGGCCGGCCGCCTCGTCGAGATGGGTGACACGCTTCAGATCTTCACGAACCCCAGGCAGCAGCTGACCGAGGACTACGTGTCCGGCCGGTTCGGCTGAGCGGGACCGAGGCGGACATGGCGGACATGGCGGACGAAGATTCCGTGACGCCGGGCGTCGTCGAGGACCAGGTCGCGGCGATCCTGACCGAGACGGCGCGGACCTCGACGACCACGGGCAGCGGACCCCGGCCGGCGCGCGAGATGCTCGATCGCGAGATGCGCCAGATCAAGGACGACATCCTCCGGATGGGCTCTTTCGTCGAGGAGTCGATCCGGGCGGCGATCGCGGCCCTCGCCGCGCATGACGCCTCGGCCGCGACGGAGGTGATCATCGCCGACGGCCGGATCAACGAGACTCAGCGCGAGGTCTCCGGGCTGATCACGCGGACGATCGCGACGCAATCGCCGGTCGCGCGCGATCTGCGCTTCCTCCTCTCGCTCGACCATGTCGGCTATGAGCTGGAGCGGATGGGCGATCATGCCGCGTCCGTGGCGAAGCAGGTCCGCAAGCTGGCCCCCGAGCCGCCCTTGAAGCGCTACGTCGACCTGCCGGCGATGGGCGAGCTCGCAGCCCAGCTCGTCGGCGGGATTCTCCGCGCCCTGATCGACGTCGACGTCGATGCGGCCCGGCGCGTCGCCGCACGCGACGACGAGATCGACACGCTCTACCACCGGACCTTCGATCAGGTCCTGACCCTGATGCGGGCGGATCCGGCGAACGTCGATCGCGGGACCAGGATCCTGTTCGCCGCGTACTACCTCGAGCGAATCGGCGATCGCGTCACGAACATCGCCGAGGACGTCGTGTTCCTCGCCAGCGGCGAGATGGAGGACCTGAACCCATGACCGCGGCCGGAATCGGGCACGATTGGGCCGTGTCCGAACCGATCGACGACGTGAGCACGCGGTGCGACGAGGCGCGCGCGGTCGGCCCGACGTTCGACGGCGCAGACCGGCTCGCCGCCTCCCGGGCGGCGCCTGAGCGACATCGGCCAGGGGTCCGCATATTTGGGACGATCGCCGAGCGGCGCCGGCACAACCCGCCAGGATGAGCGCCGCGGAGCCGGTCCGGATTCTCGTGCTGTGCACCGGCAACTCCTGCCGGTCGATCCTCGCGGAGGGCATCTTCCGCGAGCTCGGCGGCGACCGCCTGAGCGTCCAGTCGGGCGGCGCGCGACCGGAGGGCACGGTCAGCCCGCGCGCGATCCAGGTCCTCGACGAGGCCGGGATCGATCACGCCTGGGCCCGCTCCAAGTCGATGACCGAGTTCCTCGATCGCCCCTTCGACCACGTGATCACGGTCTGCGACGACGCGGCCGAAGTGTGTCCCGTGTTCCCAGGGCCCGCCGCGCGGACCCACTGGAGCATCCCCGACCCGGCCCGCGCGCGCGGGACGGACGCGGAGGTCCTGGAGGTCTACCGCGCGACCTACGCCGATCTTCGGCGGCGGATCACCACGTTCCTCGCTACCCTCGGGGGATGAGCTCGACGACCGACCTCCAGCTCTTCCTTCTCCGCCACGCGGACGCCGGCGATCCGGCCGCGTGGTCAGGCGACGACGACGACCGCCCGCTCAGCGACAAGGGCGAGCTCCAGGCCGAACGGCTCGGGGCGTTCCTGGCTGGGATCGGATTCGGCGTGGACGCGGTGCGCTCCAGCCCGAAGGTGCGGGCACGGCGCACGGCCGAGGTCGTGGCCGACGCGATCGGCGCGCACGTCCAGCTCGACGACCGGCTGAGCAGTGGCTGCGGGCCGGCGACCGTCGACTCGATCCTGGCCGACGCCGGCGATGCACGGCGGGTGCTGCTCGTGGGCCACGACCCCGACTTCAGCGAGCTCCTCGGCTGGCTGTCGGGCTCGGACAGCCTGACGATGAAGAAAGGCGAGCTCGCGCGGCTCGACGTGAAAGGCCGCGTCGCCGATTGCCGGGCCCGGCTCCGCTGGCTCGTGCCGCCTGACCTGCTCGATCCGAACCGTCGCTGACGTCGCGAGCGGCTCGCCACACGTGCTGCCGGCGCCCCGCGTCGCGATCGGCCAGGTCTTCCGCGTCGCGCTGCGACTCGGCCTGACGTCGTTCGGGGGCCCGATCGCCCATCTCGGATTCTTCCGCCGGGAGTATGTCGACCGGCGGCACTGGATCGATCCGGCGACGTTCGGCGACCTCATCGCGCTCTGTCAGGCCCTTCCCGGACCGGCCAGCTCGCAGCTGGGGATCGCGATCGGGACGACCGTCGCGGGGCGGCTGGGCGGAATCGTGGCCTGGCTGGGATTCACGACACCGTCAGCGCTGGCGATGCTCGCCTTCGCGGCCCTCAGTCGCTCCGAATCGATCGCGGGCGCCGGCTGGGTCCACGGTCTCGCGCTCGCGGCCGTCGCGGTCGTGGCGGTCGCCGTCGTCGCGATGGCCCGAGCCCACGCTGCCGAAGCGCGCCGCGTCGCGATTGCGGGTGCCGGCGCCGTCGTCGCGTTCACGATGCCGTCGCCCGTCACGGGACCGCTCGTGATCCTCGCCGGAGCGGTCCTCGGCAGACTCCTGCTCGGGCGTCGCGCCGAACCAGGCACGGCGCTGAGCCGCGTGGGCCGGGCCCTGCCGCGCGGGGCCCTCCTCGCCCTGGCGGCATTCGCCGGCCTCCTGGCCGTGCTGCCGTTGGCCCGGATCGTGGGCGGGCAGACCGTGGCGATCGTCGACACGTTCTATCGATCCGGCGCGCTGGTCTTCGGTGGCGGCCATGTGGTCCTGCCGCTGCTCCATGCCGGCACGGTCGATCCGGGCTGGGTCGCGAACGCGGACTTCGTCGCCGGCTACGGGGCGGCCCAGGCACTGCCCGGGCCGTTGTTCACCTTCGCGGCCTATCTGGGCTCGGTGGCCGGGCCGGCACCGAACGGACCGCTGGGCGGCCTGCTCGCCCTCGGTGCGATCTTCCTGCCCTCGTTCCTGCTCGTCTTCGGGCTGCTGCCGGTCTGGTCGAGGTGGCGTGCCGACGCACGGATCCGGTCAGCCCTCGACGGCGCCGCCGCGGTCGTGGTGGGCCTGCTCCTGGCGGCGCTCGTGGACCCAGTCGCCACGACCGGCCTGCGGTCGTGGCTCGACGTGGCAATGGCAGCCGTCGCCGCGGTTGCGCTGACGAGCGGCCGCGTCCCGGTCGTCGCCGTCGTCGCGACCCTGGCGGCCGTGGGTCAGTTGGGCGGCTGATCCCGACGTTCTGGAGGGCTAGTGGAACGGCCGGCCACGAGCGCAGACGCGGGGATCAGTTGCGGCATGGACGACATCTCGCCCGCGATCGACCGGAGCCGTTCGGCGGCCGCCGGGACGAGGCGATACCAGATCCAGGATCCGCGCCGTTCGGCCTCGATGATCCCCGCCTCGCGGAGGACCTTCAGGTGGTGCGAAACGGTTGGCTGGCGGACGTCGCAGCAGGAGGTGAAGTCGCAGGCACAGACCTGGGCCGAACCGGCCAGCTCGCGGACGATCGCCAGGCGGGTGGGGTCGGCGAGGGCCTGGAGCAGCCGAACATCGGGGTCGATGACCGCCGTCTTGGGGCGTGGCATGCGCCCAAGGATATCGACCACGTTCAATATTGACAAGTATCGATATGAAGGCGATCATGCGGAGCGAGCGAAAGGAGCCATCCATGGAACCCAACCTCGCCGCCTTGCTGATCGCCGGCGGCGCACGGACCGAGACCCGGGCCGACCAGCGCGAGCGCGAGCATCGGCTCGCCCTCCTCGTACACCGGCACCGTCATCCGGAGCCGGGGCTCGTGACCCGGCTCGCGCGGCGGATCCGGCCGCTTCCGACATCCCACCAGCCCGCCTGCTGCCCAGCCTGAGCACCGGCCAACCAGGAGTCCGACGATGACGATCGAGACGATCCACGACGAGGTTCGCACCCGCTACGCCGCGGCGGCACTCCAGGCCCAGTCCGGAGGCTGCTGTTCCGGGGAGCCCGAGACGATCGGCCCGGGCCTCTACTCCGCGCTGGAGCAGGCCGAGCTCCCCGAGGCGGCGGTGCTGGCCAGCCTGGGCTGCGGCAATCCGACGGCGGTCGCCGAGCTGCGCGAGGGCGAGCGAGTCCTCGATCTCGGGTCCGGCGGCGGGATCGATGTCCTGCTGTCGGCGCGCCGGGTCGGTCCGACAGGCCGCGCGATCGGGCTCGACATGACCGACGAGATGCTCGCCCTCGCCCAGCGCAACGCGGCCCAGGCCGGCGCCTCGAACGTCGAGTTCCTGAAGGGCCACATCGAGGCGATCCCGTTGCCGGCCGACTCGGTGGACGTCGTGATCAGCAACTGCGTGATCAACCTGGCCGCGGACAAGCCGGCGGTCTTCCGCGAGATCGCCCGGGTCCTGAAGCCCGGCGGCCGGATGGGGATCACCGACATCGTCGCCGAGGACCGTCTGACCGCGGAGGAACGCGCCGAGCGCGGGAGCTACACCGGCTGCATCGCGGGCGCCCTCTCGATGTCCGAGTTCCGCTCCGGCCTCGCGGCGGTGGGCCTGATCGACGTCACCCTCACGCCGACCCACGACGTGGCCGACGGCATGGTCAGCGCGATCGTCCAGGCTCGCAAGGCCCACGATGCCCCGCCCGCCGTCGATCTGAGCCGGCGCGCGGAGCTCCCGATCGCGGCCGACGGCTGCTGCGGCGGCGGAGGCTGCTGCTGACGAGCGGCCGCCCCGGCCCCGTGCCATCGTCCTGGCGACCGTTCGCGCTCCTGGTCCTGGCCGCGGCGTGCTGGGGAACCGGCACGGTCCTGAGCAAGCAGGCGGTCGCGGAGGTGCCGCCGCTCGTCCTCCTGAGCGCCCAGCTCGTCGTGAGCGTCGCCGTCCTCGGCCTCGCGATGGCGCGGGACCGCGCGACGATTCGCGGCCTCGACCCCCGGCTGATCGGGCTGGGCGCGCTGAACCCGGGTCTCGCGTATGCCCTGAGCCTGATCGGGCTCACGTCGATCAGCGCGTCGCTCTCGGTGCTCCTCTGGGCCATCGAGCCGATCCTGATCCTGCTCCTCGCGAGCGCCGTCCTCCGGGAACGACCGGGTGGACAGGTGGCGGGGCTGTCCGTGCTCGCGCTCGGCGGGCTCGCCGTGGTCCTCAACGCGCCGGCGGCCCACGTCGAGATCGTCGGCGTCGCGGCCACGGTCGCGGGCATTGCCTGTTGCGCGGCCTACAGCGTGGGGAGCCGGCGCTGGATCGTCGACGCCCCGTCCACGCTCCCAGTTGTCTTCGGCCAGCAGGTCGTGGCCGCCGGATTCGCCGTGTCGGCTCTGGTCGTGGGTCTCGTCGCCGGCGCGGCCGTGCTCCCGAGCGCGGTGAGTGGGCCGGGGATCGCCAGCGTCGTGGCGTCTGGTGTCCTCTACTACGGCGCCGCCTATCTCCTGTACCTGTCGGCGCTGCGCGACCTGCCCGTGTCGGTGGCCGCGATCTCCTTCTACCTCGTCCCGATCGTCGGCGTCGCGGCCGCGGCGGCGGCCGGTGAGACGCTGAGCGCAATCCAGTGGGCCGGAGCGGCCATCACGATCGGCGCGGTCCTGGCCGTCGGCGGGATCGAGATCCGCCGGAGTGTTGCCGCGTGAACGGGGCCTGCGTCCGGGACTGGACGGACGTCCATCCGGCTGGCCACCGACGTCGATATCGGTGACTGCGGGTCGGCCCGTACGGTGGCGAAGCACCACCCGCCCCGTCCAGGAGGCCTGCCCGCCATGACCCCGATCGCCGCCTACTACGTGATGATCGCCACCGAGCGCGAGAACGAGCTGCGCAAGCCGCGCCACCAGGTCGCCGCCCCGCGGCGGTCGGTGATCGAGCGCGTCGCCACAGCGCTCGAGAGCCTGGTCAACCTCGGCCGGCCCACGACCGCCCAGCCGATCTAGGCGGGCGGCGGACGCTCAACCGGCCGGGGCCACGACCTCGTCGTCGTCCGCGCTGACCGGGAAGGGCAGCGCGACGGGGTCCGTCGCCAGGCGGCTCCGGCCCCCGGCGTCGAATCGGTCCAGGCCCAGGTCCGTCACATCGATCAGGTCCGTCGCGCCACGGAGCGCGAGGTCCGCCGCGACCCGGGCGACGCCCGGCCCCCACATCATCCCGTGGCCGCCCGCCGAGGCCACCGTCACGCCCTGGATCGGGTTCCCCTCCGAGGTCAGACCCGGCCCGAGGATCGGCAGGTGGTCGGGCGTGAAGTCGATCGTCGCGGCCCAGATCTTGCGGAGGCCGAGGTCGCGCGTCACCGGAACGAATCCGGCCAGGCGGGCCCGCATCGCGTCGTACATCGTCCAGTCGATGGCTCGGGCCTCGCCCGGCTGATCGTTGGGATCGCTCCAGCCGAAGAGGAGCCCGCCCTCCTCGAGCCGCCAGTACAGCCCCGCGCCGATGTCGAAGACCATCGGCTGCGCTGTCGCGAACGCCTCGTGCGGCGCCAGGACCGCGACCGTGTGACGCACCGCGCCGGCCGGGATCCGCATCCCGGCCAGGCGGCCCACGGCCCGGAGGCTGGGCCCGCCCGTGAGCAGGACGCGATCCGTCTCGATCGGACCGGCGGACGTCTCGACCCCGACGACCCGCCGTCCACCGCCCGCGCGCGGTTCCGTCCGGAGCCCGGTGAAGGCGGTCCGCTCGCGGAGCTCGACGCCGGCGCGGTCCATCGCGAGCGAGTAGGCCCGGACGTTGCGCGGCGGATCGATGTGGCCGTCGGTCGCGAGGAAGCTTCCGCCTCGGTGGCCGGCGGCGGCAAGGTTGGGCACGCGGGCCGCCACCTCGGCGGCGCTCAGCCACTCGACCGCCAGGCCCGCCCGACGCTGCATCGCGATCCGCTCGCGACCCGCGCTCTCGTCCTCGGCGGTGACCGCGAGGATCAGGTAGCCCAGCTCGCGGAATCCGCTGTCGGTGCCGAGCTCGGCCGCCTGGCGGCGGTAGAAGTCGATCGACCAACGACCCAGGGCGACGGTCGTGGGCGTGCCGCCCTGTGCACGGACGATGCCCGCCGCTCGACTGCTCGCGCCCCCACCGGCCAGGTCCCGCTCGAGGACGATGACCCGACCGGCCCCGGCACCCGCGGCGAAGACGCTCGCCCAGCCACCGACCGTGCCCGCGCCGACGACGACGAGGTCGGCCCGCTCGATGTCGCTCACCCGACGAGGATAGGCGCGGCCCCCCGGCGCGGCGGCTCGATGTCCCGCCGGTCGAACCCGCCGCTCAGGCGCGCGGCGGCCAGAACAGTGGCTGGTCGCGCTCGTAGACCGTCACCCGGTAGCCATCGGGGTCGGCCATCGTGAACGTCCGCCCGAACGGGCCGTCGAAGGGCGCGGCCAGGATCTCGACGCCGTCCGCGGCCGCCTGGTCGTGGACGGCCTGCGCGTCGCTGGCCCGCCACCACAGCTGGATCGGCGACGTGCTGGGCGACGGCTCCGGCTGGCCGGGCCTGCGGACGGAGCTCAGGGCATAGGTCGGCCAGCCGACGAAGACCGCGGATCCCGGACCGAAGTCGAACGTGTCGCGGATCCCGTTCAAGTAGCGCTCGTAGAACGCGGCGGAACGGGCGATGTCGGTGACGGCGACGGAGATGAATCCGGGGCTTGGCGTCACTGCGGTGTCGGTCATGGTCCGCTCCCCTGGAGGATCGTGGACGGCCATGATCCCGCGGCCGGCGAAAACCGGCTCTGGGCGATCAGCGTGGGGTCGCGAGCTGCGAGCAGAGTGCCGGCCGGCCGCAGGGGGCGGCGGCCGGCCGGACTCACACGGTGGATGCGTTTTCGGGATCGGTCCGAGCGGCGACGCCAGCCGCGGATTCGGGTCGGCCCAGGAGGTAGCCCTGGCCGAATTCGACGCCCAGCTCGATCAGCGTCCGTCGCTCCTGCTCGGTCTCGATTCCTTCCGCGATCAGCTCGGCGCCGGTCGCCTGGGCGAAGTAGGCCAGGCCCGACACGAGCGAGCGCCGGACGGGATCCTCGTGGATGCCGCGAACCCAACCGATGTCCAGCTTCACGTAGCGCGGATCGAGGCTCAGGATGTGGCGCAGGCTGGCGTACCCAGAGCCCGCGTCGTCAACGGCCAGGCTGACGGTCTCGCCGAGCCGCTTGAAGCTCGAGCGGATCAGGTCGTAGTCGTCGATCCGCTCGTGCTCGGTCAGCTCCACGATGACGGGCCGTCCGGCGCGCTCGAACAGTCGGGGAAGCGAGCGCTCGTGGCACAGGACGTCAGGTGACACGTTGACGCTGATGGCGACCGACGACGGCCAGCCCGCGACGGCCTCGAGCGCCGCGGTCAGGGTCGCCCGCTCCAGGACGCGACCCAAGCCCAGGCGCGCGGCCTCGACAAAGCGCGTGTCGGGTCGGGTGCCGTCGTGGAACCGGGTCAGGGCCTCGAGGGCGACGGCCTCGCCCGTTTCGAGGCGAACGATCGGCTGGAGATGGATCTCGAAGCGACGACCGGCGATCACCTGGCGCAGGTCGAGGATCGCCGCGTTCGTCGTCTCCGCGCGCTCGACCGCCGGCCGGAGGGCGGTCACCACGAACTGGCTTGCGTCGATCAGGTCGGTGAGGCGCTGCCCGAGTGGGACTGAGGACGGCGTCGCCCGGGCGTACACGAGGCAGCCGATCGGCGCCTCGAGCTCGGCCAGAGCGAACGGGACGTAGGCGAGCTCGATCGCGTCGCCGACGCGGGCCAGGTTCGGCACAGCCTCGAGCCAGGGGCCGGCTTGGGCGCGGCTGATGATGTCCGCGCCGATTGCACCACTGAGGAGGCGGCCGGCCCGGAACCGCTCCCGAAGCCGAGCGCTTGAGGCGATCGACCGAACGGCCCCGCGCTCAAACGCGATGATCGCGGCGGCGTCGACCTCGACCGCGCTCGGCAGCCGGTCGGCAAGCGTGACCGCCAGCCCCACCAGATCGGCCTGACGGGGCAGATCGGCCAGGACGGCGGCGAGGTTGCGGCGGTTCTGGCGGCCGGCCTCGACCTCCTCGGCGAGCGCGGCCCGGCCGCGGATTTGCGCCCGAACGCGCGCGACGAGCTCGACGATGGAGACAGGCTTCAGCAGGACGTCGTCGGCGCCCTGGTCCAGGCCGGCCACGCGGTCGGATTCCATGAGCGAGCCCGTGATCATGATCACCGGCATGGTCCGGAGGGCCGCGTCCGCGCGAAGGTAGGCGAGCGTCTCGAGCCCGTCGAGCCCGGGCATCGAGAAGTCCAGCAGCAGCGCGTCCACATGGTTCGCCCGGACGAGCTCGAGCGCACGGCGTCCGTCGGCCGCGGCGA
>DASSHB010000121.1:0-9811 GCA_035693125.1 Candidatus Limnocylindrales bacterium | reverse complement strand
GATCGCGTTGACCCGCTCCCAGAGCCGTTCGGGGACGAGCAGCGGGAAGAGGCTGCGCAGCCCCGTCTGGGACAGGATCGAGGTCAGCGAGCTCACGACCGTGATCCCGAGGAGGAGCGGCACCGGGAGGGCGTGGGCGATCGCCAGCCCGCCGATCAGCGCCAGGGACAGCAGGGCCACCGCGTAGTCGAGGATCACGAGCCGGGTCCGGCCGTGGCGGTCGAGGAGCGCTCCGGCGATCGGCGCGACGAGGAGCCCGGGCAGGACGCTCGTGGCGGTGACGACGCCGGTCAGCGCCGGCGATCCGTACTCGTCGAGGGTGAAGAGGACGAGCGTGACGCCGACCATCGACTGGGCGATGCGGGCCAGCTGCATCGACAGCAGGAGCCGGCCCAGCCCGGGCACGGTCAGGAGGGCGCGATACGACCGCTCGTTCCGGCGGCTGGGGCTGTGGGTCACGGGGCCGATCCTAGCCGACGTTCGACGGCTCGCTCTGCGACCGCGTTCGTCGCGGCACAGGCGAGCGGCCGACTCGGCGAAGCGGTCGCGAAAGCCTCATCGGGTTGGCCATCCTTGAGTCGCGCGGCGACTCACGGCCTGGCGGAGGGTCCGTCCAAGCGCGACGGCCATGGTGGTAGATTCGGCGCACTCGAGCCGGCTCCTCGTATGGGGTCCGTCCCACTCCGCGAATGCGGCGGGATGCATGGATCCGCGATGCCCCGGTGGAGTGAGGTGCGTTCATGGCCACCGTGACGTTCGAGCACGTCAACAAATCCTTCGGCGACGTCCAGGTCGTCAAGGACATGAACCTCGCGATCAACGAAGGCGAGTTCATGGTCCTCGTCGGGCCGTCCGGATGCGGCAAGACCACCAGCCTCCGGATGATCGCCGGCCTGGAAGAGATCACCTCGGGCGACCTGAAGATCGGCGACCGGATCGTCAACGACGTGCCGCCCAAGGATCGCGACATCGCGATGGTCTTCCAGAGCTACGCGCTCTATCCGCACATGACCGTCCGCGACAACATGGCGTTCGGGCTGAAGCTCCGGAAGCTGCCGAAGGCCGACATCGAGAAGCGGGTCAACGAGGCGGCCGGCATCCTCAGCCTCGAGAAGCTGCTCGACCGCAAGCCCAAGGAGCTGTCAGGCGGCCAGCGCCAGCGCGTCGCCCTGGGCCGCGCGATCGTCCGGGAGCCGGCCGTGTTCCTGATGGACGAGCCGCTCTCCAACCTCGACGCGAAGCTCCGCGTCCAGACCCGGGCCGAGATCGCCCGCCTTCACCAGCGGATGGGCACGACGTTCGTGTACGTCACCCACGACCAGGTCGAGGCGATGACGATGGGCACCCGGATCGCGGTCATGAGCGACGGCGTCCTGATGCAGGTCGGCTCGCCCCAGGTCCTCTACGACCAGCCGGCGAACCGGTTCGTGGCGGGCTTCATCGGCAGCCCGGCGATGAACTTCGTCGAGGTCAGCGCGGCGGACGGCAAGCTCGCCGGACCCGACGGCCTGACCCTGCCGATCCCGGCGCGGCTGAAGAACGCCGTCGGCTCGGCCGGCCGCAAGCTGATCGCCGGCTTCCGCCCCGAGCATCTCGAGCTCAAGGAGGCCGAGGGCGACACGGCGACCCTGCCGGGCCACGCCGACGTCGTCGAATACCTCGGCAACGAGGAGCTCCTCCACGTCAGCGCCGCGGGCCAGGACATCGTCGCGATCGTCGACTCCGACAACCGGGTCAAGCCGGGCGACGTGCTCCAGCTCCTGATCCCGCTCAACAAGCTCCACCTGTTCGACGCCGAGTCGGGCGAGAGCCTCGCCTCCGAGCGCGAGACGGTGGCCGCCTGACCGATCCGGTGGGCCGGGCGGGCGATCCCCGTCCGGCCGACATCCCGGACGAGATCGGCCCGCCCGACGACGACCTCGTCGAGCGGGTCGTCGATTCCCGCGTCCTCCATCGGGGGCGCTATCTCGAGTTCCGGGTCGACACGATCGAGCGGACGGACGGCTCGCGACACGAGCGCGACATTGCCGCCCACCCGGGCGCCGTCGCGATCGTCGCGATCGATGACGCCGATCGGGTCGTCCTCGTCCGCCAGTGGCGAGTGCCTGCCGGCGGTCCGCTGTGGGAGCTTCCGGCCGGCGGTCTCGATCCCGATCCGCAGACGGGCCGGACCGAGGACCCGGCGGACGCGGCGCGGCGCGAGCTCGAAGAGGAGACCGGCTTCCGGGCTCGGGAGTGGCGGCACCTGGCGTCGTTCTGGTCGGCGCCCGGCTTCACGAGCGAGCTGATGCACGTCTTCCTGGCGACGGACCTCTCGGCGGCCGGGCCGGACGACCGGCGCGGCCCGGAAGCGGACGAGCACCTCCGGGTCGGATGGCGACCCTTCGTGGACGCGCTGGCCGCGGTCGAGCGCGGCGAGATCCGCGACGCGAAATCCGTCGCGGGATTGCTGTGGGTCGCCCACGAGCGGGCGAGCCGCGGAGGCTGATCGGGTCGCCCGAGGGTTCAGCCCTGGGCGCGCCGCGCTCGCGGGCCCATCCGGGCGAGCGCGCCCGCGTAGATCTTCGAGCTCGGGCTCAGCGCGACGGCCAGGCGGAGGTGCGTCCACGCGGCGTCGGCCTGCCCGAGCTGCTTCAGGCTCTGGCCCAGCGCGAAATGCGCGTAGTGGGCCGACGGATCGATCTCGAGGAGCGCCTCGAACGTCGTCCGGGCCTGCTCGTGCTGGCCGGAGTTGTAGTAGGCCCGGCCGAGCGCCTCGAGGATCGACGCCTTGCGCGGCTCTTCCCGGTTCGCCCGCTCCAGGACCGTCGCGGCCTGGGCGAAATGCCGCTTCCGGAGCAGCGCCGAGCCGCGCTGGAGCAACTCGTAGGCGCTCTCGCGATCCTCGGTCGAGTCCATGGCCTGATCGTCGCACGATCCCGCGATGTCGGCCGGTGGTCCGATCCTCAGGCTCGAGCTCGCCGCACGATCGTCCGATGTCGCACGGGGCTGCGGTGGTCCCGCGGGCGGCCCCATTCGGGACGGTTCCAACGACAGCGAACCAGTAGGCGAAATTTGGAACCGAGATCGGCTGGTGGTTCCGCGTCCCTGGAACGACTGCGATCCCGGGACCGGGGAGCAATGGGGTGGCCGCCGTGCGACATCGGGTTTGGCGGCGCGCTGGCGCGAATGGATTCGGCGCGCGGGGGGCGCGATGGGCCGGCGTGGACGCTAGCGGCCGTCGCGCCAGGCGGCGAGGTCGACCGGCTTGAGCCGCGGCGACTCGGTGATCCCCGGGATCCGGCCGCGCTTGGCGATCGGCTTGCCGTCGATCTCCTTGATGTCGCCCGTGAAGTCGATCGGGGTCGCCCCACTGATGTACGAGCCGACCGCGAAGGAATCGACCGTCGCGCCCTGCTCCTGGAAGTAGCGGATCCGCTCGGGGTTCAGGCCGCCGGACACGACGATCTTGACGTGCGAGAAGCCTTCCAGATCGAGCCGCGCCCGGACCTCCTTCACGAGGTCGGCCGTGACCCGGCCGCGTTCGGACGGCGTGTCGAGCCGGATCCCGTAGAGCCGATCGCCCAGGGCGTGGGCGACGCGGAGCGCCTCCTCCGCCTCGTCCCGGAACGTGTCGACGAGGACGATCCGGGCCACGTCCGAGCCCAGGTCGCGGTCGAACGCCTCGGCTGCCCGGACCGTGTCGCCGAAGATCAGGACGAGCGAATGGGGCATGGTCCCCGTTGGGCTCAGCCCCGCCAGCCGCGCCCCAGCCGGCGTCGACGCGCCGACGCAGCCGCCGACGATCGCGGCGTAGTCCAGGACGTCCGTGATGTCGGGGTGGACGTGGCGCGCGCCGAACGAGATCACGGGCGCCGGGGCGGCGACGTCGACGCACTCCCGGGCCGCGGTCGCCCAGCCGGTCGACTGCGACATCATCCCGAGAATCGCGGTCTCGTACAGGCCGAACTGGCGATACCGGGCACGGATCCGGAGGACGATCTCCTTGGGCCCGATCCGGTCGCCATCGTCGAGCGCCTCGACCCGGACCTCGCCCGGATCGCAATCGGCCAGGACGTGGCCGATCAGGTTCTTCGCCTCGTCGATCCCGCACAGGACGGCGTCCTGGCGGGCGAAGACCTCCATCGTCACGAGCGGGTCTAGGCCCTCCCGCTCGAGGATGCTCGCCGCCCGTGCGAAGTAGACGTCGGCGGAGTCGCCCGACAGGATCTCGCGGGACGGGCGGATGCGGACCAGGCCCATCAGCGCTCCTCGGTCACGTTGTCGTCTCCGTGCTCCACGGGTGGCGGCTCGGGCCCCGTGTCCGGGTCGGCGAGTGTAGCGTACGGCGACCCGTCGGCCGGGCCGTCCGCCTGGGCGGAGCCGTCCGCGGGAGCGAACGCCAGCGCCCGGGCACCCCGCCGTCGCCGCCGGCGCACGACGAGGAGCACGACGACGATCAGGAGGATCGTCGCGGACGCGATCGCCAGCGCGATCGTCAGCGCCCGCCCGCGACCCACCTCGAGCGCGCCGGCGATCAGCGCCGCGACGGCGACGGCCTTCGCCTCCGCGTCGGGTGCCCCGCGCGAGAATGCGTCGCGCGCCGCGGCCAGGCTCGCCTCCGGCTGCTCGCCCCACAGGCCGAGCGCCACGAACGGCGCCCGTTCCGCGGCCACGGCCGTCGACGCGGCGGTCAGCGCGTTCGCGGCCGCGAGCTCGCTCGATGCGATCGCATCGGCCGCGGCCAGGGAGTCCGTCGCGGTCTGGTACGCGTCGCGGAGCGCCGGCGGCGCCGTCAGCCCGAGAGCGGTCACGACCTTCGCGAGGTCGTCTCGTTTCGCGAGGACGGCGGTCGCCTCGGCGATCCTCGCCGTCGCGACGTCGAACTGCCAGTCGCTCATGGGCTTCCGGACGTAGAACGGCGGCAGCCAGTCGCCACCCGCCGTCACGAGCGCGGCGTACGCGGACCGGGCCGCGGCGCGGGCATCCAGTGAGCCCACGGTCTCGGGCGACAGCACGTACTGCCGGAACAGCTGGTCGGCCTTCGTCGAGCCGCCGATCCCCTCGACGAGATCGAGCAGGCGATGCCAGTCGTTGGTGGACTCGATCGTCTCGGCGGGGACGCCCCCCACGTACGCGATCTGGCGGTGCTCGGCCGCGTCGAGGACCTGGCGCATCCGGTCGGTCCCGATCTCGGTGAAGAGCGCCCGGATCACGGTCCACGACGCTTCGTAGCCGTACTGCTCGCGACGCTCGGTGGCCGGGTCGTCGATCCGTCCCGGATGGACCCAGGCGTCGAGGCGGACCGCATCCGGGCCGGACGGATTGATCCGATCCGGATGGAACTCGCCCTGACCGGTCTGGCGGAGGGCCTCGGCCGCGTACGTGTCGGCAAACCCCTCGTTGATCCAGCGGCTGAGGAACAGCGCGTTGTTGAACCACGCGTGGGACGCCTCGTGGAGGATCGTCAGGTCGTCGAGGTCCTCGCTGACCTCGATCCGATCCTGGCCGGGGTAGTACTGGCCGGAATAGCCCTCGAGGAGCGGGGTGTGGACCTCGAAGACGTCGATGTCGCCGCTGACCGGCCAATCGAGCCCGGTGTCCGCGACCAGCTCGGGCAGGCCGTTCGTCATCAGCTCGCGGACCCGGTCGGACCAGTCGGTGTCCTCGGGCCAGGCCCGGATCACGAGGTGCTCGCCGCCGGCCAGATCGATCCGCTCGGACGTCAGTGCGCTCTTGCGGTCAGCGGTGACCGTGAGGTACCAGGTGTTGACGTCCTCGACGTTCGTGGCCCGGAACGAGGTCGTCGCGCCGCTCGTCGTCTTCGTCGCGTCCGCGCCGGTCGATTCCGCGTCGAAGGAGCTGGGCAGGTTCACCCGAACGGTGCCGCGATCACCGAACGCCCACGCGGTGAACGTCACGAACGCGGTCCCCACCCGGATGTCACTGAGCGACCGCGGCGCGCCCGACGGCAGGTCGTACGTGACCCGGACCTTGACCGTCTGGTTGTAGAACAGCGACGAGTGGAACCGGACGTCGAGGGCCTGGTAGCCGTCGGCCGGCTCGACCGTCGTCGTGAGCGAGGTCGCCCCCATGTGCGCCGCGACATCCCTGGCTTCGGTCTGGATCCCCAGCCGCATCCCGTCATAGAAGTAGCGGGTCAGGATCCCGCCGGAGGTCCGGTTCGGCTTCGTGTTGCGGGCCGTGACGTCGATGGCGACGTGGACGACCCGGGCGCTCGGGGCGACCGTATAGGTCGCGTCCGAGGTGAGGATCAGGCCCGGACCAGCGGGCGCGGCGGCCGCGGCGATCGACGCGCGAGCCGGGACGAGCACCGCCGCGAACGTGACGAGGAGCGCGGCCACGATCCTCGGGAGCGGCGCGACCCGGCGACGGCGGGCGAGCGGCGCTGCGGACGTGGCGGGCGGCGGGACGGTCATCGAAGTTCTCCCCCCACCTCCGGGATCGCTACCGGATTCGGCTGGCGTGGGAGGCGAAGGATCGCCGTCGCACGCGCCGCTCACGGTACCAGCGACCGAGGAGCCACAGGCCCAGGAGCAGGGCGGCGAGCGAGAAGCCGACCGCCGCCACGCGATTCCGGCCGATCTCGTCGGCGCCGACCCACATCTGCCGGGCGAGCGCCGTCGACTCGACGGTGGCGCGGAGGTCGCCTGCGGTGAACGCCGCCGCGGCCGTGGCCATCGCCGCGCTCGGGTCGCTGCTCCACAGTCCGATCTCGTGGAGGAGCGACGGTTGGAGCGGCTTCGCGGCCGCGGCCTGGCGGTAGGCGTTGATCGCGGCCAGCTCGGCGTCGGCCTCGGCCGACGTGACCGCGAACCCGCGCGGACCCTCGAAATCGGTCTCCATCGTCGACGGCGTGGTGAGCCCCGCACCGGCGGCCGCGTCGGCGACGGCATCGCGGTCGTCCAGGGCGCTGCTGGCGCTGTCGAGGAGCTCGTTCGTCTGGTCGAACTGCCAGACCCGGAGGGAATCGCGCACGACGCGGGGCATCAGCCACGGGTCCGCTCGCTGGACCACGCCCTCGTAGCGTGCCCGGGCAGCGGCCCGCTGGTCGAGCAGGACGTCCTCGCCCGGGCGGATGACCCACGTCCGCCACAGGTCGTCATATGGCGCGCCGGTCTGCGCCTCGAGCACATCGAGCAGGCCACGCCAGTCCGGCGCCGCGTCGACGGTCTCCGGGCTCACCCCGGCCCCGCTCGGCTGATACGCCGCGCGATGCTCGTGGATCGCCTGCCAGACCGCCTGCAGCTGGGCGGGCGTCGCCCGGGTTGCGACCGCTGACGCCAGCTCGTAGGCGGCCGCGTACTCCAGGTCGTCGGTCGCGGTCGGCGCTGCGCCGGGCGCGGGCCAGGCGTTGAGCGGCAGGCGGAGCGGCTCCTGGGCAGGGGTGATGGCGGGGGGCGTGACCTTGATCTTCAGCGCCGCGGCGGCGCGGTACGCGTAGTAGGAAGCGAAGCCCTCGTTCGCCCAGCGATCGGCCAGGAGGCTCCCGTCGAACCAGGCATGGGCGGCCTCGTGGAGGACGACGACGGGCGTCGCGTAGTAGGCGATGTCGATCTGCCCGGCCGGCGGGTCGTAGCGACCGCTGAACCCGGCGGTCGAACGGCTGATCGCCTCGCTCACGACGAGCGGCTGATCGACGGTCCACGGCAGGCCGATCTCCTTCGCCAGGATCGGCAGCCCGCGCCGAAGGATGTCGTCGACCCGCTTGGCCCACGCCGCGTCGTCGGGCCAGGCGCGGATCGCGATCGGCACGGTCCGGTCGCCGATCGCCACCTGGATCGTCGACTCGCGATAGGCGCTCGGCCGATCCGCGACGAAATAGGCGAAGAAGGACAGCGGGTTGGCGAGCGGACCCGTGGTGTACGTCGTGTTCCCGGCGGCATCGGTCGTCGGCGGATGGAGCCCGGCGGCCTCGACATCGACCGAGAAGTCGGGTGGGAACACCACCGACACGCTGCCACCGGGACTTCCCGTGACTCCGAATCCCCACGCCCCGAAGCTGACGAGGCTCTGCCCGATCCGGGTCGTGCGCGTTGGCGCCCCGCCAGGATCCGGGATGACGAAGGACAGCACGAACGCGCGGCTCTGGCCGGCCCCCAGCCGCTTCCCGAAGTCGATCTGGAGGAGCGTGTAGGTCGACGTGGCCTTCGAGACGCGGACGGCCGGCGTCACCCCCGCCGAGCTGATCTTGAAGCTCTTCGTCCCCGGCTGGACGGCGAGGAACGCTCGGTCGAAGTAGAACCGGTGCGTCTTCGTGTCCGACTTGTGATTCGTCGCCGTCAGCGTCACGGCCACGCGCACCCGCTGGCGTGGCGGATCGACCACATAGCGCGCGTCCGCGGTGAGGGTGAGGCCGCTGGCCGCGGCCGCGACCGGAGACGCGGCGAGGGGCGACCGAGCCGGCACCGCCGCCAGCGGCGCGGCCACCGCCGCGAGGAGGACGGCCGCCAGCACGGCACGTCTCACGACGCGACGACCTCGTCCCGGACCGGATCCGATCCCGCCAGCTCCGGGAACCGGGCCGCGAACCGTCCGATCAAGCCTGCGCCGCGGCTCACGCGGTCTCCGACGTCCGGGATTCGACCGCCGATCCACAGCCAGCTCGCCGACTCCTCGAGCAGCTGGTCCGCGATCAGCAGGGAGCGCGCGATCGCCGCGCCGAGCTCGTCGCGGCCCGCCTGCCCGAGCGGGATCTCGGTCGCCAGGATCGGCCGGTCGTCCTCCGCCAGCGAGAACTTCGTGAAGGGGAACTCGTCGTTCCAGCGGAGGAGCTTGCGATACGACTTGCGGTAGGCATCCATGATCGGCGGCGCGAAGTGGACCCAGCAGATCAGGGCGAGCTGCGGGTCGAGGATCAGGGTCACGGGCAGGTCGAACCGGCGGCGACCGTCGAGGCGGAGGTCCCACGAGGTGACGCCGTCGCGATCTGCGCGAGCGAGCGGCTCGAGCCCGAGCTCGGCGAGCCACCCCTCGACATCCGCGGGGCGCACGGTCGCCCCCGGCTGCGAAGCAGGCATGGCGGGCAGTCTACCGGTGGACGTCGATCGGGGCCGCCGCCCGGCTCCGGCCCAGCGCCGATCAGCCTGTCTGGCCGACCTCACCGGTTCCCCTCATGCAACTTGGTGCATGAACGCGTCTCCCGCACGGGGCCCGGGGCGGCCCGGTCGGCGAGCCGGTGCGCCCAACGTTGCGGCCACCCTCCCCGGCCATGCAGCTTGTTGCATCACGGCTTGCTACATCACGGCGCCAACTCGGCCCGCCGGACCAGGGCTGACCCGGTCGTGCGTAAGCGCAACCCACCCCGACGCGATGCACGAAGCTGCATACGTTGGGCGAGCCCTTGCATCGCCGGCGTGCGAGATCGGCGCGGTCAGCCCGGCGCGACGTGACCACTGAGCGCGGGCGAGCCAGGTCGCGCGCACGGCGCCTGCCCTGGCGCCATGCACGAAGCTGCATGGGTTGGACGAGGCTCGTATCGCGAGCGTGCGAGATCGGCGAGATCGCGCGAGATCGCGCGGGTCAGTCCCGGACGGGGCCCTCGGCGGTTGCGCGGCCGACGCGGCCGGCTGCCGGGATGGGTTCGCGGCCATTCGACGACGGATCGCCCGCGACCGACGACGCGGCGGCCACTCGAGGCTCGGACCCGCGGTTCGCCGCAGCCACGCGGCCCGCGGGCGTCCGCGGTCGAGCCGACTCCACGGAGGCGCCGCTTCGGATGACCCGGCTCGAGAAATCGGTCGCCTTCACGTCGCTCGCGACCTTGACGTTGCGCCCGATCCGGACGCCGCGAGGGATCACGGCCCGCTTG
>DASSHB010000120.1:0-6522 GCA_035693125.1 Candidatus Limnocylindrales bacterium | reverse complement strand
CGCGCGACCTGACCACGGTGCGCGTGGTGGGGATCGGCGACTTCGCGGAACGCGGCTTCTCGCAGCTGGGCCTGCCCGGCCTCATGCGGCGCACCATCGGCAGCAACATCGGCAACGAGCCGCGGCTCGGCGCGCTGGTGGAGGCGGGCGAGATCGAGGCCTACTCGTTCCCGCAGGGCGTGCTCTCGCTGCTGTGCCGCGAGATCGCCGGCGGGCGCCCGGGCCTGGTCACCCAGATCGGCCTGGACACCTACGTCGATCCGCGCCAGACCGGCGGCAAGCAGAACGCGCGCACCACCGAGGACCTCGTCGAGGTCGTCACCCTGCGCGGGCGCGAGTGGCTGCTCTACCACGCCTTCCCGGTCGACGTGGCCGTCATCCGCGGCAGCACCGCCGACGCCGACGGCAGCCTCAGCCTCGACGACGAGGCCGTCCGCGGCGAGATGCTGGCCATGGCCATGGCCGCGCGCAACAGCGGCGGGATCGTCATCGCCCAGGTCAAGCAGCTGGCCGCGGGCGGCTCGCTGCCCGCCCGCTCGGTCGACGTCCCCGGCGCGCTCGTCGACCACGTCTTCGTCGATCCCGACCAGACGCAGACCTACGCGACCGAGTACTCGCCCTACTACGCGGGTGCGCTGCGCCGGCCGGCGGTCGACGGCGCCCCGCCGCCGCTGGACGTGCGCAAGGTCATCGCCCGCCGCTCGCTGCTGGAGTTCGCGCCGGGCGACATCTGCAACCTCGGCTTCGGCATCAGCCAGGGCATCGGCGCCGTCGCCTTCGAGGAGGGCATCGCCGACCAGATCGTGCTCACCGTCGAGCAGGGCATCTTCGGCGGCGTCCCCGTGGCCGGCAACGAGGGCGGCGCCGGCTTCAACTACCAGGCGATGATCGAGCAGCCGTCGATGTTCGACTTCTACGACGGCGGCGGCCTGGACGTGGCCAGCCTCTCCTTCGCGGAGGTCGACCGCCACGGCAACGTCAACGTCCACGCCTTCGAGGGCCGCGTCCGCGGGCCGGGCGGCTTCCCGAACATCAGCGCGTTCACGAAGCGGATCAACTTCGTCGGGACGCTGACGGCGAAAGGGCTGGAGCTGGACATCACCGGCGACGGCGTGCGGATCGTCCGCGACGGGGAGCTGGGCAAGTTCGTCCCGGAGGTGCGCCAGATCTCGTTCAACGGGCGGCTGGCGCGCGAGCGCGGCCAGCAGGTTCGCTACATCACCGAGCGGGCCGTCTTTGCGCTCGAGGACGACGGCGTGGTCCTCATCGAGGTCGCGCCGGGGATCGACGTCGAGCGCGACGTCCTGGCCCGGATGGGCTTCCGGCCGCGCGTCGCGGAGCAGGTCCGCCAGATGGACCGGCGCCTGTACGCGAGCGGGCCGATGGGCCTGGCCGCCGATTTCGGGCGGACCTTGTGACCGATCGCGTCCACCTGACGCTCGGGCCGGTCGCCCTGCTCGAGCTCGATCATCCGCCGCTCAACATCGTCGACGGCGAGCTGCTGGTTGACCTCGACGTCGCCCTGATGGCCCTCGAGGCGTCGGCCCCCGGTGACGTCCGCGCGGTCGTCGTCGCCGCGCGCGGCGAGCGCGCCTTCTCGGTGGGCTCGGACGTCAAGGAGTTCGAGGCCCACCGTGACGACCCCGCCGCCGGTCGCGAGCGCTTCGAGCTCGAGGCCCAGGTCGCCCAACGCCTGGCCGGCCTGCCGATGCCGACGATCGCCGCGATCGAGGGCAACGCGCTGGGCGGCGGGCTCGAGATCGCCCTGTGCTGCGATCTGCGCGTCGCATCGGAGCGGGCGAAGCTCGGCCTGCCCGAGGTCCGCCTGGCGGTCACCCCGAGCACCGGCGGGACCCAGCGCCTGCCACGGATCGTCGGCGTGGCACGGGCCAAGGAGCTGCTCCTGACCGGTCGCGTGATCGATGCCGCGGAGGCGCACCGGATCGGCCTCGTCAACGAGGTCGTCCCGGCGGGCAGCGCCGTTGCCCGCGCCCGCGAAATCGGCGAGGAGATCGCCGAGCGCGGCCCGCTCGCCGTCCGCGCGGTCAAGGAGCTGGTCGACGCGGCGCTCGATCGGCCGCTCAGCGAAGGCCACGCCGCCGAGACGGAAACGTCCGTCCGGATCTTCGCGACCGAGGACCTGCTCGAAGGCGCCCGGTCGTTCGTCGAGAAGCGCCCACCCACCTACCACGGCCGGTGAGGCCGTCCCAAGCGAGGTCAGCCACGTGAGCGACGTCGGTCGGTTCGGAGTCTTCCTTCCTTCGTACGTCTGGGAGGGCGATGGACCGGAGCGCGCCCGCGGCATCAAGGCGTTCGCCCGCGAGGTGGAGGAGCTCGGCTTCGACTCGCTGTTCATCACCGACCACCTCCTCGTCGGGAAGCGCTTCTACTCGGTGAACTGGCTCGAGCCGATCCTGTCGCTCGCCGTCGCGGCCGGCGTCACGGAGCGAGTCCGGCTGGGCACGTCGATCCTGATCATGCCGCTGCGCAATCCGGTGCTCCTCGCCAAGGAGCTGGCAACGCTCCAGTTCCTCAGCGACAACCGCGTCGTCCTGGGCGCCGGCGTGGGCTGGAACGACATCGAGTACGAGGCGGTCGGCGTTCACAAGTCCGAGCGCGGCAAGCGGACCGACGAGATGCTCGACATCATGCTGCCGCTGCTCGAGGGCGAGACCGTGACCTACCACGGCCGCTACTACTCGGTCGATGACGTGTTCATCGAGCCGCGAACCGGGATGCGGCCGCCGGTCTGGGTGGGCGGCGGATCGCAGCTGGCCAATCCCAAGTCGCCGGACCTGCCGAAGTTCGTCGACTCGGTGAAGGCGCGGACGTTGCGAGCCGACGGCTGGATCCCGCGCCCGACGTGCCCGCCGCCGGACATCCGGCGCGACCGCGACGAGCTCTGGCAGTTCTTCCGCGAGAACGGCGCGGATCCTGCGGGGCTGTCCGTGGCGCACGAGAACTTCCTGCACCTCGTCCTCACCAACGATCCCGCGAAGGCGCGCCAGGAGCAGCACCGCGCGTTCCTCAAGGTGATGAGCGGCGAGCGTGGGCCGGACTATCTCGAGTCGGTCTACCTGTTCGGGACGCCGGACGAGATCGTCGCGTCGCTCCAGGCCCGGGTCGATGCCGGCGTCGAGCAGTTCATCCTCCACACGATGACGCCGGATCCCGCGCAGCTCCGCGACTGGGTCCGCGAGATCATCCCGAACGTGACGTTCCCGGCGTCCGCCGGTCCGGTCCGAAAGCCGAACCGGGAGCCGATCGCCGTCGCGTCCTGACCACGTGGTAGGCTGTGGTCCACGTGAATCACTGTGGAGCGACGGCATGGCCAAGACGAACCTGACGATCCAGCTCGAAGCGAAGACGATCCTCCGCGCCAAAGCCATGGCGGCGGTCCGGGGCACCTCGGTGAGCGCGCTGGTCGCGAAGACCCTCGAGTCGATGGTGGACGAGCACGATCGCTATGAAGCAGCCCGCCGACAGGCGGAGCAGCTCATGGCCGAAGCGGAGCCGCACGACACGCCGCCCTGGACGCGCGATGAGCTGTATGACCGGTGAGCGAGCCCGTCACGTTCGTCGACACCAACGTCCTCGTGTATGCCCACGATGCTTCAGATCCCGTCAAGCATCGGCGGGCGACAGCGTTCGTCGGGAAGCTCTGGGCCGACCAGGCGGGCGTGATCAGCACGCAGGTCCTGGCTGAGCTGTACTCGGTGCTGACACGGAAGGTCGGCCTCGCGCCGACGGCCGCGAGGCGGGTTGTCGTCCTGTACGCGACATGGCCGATCCTGCAGATCGACATGCCATTGCTCGCGGCGGCGATGCTCCGGAACGAGCGGGACGGCGTTTCGTGGTGGGACTGCGTGATCGTCGAAGCTGCCATCCGCGCCGGCGCCGTTCGGCTCGCCAGCGAAGACTTCGCGTCCGGCCAGACGTTCGACGGCGTTCTGGAAGTCATCAATCCGATGGCCGCGTGACCCGCCGCGTCGTCCTCCTCGGCAAGCCGCTCAAGCGGCGGCACTCGGTCGTCATGCACAACGCCGCGTTCGCCGCGGCGGGCATCGACGGCGAGTACGTCCTGGGTGAGATGGACGAGGGCGACGTCCCGGGCGCCGTTGCCGCCGCGCGCGGCGCCGATCACCTGGGGCTCGGCGTCACCGCGCCCTACAAGCCGCTCGTCGCGAGCCTCGTCGACGAGGTCGAGGGCGACGCGCGGACGATCGGCGCCGTGAACAACGTCGTCCGGACCGACGACGCGCGGCTGATCGGGTTCAACACCGACGCGCCGGGGTTCCGGGCGGCGGCGGAGCTCGCCATGGACCAGCGGCTGCTCGGTCTCGACGTTCTCGTCGTGGGCGCCGGGGGCGCGGCGCGGGCCGCCGTGTTCGCCTGCCTCGCGGCCGGCGTGGGCCGGGTCACCGTCGCGGCCCGGGATCCGGAACGGGCCCGAGCCCTCCTCGCGCCGTGGTCCGCCGTGGGGCGGGCCGGCCGTCGCGCGATCGATCTGTCCGGCCACGCGATGGCCGCCGCATTGCGGGACGTCGATCTCGCGGTCAACGCGACGACCGTCGGGATGGTCGATGCGGGCCAGCCATTCGACGTGGCGGCGCTTCCGGACTACGCGACCGTGTTCGACTGCGTGTACGTGCCGGCCGAGACGCCGTTGGTCGCCGCCGCGCGGGCTCGCGGTCTGCGCGCCGCCAACGGTGGCGAGATGCTGATCGCCCAGGCGGCGATCGCGTTCGAGCGCTGGACGGGTGTCGCCGGGATGGACGGCGTGATGCGCGACGCCGTCGCGCCGCTCCTCGCCGATCCCACGGTGGTCGCCTGACCGTGCGCCTGGCGACGATCGTCGAGGCCGGCCGGATGCGGGCCGCGCTCGTCCGCGGCGATCGGTTCCTGCCGATCGTGGGACCGGGCGACGAGCTCGAGAGCATCCGCGCGATCGCCGCCGGCGGCTGGCCGGCCCTGGAGACGATCGCATCGTGGGCGGAGGAGCAGCCCGCGGTCGCCTGGCGGACGCGCGGCGACGTCGAGCTCGGGCCGGTCATCCCGGATCCCGGAGCGATCTACACGATCGGCGACAACTACCGGCCGCCCGAGGCCGGCGAGGACGACGATTCGGGCCGGCCGACTGCGCCGCTCGTCTACGGCAAGGCGAGCACCTCGGTGGCCGCGGACGGCGCCACGCTCGCCTGGGACCGCGCGGTAACGGACGACGTGGACGGCGAGGTCGAGCTCGGGATCGTGATCGGCGCGGAGGCGTGGCGCGTCCCGGAGACATCCGCGATGGACCACGTCTTCGGATTCACGATCGTGAACGACATCTCGTCGCGCGACGCTCGGCTCGACGGCGACCAGTGGCTCCTGGGCAAGTCGATGCCCGGGTTCTGCCCGGTCGGTCCCGTGATCGTCAGCGCGGACGAGCTCGACGCGACGGATCTCCGCCTTGGATGCACGATCAACGGAGAGGCCATCCAGGACGGCCGGACCTCGGACATGCGGTTCTCGATCGCCGAGATCGTGTCCTTCATCACGCACCACCTGAGGCTCCGGCCCGGCGACCTGATCGCGACCGGTACGCCCGTTCGCCTGTCGACCCCGCCCGGTCCCGACCGACGCCTCCAGCCCGGCGACACCGTGACGTGCTGGATCAAGGGGATCGGCGAGCTGACCACCCACATCGCCTGACGCGTTCGAGGAGGAGACCCATGCCCAAGCCGCCGACCGTGTTCCTCGGGGAGATGACCAGCCCGGAGGTCGAGGCGTTCCTCGCCGCCGGCCACGACACGGTGATCGTGCCGGTGGGATCGACGGAGCAGCACGGCCCGCACGGACCGCTCCTGACCGACGCGATCGTCCCGACCGAGGTCGCCCGGCGCGTCGCGCCGGAGGTTGGGGCGGCGATCGCGCCGACAATCAACTACGGGCTGTCCTACCCGCATGCCGGGTTCGTGGGGCTCGTCTGGGTCCGGATCCCGACGTTCATGGCCTTCGTCGAGGATGTCGTCGTGGGGCTCGCGACCGCGGGCTTCCGGCGGATCGTCCTGCTGAACGGCCATTACGACAACACGTACGCGCTCGCCTACGCCTGTGCGAACTGCGCCGATCGGATGCCAGCCGGCGCCCGAGCTTTCCCGATCAATTACTGGGACGGGATCACCGCCGAGGAATCGGCCGAGTTCTTCGGCCCGACGAGCGGGCTCCACGCGAACAAGGGCGAGACGTCCGCGGTCCTGGCGATCAACCCGGCGCTCGTCGATCTCGACGCGGCCAACGCCGAGATGCCGCCGTTCCCGGAGGTCGGCAACGCGCCGGCGGTCCACACCGCGTTCTTCTTCTCGGCGCCGGGATCCGTGCACCGGGCGACGCACAGCGGCACCTGGGGCGACGCCCGCGGCTCGAACGCCGAGTTCGGCGAGCGCTACCTGGCGGCGGTCAGCCGCGGCACGATCCGCGTCCTCGATGACATCGAGCGCACGTTCGCGGCGATGCCTCGTCGGTAGGCGGCCGCCCCAG
>DASSHB010000119.1:0-11719 GCA_035693125.1 Candidatus Limnocylindrales bacterium | reverse complement strand
GGTCACGCTTCCATCTCGGCGGACCGCATCGCTCGCCGGCGCTCCTCCACCCGGGCTCCGAGCGGTATAGCACCGCTCGAGGGATCGTGTGTTGCAGTCCGGTCAAGCGTGGTGCGCCGCGGCAACGATTCGGGGTCAGGCCGCGCCGGCCACCGCCGCTCGCTCGATCCGGCCCCCGCCCAGGACGATCTCGCCGTCGTACAGGACCGCGGCCTGGCCGGGTGCGGCGGCCCAGACCGGCGTCTCCGTCTCGGCGATCCAGGCGCGGTCGCGGCGCGGGTCGCTACCGAGGGCGGGACGGACCGTGGCCTCGACCGGTGTCGCCCGGTGGCGGATCCGGAGCTCGGCCCGAAACGGCGTCGCGGGCCCCCGTGGCGGCTCCCCGGCCACGAAGGACACGTCGGTGAGCGGAACAGTCCGCGTCTCGAGGTCTTCCCGCCGTCCCAGCTGGATCGTGTTCGAGAGGGGGTCGATCCGGGAGACGTAGCGCGGAGCGTCGGCCGCGACGCCGATGCCGCGCCGCTGGCCCACGGTGAACCCCGCCGATCCACCATGCTCGCCAAGGCGGGTGCCGTCGGCGTCGACGATCGGGCCCGGCTCCGGCCGCCAGCCGCCGCGCTCGCGGAGGGCGTCGCGGTAGTCGCCGCCCGGCACGAAGCAGATCTCCTGGCTCTCGGGCTTGTCGGCCGTCACGAGACCCAGGCCGCGCGCGACCTCGCGGACCTCGGGCTTCGTCAGCTCACCGAGCGGGAACCGGGCGTGGTCCAGCTGGTCCTGACGCAGGCCGTAGAGGAAGTAGGTCTGGTCCTTGTCCTCGTCGCGCGCCCGCGCGAGCCGCGCCCGGCCGTCGGCGTCCTCGACCCGGCGCGCGTAGTGGCCCGTGGCGACGGCGTCGCACTCGTACAGGTGGCGGGCCCGCCCGAGGAGCGCCCCGAACTTCACGTACGTGTTGCAGTCGACGCACGGGCTCGGCGTCTCGCCCCCGAGGTAGGCGGCGAGGAACGGCTGCATGACCCCGGCGTCGAACTCGCGCTCGAGGTTCATGACGTAGAACGGGATCCCGAGCTGGGCGGCGACCCGCCGGGCATCGTCGGCCGCGTCCAGCGAGCAGCAGCTCTTCTTGAACTCGGAGTACGTGTCCGCGACGTCATGCAGGCGCATCCAGACTCCGACGACGTCATGGCCGGCCTCGCGGAGAAGCGCCGCCGCGACCGAGGAGTCCACGCCCCCCGACATCGCAACGAGGATCCGGGTCACGCGGGGACGCCCTGCCCGAGCGGGTCCGCCGCCACGGCCGCCGACCCGAGCCGCATCGCGCCGACGACGCGCGGGACGGTCGCGACCGCCTCGTCGATGTCGGCGTCGGTCGTGGTCCGGCCCAGGCTGAGCCGGAGCGCGCCACGCGCCTCCTCGTCGGGGTAGCCCATCGCGGCGAGGACGTGCGAAACGTCGGTCGAGCCGGTCGTGCAGGCCGAGCCGACGGACGCCGCGATCCCCTCGAGGTCCAGGGCCATCGTCACCGCGTTGCCGTCGGTATCCCGGGCGATCACGGACAGATGATTCGGAAGCCGTTCGTGGGGATGACCGGTCAGCTCGACGCCATCGACGGCCAGGAGCGCCTTCTGGAGCCGCTCCCGGAGCCGGCGCAGGCGCTTGCCGGTCTCGGCCCGCTCGTCGGATGCGAGCTCGTACGCGGTCGCCATCCCGACGGCGCCCGGCACGTTCTCCGTCCCGCCGCGCCGATGGCGCTCCTGGGCGCCGCCCTGCTGCTGGACGACGATGTGCGTCCCGTGCCGGAGGTACAGCGCCCCGACGCCCTTGGGTCCCTCGAACTTGTGGGCGCTCAGGGCGAGCAGGTCGACGCCGAGGGCGTCCACGTCCAGGACGACGTGGGGGCCGGCCTGGACGGCATCCACCACGAAGAGGACGCCTCGGCGCGCCCGGATCCGCTTGCCGATCTCGGCGATCGGCTGGATCGTCCCAACCTCGTTGTTCGCGACCATCACCGAGACGACGGTGGTCTTGTCGGTGATCGCGGCGTCGACCTCGTCGGGATCGACCCGGCCGTAGCGGTCGACGGGCAGCTCGAGGACCTCGAACCCGAACTTCTCGAGGTAGCGCGCGGTGTGGCCGACCGCGTGGTGCTCCACGGACGAGATCACGATCCGGTGGCCGCGCGCCTTGCCGGCCCACGCCGCTCCCTTGAGCCCGAGGTTGAGCGCCTCGGTCCCCCCGCTCGTGAACACGATCTCCCGGCCCTCGGCGCCGATCCTGGCGGCGATCCGCTCGTGGGCGTCGTCGAGGGCGGCGCGCGCCCGACGGCCGAACGCGTGGGCCGAGCTCGGGTTGCCGAAGTCCTCGACCAGGAACGGCGTCATCGCGTCGAGGACCTCGCGCCGGAGCGGCGTCGTGGCGGCGTGGTCGAGGTAGATCGCCATGGCCGCCGATTGTACGCCGGGGGTCCGGGCCGGCCCTCAGCCCAGGCGGACGCGGGTCGTCTTGCGCGGATCGCCGTTCATCGCGATCGCGGCAATCCGCCCGTCGCGGATCGTGAACGCCGCGACGATCCGCGGGACACCAGGCGGCTCGACGACCACGCCGGCCGAGCCGTTCACGAGGGCCGGATGGGCGAACCGGGCGAACCGCTGCCCGAAGAGCCCGGCCTGGCGGGCGACCTCCTCGGCACCGCGGATCGTGGGCCGGGCGAGGAACCCGCGGCCGCCGCCGTCCGCGCGGAAGACGACGTCGGGATCGAGGATCCGGACGAGCCCCTCGAAGTCGCCGGCCCTCGCGGCCGCAAGGAAGGCGTCGATCACCCGGCGCTGGACGGCGAGATCGGCGTCGGGATCCGGAGCCTCGGCCCGGACGCGCCGGCGGGCCCGGCTGGCCAGCTGGCGGGCGGCCGTCGGCGTCCGCGCCACGAGCCCGCCGATCTCCTCGAACGAGACGCCGAAGACGTCGTGGAGGACGAACGCCAGCCGCTCGGCCGGAGTGAGCGTCTCGAGCACGACGAGGAGCGCGAGCCCGACCTGGTCCGCCAGCACGGCATCGTCCTCGGGCCCGAGGGCCGTCCGGGTCTCGCCGCCGGGCGGCGTCACGATCGGCTCCGGCAGCCAGGTGCCCGCATACGTCTCGCGTCGAGACCGGCGCGTCCGGAGGTGATCGAGCGCGATTCGCCCGACCGTGACGGTGAGCCAGCCGCGCAAGTCATCGGTTCCTCCCGGATCGCGCCTTGCGAGGCGGAGCCAGGTCTCCTGGACCGCGTCGTCGGCCTCGGCCACCGATCCGAGCATCCGGTAGGCGACGCCCCGGAGATGGCCTCGGTGGCGCTCGAACTCGGCGACCAGCCACGCCTCGCGGGCTGCATCGGGTGGCTGCGGCTGGGTCTCGCTCGAATGGGTCATCGACACCGGTACGGATCGACGCGCCGGAACGTGACCGTCACGTCCGGGCCGTTTGGTCCGTGTCCAGTGTGAGAGCCGGCTCGATCGATCGCCGGCCGCACGAGGTTCCCAGCCCCATGACCGCCCATCCGCTTCGCGCTCCCGAGGTGCCCGGCTTCGTCGGCCGGTCGCGCGGCCTCGTCACCCGCCTTCTCCGACTCGGTCTGCCGATGGGCCCCAACGTCCTGATGACGGTCGTGGGACGCAAGACCGGGCTGGCCCGGACGGTGCCCGTCGCGATCCTGCGAGCGAACGGGAAGGACTACCTGTTCGCGGCCTTCGGCGAGACGGGCTGGGTCCACAACCTGCGCGCCGCCGGCGAAGCGACGATCCACCACGGCCGTCGCCGGCGGGCGGTCCGGGCGGTCGAAATCGACCAGGACACCGCGGCCCGGGTCCTCGAGATCGGCTTGCGCTCCGTGCTCCCCTTCCCGGTCATCGGTCCGATGATCGCCGGCTGGTATGGGATCGACCGACGCTCGACGAGCGCGGACTTCGCGGCGTCGGCCCGGATCCACCCCGCCTTCGAGCTCACGCCTGCCGAGCGCACCTGACACCTCTGCGCAAGCCCTCACGGCCGCCCTGCCATCCGCCCTGGACCGTGCCTCCTCGACGATCCGGGTCCACCCACGGAGGAGCCCCGATGAACCCGACCACCCCCGAGACGATGTCCGAGCCGATGGACACGAGCTTCGACCCCGAGGACGGTCCCTGGATCGAGTCGCCGGTCGACGACGCGACGTACGACCTGCTGATGGCCCTGGCCTCGAAGCTCGAGGCGATCGACACCTACCGGGTGTACGCCGGTGACGGCGACGCCGAGCTCTGGCAGGCCCTCGCCCAGGACGAGCGCCGGCATGCCGACCGGCTCGTCGAGGCGCTCCGCCGGCGGCTCGCCGCCTAGGACGCCGGCCGGCCACCAGCGGTGGGCCCGGGGCGGTTGCCGCTGGTGGGACAATCAGCCGACGGACTTCGCCGCGCGAGGCATCGGTGGACGCCACCCAGCTGATCGAGCTCTTCGCGATCGGGGCCACCCTGACGGTGACGATCCGGTCCGCCGTTCGGACGCTCGATCACGCCGAGAGCGGCTTCGCGAGCCTGTTCGTCCCGCCGGACCGGACGTTGCCCTGGCCACGGGGCGTGCAGGAGTCGGACAGCCCGTGGGGCTGGCATCCGCCGATCCGGTCCGCCGACGACGGGGACGGCCTGCTCGATCTCCGCTCGGAGGATTCCGCGTCCGCCTGGAGCGGTCCGGCGGCGATCGGGCCGGAGACGGGCCACAGCCGCTACGAAGCGCGGCCCATCCGCGTGGACCCGATCCGCTTCCGGACCCTGCCCCAGTAGGGCGGCTCGCCAGGAGCGGTCACGCGGGCTCGCCCGAGCCGTGGACCTCCACGACGAGCTCCCCTGCCCGACGGGCACCCGTCGGATCGCGGCGCTCCCACCAGCTCGACTCGAGGCGGACCGCAAGCCGTGACCCGAAGTGGGTCGCGAGGACTGCCGCCGCCATCGCGACGAGGACCGCAGGAAGGTCGAGGCTTCGGAACCCGACGATCCCGATCGCCCAGCCGACGATGATCCAGTGGGCGAAGTACATCGCGATCACGCGATCGCTCCAGCCATACACGATGCCGAGCCGCCGATCGATCGCCGGGACCCGCGTGACCGCCTCGCCGAGGGCCAGCCAGATGAGGATCAGGCCGACGATCGCGACCGCGAACGAGAGCGGCATCCGCCAGTACGTGAAGACGTCGAAGCCGGGTTGCTGCCAGGCGATCAAGGCGAGGCCGACGGCGAGGATCGCCGCGCCCAGCGCCGCCGCCCGGACGAAGAGCCGGCGCCGGTCTCGCGTCCGGGCGATCGCCCGCCCGAAGGCCGCCCCGATCAGCGGGAACGCGAGCCACGGGATCACCGCGTAGTAGACGTTCGGGGCGTGGCCCAGGAACGGCGTGAGCGGCGCGTCGAGGAGCGGCGTCCCCGCGG
The DNA here is from genome assembly GCA_035693125.1 of Candidatus Limnocylindrales bacterium. Classification (GTDB taxonomy): domain Bacteria; phylum Chloroflexota; class Limnocylindria; order Limnocylindrales; family CSP1-4; genus CF-46. The sequence continues at coordinate 6,293 of DASSHB010000119.1, read as the reverse complement.
TGAAGGTCCGGACCGGGGCTGCGATCAGGACCACGACGGCCGCGATCGCGACCCAGCCCCAGCCCGGCTCGAGACGAGTCCGCAGCGCCGCCGCGGCGACGAGCGACAGCCCGATCATCATGTGCAGGTCGACCGTCGTCGCCAGCCACCACGCGTCATACGGCGCGACCTGCTCGGGCGTGATGACGCCCGCAGCGAACCCGAGCGTCGCCGGGATCACGCCACGCAGGGCGTTCAGGACGTAGCCGAGCACGAGGAGCCACAGCCCGCGCGCCGCCATCGACCCGAACGTCGTCCGCGGCGCCGCCCCGAGCGAGGCGCCCATCAGGAAGGCGAACACCGGCGCGGCGGTGGGACCCGCCGCGTAGCTGATCGCCTGGCCGATCGGGGTCGTCCAGGTCTCGGGGCGTCCCCAGTGCCACAGCACGTGGACGAGGATCATGAAGAAGACGGCGAGTCCTGCCGCCAGGTCGAACCCCCGGATCCGCTCCCGGCCCGCCAGGCCCGTGACCGCGTTGAGCGTGGGATCGCCCGGTCCGGCCCGGTCGTCGCTCATTCCCCGGCTCGGCTCCGCTCGTACTCGCGACCGCGCTCGCGCTCCCGCTCGTGCTTGGCCAGCAGCCGCTTCCGGAGCCGGATCGACGCCGGGGTCACCTCGACGAGCTCGTCGGCCGCGATGAACTCGATCGCCGACTCCAGGGTGAGCGGCCGCGGCGGGGTCAGCCGGAGCGCCTCGTCGTGGGCGTGCGTCCGGATGTTCGTGAGCTTCTTCTCCTTCGTCGCGTTGACGTCCATGTCGCCCGACCGCGCATTCTCGCCGACGATCATCCCCTCGTAGACCTCCTCGCCCGCCCCGATCAGCAGCTCGGACCGCTCCTGGAGGTTGAACAGCCCGTAGGCGTTCGACGTGCCGCTCCGGTCCGCGACGAGGACCCCGTTCGTGCGGTGGGTCACCTCGCCGGCCCATGGACCGTAGCCCTCGCCGATCTGGTGGAGGAGGGCCGTCCCGCGCGTGTCGGTCAGGAGCTGGCCGCGATAGCCGATCAGGCCGCGGACCGGCAGCACGAACTCCATCCGGACGCGGCCGTCGGCGTCGGTGGTCATCTGCTCAAGGCGGCCCTTGCGGCCGGCGAGCGCCTGCTGGACCTCGCCGATGTAGTCGGGCGGGATGTCGACGGTGATCCGTTCGTACGGCTCGTGGACCTCGCCGCCGACGTCGTGGAGGAGGACCTCGGGCCGACTCACGGTCAGCTCGAAGCCCTCGCGCCGCATCTGCTCGATGAGGACGGCCAGCTGCAGCTCGCCCCGGCCGCGAACCTCGAACGTATCGCCGGACTCCGTGGGATGGACCTCGATCGAGACGTTGCCGAGGACCTCGCGATCCAGGCGCGCCTTGATCTGGCGGCTCGTGACGTACTTGCCCTCGCGCCCGCTGAGCGGCGACGTGTTCACCCCGAACGTCATCCGGAGGGTCGGTGCGTCGACGTCGAGCCGGTCGAGCGGGCGCGGGTCGGCGGGATCCGTGATCGTGTCGCCGATCGTGACTTCGGGAAGGCCCGCGACCGAGACGATGTCGCCCGGACCGGCCTCGGCGAGGTCGACCCGCTCGATGCCCCTGGCCGTCTGGAGGCTCGTGACCGAGCCCGTCAGGGTGACCGTCCGGCCGGGCTCGACGGCGCCGGCGGTGTCATCGGCTTCCTCGCGGACCACGGTGATCCGCTGGCCGAGCTTGATCGTCCCGTTCCAGACCCGGCCCACGGCCATCCGCCCGACATAGTCATTGGCCATCAAGTTCGTCACGAGGAGCTGGAGCGGGTGGCCCGGCTCGTAGTGCGGCGGCGGCGTGACCCGGACGAGGACGTCGAGCAGCGGCCGGAGGTCCGTGCCCGGCGTCGCGAGGTCGCGCGTCGCGGTGCCGGCCTTGGCGTTCGTGTAGACCACCGGGAACTCGATCTGGTGCTCGTCCGCGCCCAGGTCGATGAAGAGCTCGTAGACCTCGTCGAGGACGTCCTTCGGGCGGGCATCCGTCCGGTCGATCTTGTTCAGCGCCACCACGACCGGCAGGTGGCGGGCCATCGCCTTCTGGAGGACGTAGCGGGTCTGCGGCAACGGGCCCTCGGCGGCGTCGACGAGGAGCAGCACGGAGTCGACCATCAGCAGGCTGCGCTCCACCTCGCCGCCGAAGTCCGCATGGCCCGGCGTATCGACGATGTTCAGACGGACGTCGCCGTGATCGACGGTCGTCTGCTTGGCGAGGATCGTGATTCCCTTCTCGCGCTCCAGATCCATCGAGTCGAGGACGCGATCGACGACGGCCTCGTTCGAGCGGAACGTGCCGGTCTGGCGGAGCATCGCGTCGACGAGCGTGGTCTTGCCGTGGTCGACGTGAGCGACGATCGCGACGTTGCGGAGGTCGTCGCGCGTGGCGGCGAGGCGGGTCGTGGTCATGGGCCCGGCGGATTGTAGTGCCTCACGCCCGACCGGCCGGTGATCGGGCCGGGCACGCGCGGGTCGCTGCCGGCGTTGACCAGCAGCCGCGTCGAGTCACGTGGCCGCGCAGATCGAGGTTCAGCGAGCGTGGCTGGGTCGCGATGTCGACCGACCCACGCATGCGCGTGCGCGATCCGAGTCGCGGTGCGACTCGGGCCGCCGGTTCGGTTCGAGCATCGGCCGCGGCGGCGCGGGCCGCGTCGTGACTCGCCGCCGCCGATCGTCGGTGCGCGGGTACCATCCCGCCATGACCGTCGCCGCGATCATCCTGTCCGCGTCCCCCGACGGTGCCGTCGCCGACGCGGACGGCCTGCCAGCGGTTCGCCGGATCGCCGACGCCGCGTGGTCCGGTGGCGCGACGCCCGTCGTCGTCGTCTCGTTCGATCCGGACGGAGCGATCGCCGCGGCGCTCGCCGGCGCTCCGGTGACGCTCGCCGAGCCGGCCCCGCCCGAGCATGGGCCGAAGGGGCAGATGGCCCGCGGGTTCGACGTGGCGGCCGCCGAGGTCCACGAGCTCACCGGGGCCCTGATCTGGCCCGCGCGCTTGACCTGGGTCGGGCCCGAGACCGTCACCTCGCTGATCGAGGCGCACGGCGTCGCGCCGGGTCGGATCCTCACGCCGACGTTCGAGGGCGAGACCGGCTGGCCCGCGCTGCTGCCGATCGCGGCCCTGGACGCCCTCCGGGCGGTCGCGACGGACCGCATGCCGGCCGACGTGATGGCCGATCTCGCGGCGGCGGGTGTCGCGATGACCGCGCTCGACCTGGGCGATCCGGGCAGCACCCACGATCGCTCCACGGCGCGACGCGATCTCCCGCCCTACGTCGGGCCGAGCGGGCCCGCGGGAGGCCACGTCCACGAGTGGGGCGCCGCCATGGCCGAGACCGAGGACGGTCCCCTCGAGGGTCCGTCTCTCGCCCCGTATGCGCCGGCGGGGATCGAGACCTCGCCCGACGACTGAGGCCCGCCGGTCAGGCGGGCTCGCTCCGAAGCGAGCCCACGAGTCGCTGGAACGGCAACGTGGCGACCGCGATCCCGCCGATGACGAACAGCACGCCTGCGAGCTGGGCCGGCGACGGCGTCTCGTGGAGAAGCACGATCCCGAGGCCTACGGTCATCACCGGCTGGGCGAGCAGGATGATCGACGTCAGGACGGCCGGCAGCCGCGACAGCGAGATCGAGATCAGCAGGTAGCCGAGCGACTGCGACGTGAAGCCGAGCAGCGCCAGCCAGGCGAGGCTCGCCGGCGCCGGCACGAGGTCGAGGTCGCCGACCACCGCGCCCACGAGCGCCGCGCAGACCATCGTCGACACGGTCGCGATCGCCACCGGCCCGGCGGGGCGGCGCAGGTCGCGGCCGCCGCGCCGGATCGTCAGGAGGTAGCCGCCGTAGCAGAGCGCGGTGAGGAGGCCCAGGGCGACGCCCAGCCCGGGATTCGCCCCGAACGCCTCGCCCCCGACCGCACCGGAGATCAGGACGACGCCGACGAGGACGATCGGGACCGCCACGAACGTGTTCCGGCTGGGCCGCTCGCCGAAGAGGAGCCACGCGACCACGCCCACGACCAGCACCTGGAGGTTGCCGAGCACGGTCGCGAGCCCGGCGCCGACCGCCGCGATCGCGTGATGCCAGAAGAGAAGGTCGCCGGCGAAGAAGACGCCGGCGACGAGGGCCAGCCGAACGGTGCGCGCCGGCAGCCCGCCGAAGCGGCGGTGCTCGAGGAACGCGACCAGCCCCAGCAAGGGCAGCCCGAACAGCGCCCGGAAGACGGTGCCGGTCGATGGCGACACCGCCGCCCACTCGTAGAAGATCCCGCTGAAGGCGATGCAGGTGGCGCCGAGCAGCGCGGCGAATCGCGGCCGGGCGGCGATCGCGGCGAGGACCCCGGGCAGATCGGCGCGAGCTGCCTCGGCCGTCACGAACGGCCCGCGGGCACGGGCCGGACCCAGCGATCGCGGGTCCGGACGCGGACGTAGCCCTCGGACTCGTACAGGCCCAGCGCGCTCTCGTTCCGGCCGTTCACGGCGAGCTCGATCTCTGGTGCACCCACCCCGCGCAGGTAGTGGGCGCCGGCTCGCAGCAGCTGCCGGCCCAGCCCCTTCCCCTGCCGATCGGGACGGACGCCGACCATCCCGATCTCGCCGTGCTCCGAGATGACCGCGCCGTCGCTCCGGCGGATGTCCATCAGGCAGAAGCCGACCAACTCGCCCGTGGCCCGCTCCTCGAGGAGGATCACGTCCTCGTCGAGGATGTTCGGGTCGTCGAGCGACGCCCGGATCATCTCCTCCTCCATGACGATCGGCGTGGGGTGGTCGGCGAACGCGACGTTGACGATCACGGCCATCGCGGCGACGTCGCGATCGCGATCGAACGGACGCGCGACGACGTCCTCGGGCCACACGGCGTCCGGCACGGGTCGATCGACCGGCAACGCGAGATTCCAGACGGTCGAATGGAACGTGAACCCGGTCGCCTCGAGGAAGGCGGCACCGCCCGGATCGGCCGGGACGCTGCCCATGAAGAGCTCGGACCGGCCTCGATTGGCTTCCATCGTCAGGCCGAGCTCGATCAGGCGGCGGCCGATTCCCCGGCGGCGATCCTCGGGTCGGACGGCGGCGAACTTCATGTCGGGACCGACGACGCCGATCAGCTCCTCACCGGCGAAGGCGCCACCGAACAGGCCGGGTTGGACCGCGAAGACCTGGAGCGAGAACGTCAGCTCCGGGTCGCTGGACGCCCGCAGATCGCCCGCATCCCTGGCGCGCTCCAGCTCGGCGGCGAGGGCGTCGCGATCGTCGGGGCGAAGGGCTCGAAGCTCGAGGGCGGCTGGCTGGCGCGTGACCGTCAGCCTTCGACGGGCGGCTCTGCGGGCGCTGCGCCGGCCGCCTTGCCCGGCAGGCCCACGAAACGGAGTCCCAGCTCGGCGTACTGCGTCGGCTCGGGCGGCGACGGCGCGTCAAGCATCAGGTCGCCGCCCGACTGGGTCTTCGGGAACGCCATCACCTCGCGGATGTTCGTCTGGTGGCTCAGGAGGGCGGCCCAGCGGTCGATCCCGAGCGCGATCCCGCCATGCGGGGGCGGTCCGTACTCGAAGGCCTCCAGGACGGCGCCGAACTTCTCCTCCATCCCGGCCTCGGTCTGGCCCTGCAGGGCGAAGCTGCGGGCGAGGAGGTCGCGGCGATGGATCCGGACGGACCCTCCGCCGAGCTCCCAGCCGTTCAGGGCGATGTCGTACTGCATCGCTCGAGCCCGGCCCGCCGGGTCCTTCGGCGAGAGGTGGGTGGGATCGCCGTCGATCGTCGTCAGGAGTCCCTCGTCCTCGGGCAGCACGCCGCTGAACGGGTTGTGGGTCGCGTCCCAGCGCTCCTGCTCGGCGTCCCACTTGTACATCGGGAAGTGGTAGATCCAGCAGAACGAGAGGACGTTCGGGTCAGCGAGCCCGAGGCGCGTGCCGAGCTCGGCCCGCAGGCGGCCCAGGACGTCGGCGGTGATCTCGGCGTCGTCGGCGACGACCAGGACGAGGTCGCCAGGGTTCGCCCCGGCGTGCCGGACGAGCCGCTCGACGCCGTCGTCGCCCAGGAACTTCGCGATCGAGCTGCGGACCGTGCCCGCCTCCTCGACGGCCAGCCAGACGAGGCCCTTCGCCCCGAACCGCTTCGCCCGCTCGGTCAGCTCGTCGATCTCCTTGCGGGTCGCGCCGCCGAGGCCCGGCGCGACGATCGCCTTGACCCGCCCGCCGCCGGCCAGGGCGTCGTCGAAGACGCGGAAGCCGGACGGCGCGGCGGCCCACAACGGGGCGAGGT
>DASSHB010000118.1:0-19988 GCA_035693125.1 Candidatus Limnocylindrales bacterium | reverse complement strand
CACGGGCATCGACCCGTTGGAGGACCTGGAGGTCCATCGAGCAGCTCCTTCCTCAGATGAAGACCATGGGGCCGTCACCGGCCTCGAGATGGAACGCCGTGACGCCTTCGACGCCGTCGACCAGTGGATCCAGGTCGGTCGCGTCGAGATGGAGCAGGTCCATCGATAGCGAGCACGCCTGGATGTCGATGCCGCCGAGGTTCTTGGCCTGGCGGAACGTCTCCGCCCAGCTGGCCTGGCCGGCCGCGCGCAAGGCATCGACCGCTTGACGGCCGGCGCTGCCCGCCTCGGGCGCCAGGCCGTGGTCGCCCTCGATCCGATCGGCCCGGAAGGCGTCGAGCGCCCAGTACTGCAGGAAGACGTGGACGGGCCGGCCAAGCGCCACGGCTCCGGCCGTCAGGACGGCGGCGGCCTGGAGCCGGTCGTCGGTCCCCGAGAAGAGGACGAGGTTGAGTGGTTCGGTCATCGGATCACCTCGGATGCGAGGATCGAACGGACCGCAGCGACCCGATCAGGGCCGGCCTGCCCCAAGCGGCGGGACGGACGTCACCTTCCGGCGGCCGATTCCAGCAGGGTCGGCAGGATGCCGAGCACGGCCGCGCAGGACAAGGCGATCAGGAGGCCCAGTCGCAGGACCTCCGCCCCCACCGAGCGCGACGAATGGCCGCGCTCGATCATCGGAGCTCCCCCAGGGCGATGAGGTCCATCCCGCGATCGCGCAGCCCCTGGACGATCCGAGGGAGCGCCGCGTAGGTCTCATAGCCGCCCAGGTGCATGAGCACGATCGAGCCGTTTCGGGCGTTGGCAAGGACCTTCTCGACCATCTGGTCGGCGCTCGGGCCAGGCGGGTCGTTGACGATCGGCCGCCAGTCGATCGTGTCGACGTCCCACGTCACCGTCCGCGCGTAGCCAGCGGCGCCAACCGCATCGAGCACCGCGGCGTTGACACCGCCGAAGGGCGGCCGGAAGAAGGGGCGCGGGTCCGCGGAGCATGACCGGGCGATCGCCGCCTCGGTTCGGCGGAGCTGCTCACGGATCGCCGAAGCGGTCAGGGTGCGGAAATCGGGATGCGAGTACGAGTGGTTCCCGATCGTGAACGTTCCGGGATGCGCGTCGATGATCTCGAGCACGCGTCGCCCCGCGTCGGTCGCGGTGCTGTCCGCGATCGCGCCGGTCATGAAGATCGATGCGTGGACGTGGTGGTCAGCCAGCCACTCCACGATCGCAACGGCGTTGCCGACACGGCCCCCCATGTCGAAGGTCAGGGCGACGGCCGGGCTCGATCTCGATCCGTGCGACACGAGAACGCTTGCCGGTGACGACGTGGGCGTGGGCCGCGGCGTCGGCGCCTTCGTCGCCCGCGGTGTTGGACGCACGCTCGGCTGTGGCGTCGGTCTGACCGTCGGCGGGGCGGTGACGACCGCGGTCGGCGCGGGCGATGGAGTCGACGTCGTCGCGCTCGGGAGCGAGTCGGTCCGGAACGACGTCGGCGACGGCTCGGCGCCGCTGAACCGAGTTACGCCCGACGCGTCGGCCGGTGGCTCCGCACTCCAGCCGCATCCCGCGGCCAGCGCGATGGCGACGAACGCCGTGCACAGGGCCCGTCGCCATCGGTCATGTCCAGCGCTCGTCGACATGGACGGTCCCCTCGATCACTGCGGACCGAACGGGAAGACCGGGTCAACGGAAGCCGGCTCGAGCTGCCGATCGTCGAGCGACCACGACAGCTCGGCCTCGACGGCGACCACGCCTGGGACCATTCCGATCGTCGCTTCGATCGACTGGGCCGTTGACCGTCGTTCCACCCGACCGTGGATCGACACCACGCCGTCGCGAACATCGACGTCGAACGTCGTTGGATCCAGCCACAGGATGCGGCGGAGGACCTCGTCGCGGATGCACGCTGCGATCTCCTCATCCGGCCGGACGAAGGATCGGACGAGGTTCGTTCGGGTGACGATCCCGACGAGGCGACCATCCTGGACAACGGGTAGACGGTTCAGGCCATGCCTCACCATCAGTTCCGCGGCAGATGCGAGTGGCAACCCCGGCCCCGCCGTCACGGCCGGCCAAGTCATCGCCTCGCCGGCGGTGACGGCCGTGATCTTGGCCCGCTGGGCGGCGGCATGCGGCCCCTCGCCGAGGAGCCAGCTGAGGCGTCGCGGGGCGAGACCGTTCTCCCCTGCCTCCTTGATCAACAGGTCGGTCTCGGATACGACGCCAACGACCACGCCCGCCAAGTCGACGACCGGGACGCCGCTGATCCTGCGGTCGACGAGCAGCTGGGCGACGTCCTTCAGGGGTGTGGATGGGGAGACCGTCATGACGTCTCGCGTCATCACATCTCGGAGCGTGTGCATCGAGCTCACCTCCGTTGGAAGTTCGGCCGCGCGTGCGACCGGTCTGCGTGACGCCACGCCGCGAAGGTCGGCCAGCCCCACGCCATGGCGGCCGCAGCGATGGCGAGGCCCACGGCAAACATCGCGGGATGGAGGAACGAGAGCTCGCGGATGATCCCAAGCTCCACAACGATCCAGATCATCTGGCCGCAGCCGATCGCGAATGCCGCGAAGGGCGCCCAGATCGCCTGCCGGGCGCCGGCCGCCGCCACGACAAGCGATCCGATTCCGAAGAGCCCGCCGAGAACGATGCCCGGGACGAGAAAGTCCGAGAACGGACTTCCCGTCAGGAGCCCGGTGCTGAAGCCCATCAGGCTGCCGTCCGGCCGCGCGACGAGGACGAGGCCACCTGCCAGCGCGGCGATGCCCAGCACGCCCAGGAAGGCGATCGTCAAGGCGGCCGCCCGGGGGCGGCGTCGGACGCCGGGGCCGCTCATGCCGCGGCCTCGGTCACGGGCTGGACCTGCGCCGCCAGCTCGGCGAGCAGGCGGCCCCAATCTCTCGCGCGGTTCAGCTCGCCATCGCGGAGCGGCCCATACGAGCCCTTCACGACGAACTTCGCAGGATGGGCGAACCGGCGATATCCCTTGGCCGTGAGGGCCCGCTCGATGGCGCCCGTCGAGCCACCCGGCGACCAGCGCAATCGGGTCTCGAACGCCGCGATCAGGGTCCAGCCACCGGGCATCGCCTCCAACCAGGACCGCACGGGCGGATGCGACGTGTCCCCAGGGCGCGGAGCCGCGGGGTCGGCCGCTGCGCGCGCCCGCATTCCATCAGTCGGCAACCGGAATGCCATGACGGGCGCCCCGACCACGAGCACATCGGCCTCTCGGATCCGTTCGCTCGTGGCCTCATCGGTCGACAGCGCTTCGGAGCCACCGCCAAAGCCCTCGGCAATCGCCGCGGCAATGGCGGCCGTGTTGCCCCAGAGCGACTCGTAGACGACGCAGGCACGCATGACGTTCTCCTCAACGTGATGGAGCGCGACGAGAGGGGTCTCGTCGCGCTCCGACCGTCGACCGAGGTGTGGACTCGATCAAGCGGTCAGGTGACGTCCAGCGGGACGTCCACCGGTGACGATCCGGGAGGCAATCTCGACCACGACACCGACGACAACGCCGCCGAGCGTCGCGGGGAGCACCGCCAGACCGTCCCAGACCGGTTCGACGGTCCGCAACGACACGATGAATTCACTCGCGAGCAGTCCGCCAATGCCTGCGGCGATCGCGACCACGACCCACTCGAAGCTGGTCGGGGCATCGGTCGTGTACTGGACGATGGCGCCGAACACCAAGGCGCCAATGATCAGGACGGCCCAGCCGCCCAATCCCATCGTGATGGCAAGATCCATCGATCTGCCTCCTTCCGCGGACTCCACTTGGGGTGAAGCGTTCGCGTCATCGACGATGCCCTGGCCCGGCGACCGGGCCCAGTGCCGTCGGACATCAAGGACGCAGGCGGATCGTCCCGAAGCTTGAAACGATCGCGATGCTCGTCATCGTTCCGGCCGCAGAAAAGGCGGGCCCAATGGCCCCTCGTGTCGGGACGCTCGACCCTCCCTGCCCGCAGCGTCGAACGCGACGATCCGGGCATGAACACGACCTCGTGGTCCGTGCCCGTGCCGGCAGCGGCGCGACGTCCTTCGCCCGCATCGGACGAGACGGTCGCCGTCGAGGTGCTGGCCTGTGGTCAAGCCAACTGCGGTGACGATGGTCTGGCGGCAGTCGTCGAACAGAACCTCCGCCGTCGACTGCCAGCGGACACGCGGTTCCGCCTGATCGGCCGACTCGAGATCGACCACCTGCTCGCGATCGCGGAGGGTGCACGGACTGTGATCGTCGACGTGGCGGCGGGGGTCCGCGGCGGACGCGTCATCCGGCTGCCTCTGGACGGGCTCGTCGACCGTATCGACGAGCTCCGGCCGCGCCGATGCGAGGCGCTCGGGTTCCCCGAAGTGCTGGGTGTCGCCGGGGTGATCCGCGGCCATCCGCTCCATGGCCAGCTCGTCCTGGTTGGCGGCGTGCGCTACGCCGTCGGATCGGAGCTGAGCCCGTCCGTGCAGCGCGCGGTCTGGAAGGTCATCAAGGCAGTCGAAGCCGCATGCGCGGCAGTCCGCACGGATTCGGTTGCCGCGTAGGTCCGGCCAATCTCGGACTGGTCCGGGCCATGCTGTCCAGAACGACAGGACGTCCGGCTCTGGTCGTCGGCGGCCATCGAGCGGACGGTGACATCAGGCGCCGACCAGGGCGGCCGGCCAAGTCAGGAGACTGGCCATGACCATGACCCGACCGATGACCATCGAGCAGCCTGCGCGGCTGTTCGCGCAGCGCGAACACGGGGAGCTCATCCGCGGCCTCAACCGCATCCGCGACCTTGCGTGCTCCATCGGGCACGTCCCGACAGCCGAGGTGTCGGACGGCGTGATCACCGTGGTGCACTGGATCGAGCACACGCTCTGGCCGCACCTCGCCTGGGAGGAGCACTGGCTCTATCCGGAGATCGAGCTTCGGTTGGAGACGCCATGGGCGACCCGTGCCGCCCGCTTCGATCACGGCCAGCTCCGTGAGCGCTCGGACCGACTTCGGTTCGACAGATTGGGCCTCACGGCGGACCTCCACGGCGCTCGCGAGGAGCTCCGCGGCGACCTGTTCGGCTTCGAGGCCCTCGTTCGCGCCCACATCGAGCGCGAGGAGCAGTTCCTGCTGCCGTTGCTCGACGAGCCAGTGACAACGGAGCTCGATCCCGCCGCAGTCGCCCCGGTTTGACGGTGTCCAGCATGGCCCCATACCGACCATCGGCCGAGCGGCTGGACGTGGCGGCGGCCGCGTCTCGGATCGCGGATCTCGGGTTCCTCGCGGGACCGGACCTTCCGGACCGCCCTGGCCCCGCCCACCTCCTCATCGCCCTGCGGGATGTGCCGACACTCCGACACTACGATCCCGAGCGGATCGACTTCTGGGTCACCGAAGGCGGCCGGGGATCCCGTCAGTCGCTGACGCGTGATTCGCGCGTCCCACTCGACACGGAGGTCTCGTGGGGGATGATCCAGATCGTCGATCGACTCCACGAGACGAACGAGTACCTGACCTTCGGCGGCCACCTTTCGGCAGCACGGATCGGCGGCGCAACGATCGTCGCGATCAGCTCGCCGGTTCCCCTGCTCTGCCGCGGCGGTCACTCGCAGCTCTGGGATGCCGGGAGCGAGCAGCTCGGCGCCTTCTTCGCCCGGATCGTCGCTGCGGTCGACGTTCGGCCCGACCTGGAGTCGCGGTTCGCCGCGGTGGGCCCCCTCGTCCGCTACGCCGCGTTCATCGCCGACGTGGTCGCTCGCTACCGCTCGTGCGCCGACCTTCGGGACCTGAATCCTCGTGTCTACGGGCTGCTGCTCGCCGAGGAGTCGCTGATGCGCCGAGAACATGCTGACGCCTGGAAGAGCGCGTCGGCGATCCTCGCCGGTCTGTCGGGGATCTGACGCGATCGCGGATGCTCGAATGGGCGACGGGTGTCCCGGCCGAGCCGTCGCGAGCTGGGCGGCCGTCGGGCGATCCGATCCTCCGAACCGCCCGAGGACGCTGCCCGCGGTTCGACGGTCAGTCCGCGCCGTTTGACCCTTCCCAAACAGTCCGATCGGCATTGTCCTGGGCGCTCGCTGGACCCTAGGGTCATCCAAAGGAGCTGGACGATGTCTGGAACCCTGGAACGCGGCGTGACCACAGCCGAGATGGCCGCCCCGAGTGCGGTCGTATGGATTGACGGAGTGCGGGCCCAGGTGGCCCGTGTCAGCAGGGAGGGACGCATCTCGACCTGCGAAATCACGCGGGGCTGGATGCGCGACCTGCAGTACCTGGCCCAAGTCGCCCGGGTGATCGGCGACCGGCAGCGCGTCTTGATCCTCGGACCGAGCTCCGTTCGTCTGGCACTCGAGCGCGAGTACGTCGCGATGTACCGACGCCCGGATCGACTGGTCGACGTCGAGCCTGCGGGTCCGGTATCGCTCGAAGAGCTGGTGGACCGGGTCCGCGCACTGGCTGCGTAACGATCGAGAGATCAAGAGGATGACCCAACCAACCGACGCCAGAAGACATCCCGGCCCTGCGATGGCCCACGACATCGAGGCGCTCGGACTCGTCGTCGGGATGCTTTCGGTCATCGCGCTTCTCTGCCTGTTGACCGCTGTCTGGCCAGGAGCGATCTGACGACTGACCAGCCGTCCCCGTTGCCGATCGGCGGAGCCCCCTTGGCGACGGCTCCCTTCCGGCTGAACACACGTGGGCGCACGGAGGACCTTCGCGGACTCGTCGGTCGGGTGGGCCGGTCGGCGGCTGAGTTCGTGACCTGCGGCAGATGTGGACGGACGGTCGCGGGTCAATCCTGAACGGTGGATGAATCCCTGTTGAGGAGGTCCCTCACATGTTCCGCCATCAGTCAGTCGTCGCGCTCCTGATCGTTGCTCTCGTCGCAGCCTGCGGGGCGCCCGGCGCCAGTCCGAGCCCAGCCGGATCCGGCACGCCCACGGCCAGCGTCCCGGCCCCGACGGCTTCGCCTTCCGCGCTACCGACAGCCACTCCGACGCCATCACCGACGCTGGTTCCGGCGACGCCGAGCGCGACGGTTGCACCGCCGACGCCTTCGCCGACGCCCTCGCCGACGCCCACCACGATGATCGTGCGTGCGTACTTCTTGCTACGCGATGGCAGCGGCGGTGAGGTCGTCAATGAGCCGACTCTCGTTCCCGTCCTCCGGACGGTGCCCAAGAGCACGGCGACGGCAACGGCCGCGATGAAGGCGCTGCTCGCAGGGCCATCGGCCAAGGAGCGAGCGGCGACGCTGCCGCTCAAGACGCTCATCCCAACTGGCTCGAAGCTCCTCGGGGTCGAGATCTCGGGAGGCCTCGCGACCGTCGACCTGTCGGCTGAATTCGCCTCATTCTCCCCTGACGACGCGTGGGATCTCGGAGCGTTCTCGCTCCGCGGACGTCTTGCCCAGGTCGTCTACACCCTGACCCAGTTCCCGACGGTGGATCGCGTCACCTTCGAGCTCGAGGGCAAGCCGGTCAAGGCGTTGTTTGGAATCGCGGATCCGGAAAGCGGTTCGTCCGAGGCCATCGCCCTGGACAAGCCCGTCACCCGGGCGACGTATCGCGACCACTACCTGCCGCTGATCTTCGTCGATCGGCCGGCCTGGGGTGCCGCCCTGCCGAACCCCGGCCGAGTCACCGGACTCGCCAATGTCTTCGAGGCGCAGTTCCGGATGGCCCTGCTCGATCGGAACGACAAGGTCCTGATCGATCGTCCGGTTCTAGCCAGCGCCGGCACAGGCACATGGGGCACATTCGACGTCAGGCTGTCGTACGAGGTGTCCACCGCCCAGTGGGGGACGCTGCGGGTCTGGGACATCTCGGAGTTCTCGGGCAGGTCGGTCGCCGTGCGCGAGTATCCGGTCTATCTCCGGCCGACGCCCTGAGATGCCTCAATCCGGCCTCGGCGCCGCCGTTGACGGGAGCGGGACGGCGATCGCTCCAACATGCCGGATGCTCCCGGCGGGGCGGACCCCACCCCGGCACGGCCGGGCGCGTCGCGGTGCGCTGGCGCACCGGAAGCGAGCCGCGTCGGCTACACGGAACGGCGACCTGGGCGATGATCGAGGCGGAAGAGGTGGCGGGAGCCTCGGGGGAGTTCCACGGCAGGGGTCTCAACGTGCGGTCGCCCGACCCCAGCCGCCGGCCAGTGGCGAGACCGACCTCGGACGGAAGGAGAGCGCGCGCATGCTCCGTCGTTTCGCGGCCGCCATCGGTGCCGCCGCCCTGGTTGCCCTGCTGGGGGCCAACCTCGCATTCGCCGGCGAATTGACCGGCAACGGCAAGAGCCTCCACGTCGAGAACAGCAAATGGGGAACGGGCCTGCACGCCCGGTCGTTCTGCGCGTTCTCGGGCCAGGAGGACCTCCAGTTCGAGGACGAGAACGGTGTCCCGCTGGAGACGCCGCACAAGGGTGACCCGGGCCATGCCCAGTCGTGGGGCCAGATCCCGCACGACGTCCGATCCACGTTCCCGGCCGCCATGCACCCGGGACGCGCCTGCAACCCGAACTACGGACCGCCGCCCGAGGGGTGAGGTCCAGCTTCCGCGACATGAGGCCCGTCCCGCCAAGGACGGGCCTCCTGCTGTCGGCGACGCCCGCCCGGCGACGCCCCAAGATGTCGCTTGCGTCGCGCGCCACCCCTCTGATCAAATACGCGCTGTGCCCCAGCGTCGCCGTCGGCGACCGGACCAGGCCCACCCAATCCCGGCAGCTCGGTCCGCGTCGCCGTTCCTGACCCCGCTCGCCCTCGAGCCGATCTCCGCGCGCCATCGACGGCGGCTGCCGTTCCGACGGCGCTGGCTCGCGGCGACGCTCGGCGGGGCGACCCTGGCTCTGACGATCCCGATCGCCCTCGGGCCGCTCGCTGGCACCTCGGTCCGGCTCGACCCGCTCTCCGGCGGGGTCGCCGGCGCGGTGTCGGAACCACGGGTGACCCCCACACCGACGCCGTTGCCGGTCCCGGCGACGCCCGCTCCGCCGACGCTCGTCCGCGCCACCGATCCCGACGCGCCGCCGACGATGGCCGATCGACTGCCGCCACCGATCGTGGCGCTGACCGGATACCGCTGGCCGTTGACGGCCGGGCGGATCTCGCTGCCGATGAAGGAGATCCCCGGCGGGGAGTGGACCCGTGCGGGAGCTCGTCTCCACGATGGCGTCGACATGGCCTCGTTCTGCGGCGCGGGTATCGTCGCCGCCCATGAGGGCGTCGTTCTGGCCGCCGGCCGTCATTTCGATGGCCAATTGGGTTGGATCGGCAGCCTCAAGCCGTATTACCGGCTCCTCAACCAGCGTCATGCCTGGAACACGCTCCCGATCGTCGTTGTGGTGGACGACGGCAACGGCTATCGCTCGATCTACGCCCACTTCCGTGACATCACCGTCCATGTCGGCCAGCACGTTCGGGCCGGCCAGCTGATCGGGTACGAGGGGGCCACCGGCCACGCGTCGGGCTGCCATCTCCACTACGGCCTGTTCAGCCCGCTCGAGACCGCCCGGTTCGGGCTGCGCTCCGACATCCGAACGCACATGCGCCTGCCGGCCTGGGAGATCGCCCGGATCGATCCGCTCCTCGTCCTGCCCCGCGGCGACGTGGCCCTGAAGACGCGCCAGATCGCGAAGGCGATCTCGGCCGCTGCCCGGGACGCGGCCCGCCAGTAGCGGCGGGCTAGGCCTGGCGCCGGTAGCGCCGGGCGATCAGCGCGTATGCCGGCAGCCGCGCGAGCGAACGAGCGAGGGACAGCGCCGAACCGTCGCGGCCTTCGACCGCGAGGAGCGAGTCGGTCGCCGAGGCGTCGGCGGGACGGGCGTCGACGACGGCCAGATCGATCGCGACCCGACCGGGCTCGGCGGTGCCGAGCGCCGCGATGTCGTCGTCCGGCCGCCCGCCCGTCTCGTACTCCAGGCGGACCTCCGCTTCGGAGCGCCAGCGCGGGCGGCGCAGGAGCACGGCTCGCCATGTCTCGGCGACCTGCGCCGTCACGCAGCCGTCGCCCGGAACCGGTGAAGCCGTCACGCTCTCGCCGCGCGTCCAGAGGGCCGCTCGGTGGATCAGCGCGTACTCGTCGAGGTCGGCGAAGGCGTCGAGCGCGTCGGCCGGCGACCGGTCGCCGAACAGCGCCCGGATCGACGGCCCGAATGCCTCCGCCAGGTCCAGGTCGATCGCCCGGACCGTCCGGTGGAAGTACACCTGCTGATAGAGGAACAGGCGCGACGTCAGGAACTGCTCGAGCGAGCCCAGGCCGGGCTCGAACAGGGTCAGCCCGCGCGGCCCGATGAACGAGTAGCGCCGCAGTCGCTCCACGTCGACGTCGACGGTCACGCCGGTCATCCACGCGTCGCGCCGGACGTAGTCGAGGTTGTCGACGGTGAACACACCCGACAGCAGCGGCTGGAGCGTTCGGACCCAGCCCGGCATCGCGGGATCGACGAGCGCGGGCTTCGAGACGAGGAACGAGACCCAGCGCGGGTCGATCCGCTCGCCCGGGTGGAAGGCGTCTCGCTGCGGCACCCGCCCGGGCGCGCGGCGGAGCCCGCCGATCAGCGCGCCCAGCTCGCGCTCGATGATCAGCTGCGACAGGTCCTCGTGGGTCAGCCGCTTGCCCGCCGGCCGGCGCTCGTCCGGCGGCGCCTCGAAGCCGACGAGCACCTGGTCGTCGAAGAAGTGGGCGAACGGCCCGTGGCCCACGTCGTGGAGGAGCCCGGCGATCCGGAGGGTCTCGACGACCAGCCCCTCGGACGGGGGCGTTTCGCCCGCGGTCTCCAATGTCGAGGCGAGCGACGGGTAGAGCGCCCGCGCCCACAGCCCGGCCTCGTGCATGACCCCCAGCCCGTGGGTGAACCGCGAATGCTCGGCCGTCGGGAACACCCAGCGTGCGCTCTGGAGCTGCGAGATCCGGCGCATCCGCTGGAGCCACGCGGTGTCGAGGAGGTCCTCCTCGGCGACCTCCTCGCGGTCGAGCCAGAGCGCCTCGGACTCGTCGGCTGTGAGCCGCTTCGTCAGCTCGACGTAGCCGTGGATCGGGTCGCTGATCAGGTTGACGGCGGTGAACGGGGACGGGGGCATCAGCAGTACCGCTCCGCCGCCCGCCGGAGCCGGCCGGCGACGTCGTCACGGAGCCCGGCCGGCTCGAGGACCTCCACGTCGTCGCCCCACGACAGGATCCACAGGCGGATCTCGATCGGGCCGGCGACGGTCGCGCGCCACAGGAGCGATCCGCCGGACTCCTCCTCCACGCGCTCCGTCGGGTGCCAGCGCGCCTCGCGCACGCGGCTCGCGACGGCGGCCGAGAAGCGGAGCACGACGGTCGTGGGCTCCTGGTCGGCGATGATGTCCCAGGCCCGCTCGAACATCCCGTCGATGTCGGCGTCCGGCGCCGCGAAGGAATCGGGCGTGAGCGAGACGTCGCGGATCCGCTCGATCTTGAACGTGCGCATCCCGTCGCGCGTCTCGTCCCAGCCGATCAGGTACAGCGCGTGGGTCTGCAGCGACGGCTCGATGAGGTACGGGCGGACCCGAGCGGATCGCGGCGCCGCCTCGGGCGCGTACGGCGCCGGCGCGTAGTCGAGGGTCACCACCCGCCGCTCGGCCCAGGCCTGGGTGAGCAGCCGGACGTGCCGGTTGAACGTGTCGTCCGTGGGCCGCCGCGACAGGTCGTCGAGGGTCCGGTCGACGTGCTCGCGGAGCGCCGGCGGCAGGACCGCACCGAGCTTCTCGAACGAGGACGCGAGATCGGGGTCGTACTTGTCGGCGTAGCGGACCATCAGCCGGGCGGACAGGACGACGGCCATCGCCTCGCTGCGGGTGAGCTTCAGCGGCGGCAGGAACGCGTCCGCGTCCACGCCCCAACGACCGGCGTCCGACCAGAGCGGCATCCCGAGCTCGCCCTCGATCGACTTCAGGTCGCGGTAGACGGTCCGGACGGACGAGTCGACGCGCCGCGCGATCTCGGACGGCTTCATCCCGTCGGGGTGGGCGTTGAGCAGGCCGAGGATCCGGGTCATCCGGGCGAGCCGGTCTCGCTTCGCCGAGCCGCGGTCCTGGTCGAGCTCCATCGGGTCCATGATCGCCCGCCGCGGGCCGCCGCGTCCCGTCGGGCGGTCGCTCTCCCTCGCGATCTCGGCCGGCGGCCCCCGAGCCGAACCGCGCCGGCTGCGCCGAGCCCTACCGCGCCGGCTGCGCCGAGCCCTACCGCGCCGGCGGTCCGATCACGATCGGCGTCCCGCGGTCCGTGGCCGAGAGGTCCACCCGGATCGTCGCCTGGAGCGCACCCGGCTGGATCTTCGCCGCGTCGCCGTTGACGCTGCCGGCGATCCGCCCGATCTGGCCGTCGAGGAAGACCCAGTAGTCGAGCTGGCCGCGCCAGTGGGCGAGGTCCGCGTCGCCGACGAGCCAGGCGATCTGGGGGAACGCCGCGCGGAACGTGGGCCCATCGACGGCCGTCCGGCACTGGCGCGCGGAGGCCCCCTCGATCAAGCCGACGCCGAGGGTCGACGCGGCCGCCCGGGCGTCGGGCGACAGCGCGGCGCGGAACGCGGTGAGGTCCAGGTCGGCGTCACCCACCTCCGCCTCGGTGGCGCGGTGCCAGCCCTCGAACGGCTGGCGCAGCCAGGCCTCCTGGCCGATCTCGGCGGCGCCCGCCAGCCCGAGCTCCCGGGTCGTCGCGACATAGGCCAGCCACCGCACGTCCGCCTTCGAGCGGTCGCCCGCGATGTCGACCGTGCCGATCGAGCGGCCGTCGAGCGTTCCCGCGATGTGGACGGTCAGCCGAGCCGAGGGCCCGATCCCCATCGGACCATCGCACAGCGGCGGGTCGTGGTCGATGTCGGTCGGGCCGAATCGGGACGACGTCGCGACCCGGCCACGGAGCGCGAGCTCGTTGCCGAGCGCGGCCGCGGCGAAGACCAGCCCGGATCCGGCCGCCAAGAGGGACGCGAAGATCACGCCGCGGACGATCCGGCGCCGTCGCATCGCCGCCTCGCCGAGGCGCTGCCGGGCGATCCCGAAGCCACTGAACAGGCAGGTCCCGATCAGGCCGAGGACCCACGGATAGGCCGCCTCGACCGACGGCAGGAGCGTCTGGACGCCGCGCGCTCCCAGCTGCCCGGTGACGTCGGCGATCGACGGGACCAGGACGAGAAGCGATCCGGCGGCGAGCCAGACCATCGCCGCGAACGCCCGATCGCCCCGGGCGACGGGCGGCCAGACGACCCCCGCGAGCGCCACGACGGCGGGCAGGAGCGCCGCCAGGCCGACGGCCACGTCGACCGGCCCGCCCGGCCGGTAGGCGAGCAGGACGAGGCCCGCGGTCACCACCCAGCAGGCGGCGACCGCGAGGCCGATCAGGCGCAGCTCGAACGTCCGGACACGCACGGCGGCGAGTCTAGCGGTCGCTCGTCAGGACGCCGCTCGCGGGCGTCTTCGGGGCCGTCCGACCAGCGGATTCCACGCCGCCTACGTCGATCGGTTGAGGGCGTCGCCGAGAGTACCGGGTCACCCCGGACTGATGGGTCATCGAGCCCGCCGCTGACCGGGCCGAACATCCCACCAACCCCACCGGAGCGATCCGGGACGGGACACCGACGACCCGGACGACCCGCTCGCCCGGCCCACCGATCGGATGACGAATGTCGGACGACCGAAGGGACAGGACGGAACGGTGAACCATGGCAGGCCAGGCGCGTCGCGGAGTTTCGGGTCAGGGGCGATCGTCTCGCGCCGACTCGTGGCCGGTGCTCGCGGCGGCCTCCGTGGCCGAGTCTGGGTCGGCCATCGCCAGCACGAGCTCGGTGGCCAGCCCGGAGCCGATGCCGGAGCTGCCCACCCGGGCGACCTATCGCAACCTGATCATCCGGGGACTGGAGCCTGACGAGGCGGCCAACCTCACGGCCTGGCTCGCCGGGATCGAGGTGGGCGAGGCCCACTGGACGCTCCGTCAGGTGAACCAGCTGCTCTTCCTCCGCGAGATGAACCGAGCCGGTCACTTCACCGAGATCGCCGACCGGCTCCACTGACCGATCCGCCCGGTGAGATCACCGGGCCCCCGAACTGAATTTCCCGTCACGATGGTGATCCTCCTCCCACCATCGCGACTCCCTCTCCTCGAAGCGGCGCCTCACCTCCTCCAGGCGCCGCTTCGAGGTTTCCGGCGATCGGGGGCCGGTCGGCTACGATCGGCGGATGGCCGGTCCCTTCGTCTCCCTGCTCAGCGATTTCGGCAGCCGCGATCCGAGCGCCGCGATCATGCGCGGCGTCGTCCTCGGGATCGCCCCGGACGCGCGTCTCGTCGACATCAGCCACGACGTCCGGAAGTACGCGATCCGCGACGGTGCGCTGCTGCTGTGGTGCGCGCTGCCGTACCTGCCGGTGGGCTCCCACGTCGCCGTGGTCGATCCGGGCGTGGGCACGGCCCGGCTTCCCATTGGCGTGGCGACAGGCCGCGGTGACGTCCTGATCGGCCCGGACAACGGGCTGCTGCTGGCTGCCGCGAGCAAGCTCGACGGGATCGTCGCCGTCCACGAGTTGCGCGAGCCGCGCTACCGCCTGCCGGCCATCAGCACGAGCTTCCACGGCCGGGACATCTTCGCGCCGGCGGCCGCCCATCTCGCGACCGGCGTCCCGCTCCCCGACCTGGGCCCCGCGATCGATCCTTCATCCCTCGTCGCCTCGCCGATCCGGGAGCCCGAGGTCGCCGGCGGCGAGCTGCGCTCGGCGATCCTCTACGTCGACACCTTCGGCAACGTGAAGCTGGCCGGGCTTCGGGCGGACCTCGAGGCCGCGCTCGGGCTGCTCTCGCCGGGCGACCGCCTCCGGCTCGAGATCGACGGGAGCCGGCCCCTCGAGACGACCTGGCAGGCGACCTTCGGCGACGTCCCGGCCGGCGAGACGCTCCTCTACGAGGATTCCTACCGCCGGATCTGCCTCGCGACCCGCGAGGGTGACGCGGCCGCGAAGCACGGCCTCGTCGAGGACCTCGAGGTGCGGATCCGGCGCGCCTGACGGGACGCGGAACGTGCCGCGCGACCGCGTTTCACGGAGCCCCACATCCGACTGGCGAGCGGCCCGGCGGGCGCCGGTCCGACGTCATTCGCCGGTGCTGGTGAACCAAACGGCGGCAGAAGGCGGTCCGCCGAGGTGAGCACGTCATACCGGCCCACGCTTGTGGGTCCTGGTGAAACAGGGCCGCGGACGGGCCGCTCTGACGCGATCCGCTACACTCCGCCCGCGTTTGCTCCGTTCATCGAGGTTCGCCATGCGTCGCGCCATTCCGTCCACGATCGTCCTGCTCGCCAGCCTGACCGTGGCCGCGTGTTCCGCGGGCGCGACCCCCCTACCGAGCAGTGCCGCCCCCTCGACCGCGCCGTCCGCGGCCGCCTCCACGCCCGCCAGCACCGCCCCCAGCGTGGCCCCGTCGGTCGACGCCTGCGCGAAGGACAACCTGACGGTCAAGACCGCGGGCAAGCTGACGATCGGCACGGACAACCCGGCGTATCCGCCGTACTACGACATCCCGGACGCGGGCGCGACGAAGCCGTGGGAGCTCGGGGATCCGACCGACGGCAAGGGCTTCGAGAGCGCGTTCGCCTACGCCCTGGCCGCGAAGCTCGGCTTCGCCCAGGGTGACGTGACGTGGGTCGTCGTGCCCTTCGACAATTCCTACGCGCCCGGCGACAAGCCCTTCGACATCGACATCAACCAGGTCTCGTTCAGCGCCGAGCGAGCCCAGGCCGTCGACATGTCCGACGGCTACTACACGCTCAGCCAGTCGATCGTCGCGCTCAAGGCGAACGGTCTGGCCGGGGTGACCTCGGTGGCCGGGCTGAAGGACTTCAAGTTCGGTGCCCAGATCGGGACCACCAGCCTCGACACGATCAACAACGTGATCCAGCCCACGACCGCCGCCAAGGTCTACACGACGAACGACGACGCGATCGCCGGCCTGAAGGCCAAGCAGATCGACGGCCTCGTCGTCGACCTTCCGACGGCCTTCTACGTGACCGCGGCGCAGGTCGACAATTCGGTGATCGTCGGCCAGTTCGCGCCCCCGACCGGCGCCGACGCGGAGCACTTCAGCGTCGTCCTCGCCAAGGGCAGCCCGCTGACCACCTGCGTCAACACGGCGATCGCCGCGATGAAGAGCGACGGCAGCCTCGACGCGATCACCAAGGAATGGCTGGCCGACAAGGCCAGCGCTCCGGTCCTCCAGCCCTAGCGCTCGACCGCCGGCCGCCACGCGGCCGCATCGATGTCGATCACGGGAGGCCCGCTCGACACCGGCGACCTGATTCGCCTGCCGGATCGAAGCGGGCCTCGTCGCGCCCGACGCCGGCTCCCGCCCGGTGAGGCCGTCCGCTCGTCGCTCATCGCGCTCGTCAGCTCGGTCATCGTCTTCGGCGTCCTTGCCGTCGTGATCACCAGCTCGCCAACGTGGCCGGACGTTCGCGAGGCGTTCTTCAACGGCGCGATCTTCGAGCAGTCCCTCCCCAAGCTCGTCGAGGCGTTCGGCACGAACATCGCCCTGTTCGGGATCGCGGAGATCCTGATCCTGGTCGTCGGGCTCGTCCTCGCGATCCTCCGCGGGCTGCCCGGGCCGGTGTTCTTCCCCGTGCGGCTGATCGCCACGGTGTACGTCGACTTCTTCCGGGCCGTGCCGGGGCTGCTGATCATCAGCCTGCTCGGCTTCGGGATCCCGGCTCTCGATCTGCCCGGCGTCCCGAACGACACGTTCTTCTGGGCCATCGTCGCCCTGACGCTCGTCTACTCGGCCTACGTGTCCGAGGTGTATCGAGCGGGGATCGAGTCCGTCCACTGGAGCCAGGAGGCGGCCGCTCGCTCGTTGGGCCTGAGCCGGTTCCAGTCGCTCCGCTACGTCGTCGTGCCGCAGGCGGTGCGGCGGGTGATCCCGCCCTTGCTCAACGACTTCATCGGCCTCCAGAAGGACACGGTCCTCGTCTCGACCCTCGGCGTGGTCGAGATCTTCCGCGAGTCCTCGATCATCAAGGCCGCGAAGTTCAACTTCACACCGTACATCGCGGTCGCCCTGATCTTCCTCGTGATCACGATCCCCCTGGCGCGGCTGACGGACTGGCTCGTCGCGCGCGACCAGGCGCGCCAGGCGGCGACGCGGTGACGGGCTCCGGCTCGGCGGCGGCGGCCCTGCGGATCGAGGGGCTCCGCAAGTCGTTCGGCGACCTGGAGGTCCTGCGCGGGATCGACCTCGAGCTGGGCCAGCACGAGGTCGTGTGCCTGATCGGGTCGTCGGGGAGCGGCAAGTCGACCCTCCTGCGCTGCGTCAACCTGCTCGAGCCGATCGACGCCGGGCGGATCGTCGTTTCCGGCGACGAGATCACGGCGAAGGGCGTCGACATCGATCGGATCCGGCGCCGGATCGGGATCGTGTTCCAGGCGTTCAACCTGTTCCCGCACATGAGCGTCCTCGACAACGTGACGCTGGCGCCGCGCAAGGTCCTGGGGCTGTCCCGCCCGGACGCGGACGCTCGGGCCACCGAGCTCCTGGAGCGGATCGGGCTCGCCGACAAGCGCCGCCAGTTCCCGGATCGGCTGTCCGGCGGCCAGCAGCAGCGGGTCGCGATCGTCCGGGCCCTGGCGATGCAGCCGGACCTGCTCCTGCTCGACGAGATCACGTCGGCGCTCGACCCGGAGCTCGTCGCGGAGGTCCTCACGATGGTCCGCGAGCTGGCGGGCAACGGGATGACGATGCTGATCGCGACCCACGAGATGGGCTTCGCCCGCGACGTGGCGAACCGGGTCGGGTTCCTCGACGGGGGCCGGATCCTCGAGATCGCGCCACCAGCCCAGATGTTCGCCGCGCCGCGTGAGGAGCGGACGCAGCGGTTCCTCCAGCGGGTGATCGAGGCGGGCCGGCTCTAGCTCAGTCCGGTTGAAAGCATCGCGACCATCAAGGCGCCGGAACTGCTCCGCTCGGCAGCACCGCGTCGCCGGAGTCCTCGTCGTAGACGAGGCCCGGGATGAGCACGAGGGTCCAGCCGATCTGGAGCCGCCCCGGCACGTAGCCCGCGGCGTCCGGATCCAGTGACGAATAGGTCGTGCGGTTCCAGAACGCGATGCTCCGGGCGGTCGTCGCGTACTTGCGGGCGATCGTGTTCAGGCTGTCGCCCTGCCTGACAACGTAGACCGCGAACGTCGGCCCCGGCGTGGGCGTCGGCGGCACGAACGATGGAGTCGGGGTCGGGCCGGCCGGGGCGGTGGGGCTCGGCGCGGCGCTCCGGCCACCACCGGCGTCACCGCCGACCGGCGTCCCGCGCGTCCCCGCCGGCAGGCACGCGACGCCGCCCACGGCGATAAGCGTGACGACCGTGAGACTGGCGATCCGGCGCATGCCGCGGTGGGACGTCGACGCCCGCGCCGTCGTTACGCGACCCGAGAGGGGTCGCTCGGCGGCGCGGATCGAGACGCCCGAGCTCGGCGCGGCGACGTCGCGGGTGGAGATGACGCCTCCGCACCCCCGACGGGCTCACCCGGCTCGGCCGCGTCGATCGGCGTGGGCTCCTTGAACGCGAAGTCGCTCGCGATCGCCAGGCCCTCGTCGGCGGTCGCGATCAGCCCGTGACCGGTCCGCTTCGCGACGAAGCAGGCGCGGTCGGCAGCGAGGAGGATCTCTTCGGCGGTGAGGCCATCGCGCGGGAAGGTCGCCACGCCGATCGAGACGCTGACCCGGAGGCCCGCCTCGGCCCAGCCCGATCCGGTCGCCCCCAGTGCGTGGACGGCGGTGCGAACGCGCTCGGCCACGCCGAGCGCCGACACCGCATCGGCACCCGGCAGGATCAGGGCGAACTCGTCGCCGCCGTAGCGGAAGATCCGGTCGCTATCACGACCGGCGCCCTCGATCGCGCGCGAGATCTCGGCCAGCAACCGGTCGCCCGCCTGGTGGCCAAGGGCGTCGTTGACGGACTTGAACTCGTCGAGATCGAGCATGATCAGGCTGAACGTCTCGTGGCCGTGGATGCTCCGGGCCAGCCAGTCCTGGAACGTCCCGTGGTTCAGGAGCGAGGTCAGGTCGTCGGTCTGGGCCCGGATCTCGACCTCGCGGTGGACCTCGGCGTTCTGGAGGGCGATCGAGACCTGGGCCGCGAACAGCTTGACGAGCTCGAACTCCTCTTCGCTGTAGACCGTGACGAGACCGAGCCGCTCGAGCGTCAGGACGCCGGTCGCGCCGGCTCGGCCCCGGAGCGGCACGCAGATCAGGCTCCCGTCCTGGATGCCCGTCTCGCGGAACTGGAGGACGCGCGTGTCGTGGCGCTCGTCCAGGACCAGCGCGGGCTCGTTGTGCTCCACGACCCAGGTGGCCAGGCCCTGCTCGCCGGGCAGCCACGGCTCCATGTATTCGGCTGCGTGGATGCCCTTCGCGGTCAACGGCCGGAGGAGCCCGCTCGAGCGGTCGAGCAGCTCGATCGACAGGTTGTCGTAACCGACCAGATCCGACAGGCGGTCGGCGACCTGGTCGAGGATCGCTCGCGGATCGAGCGTCGTGAGGATCGACTCCGTGACCTGGAGGAGCGCCCGCTGGTTCGCCAGCTGTCGGGCGAGCGCCTCGGACTGGGCCCGGAGGCGGCCGGTCGCGTCGGCGTTCGCGAACGCCTGGGCGGCGAAGCTCGCGTAGATGACGAGCAGGCGGAGGTCGTCGTCGCGGAACTGGTGGAGCCCCAGCTTCGAGAGGACGAGCACGCCCAGGACCGCGTCCTCGTAGACCATCGGCGCCAGGAGCATCGATTCGTCGAGGTCGTCCTCGGTCCCCGGGATCGTGTTCGCGCGCGGGTCGGCATCGGCGTCGGGCAGGTTCTGGGCGAGGCGGTGCTCTGCCACCCAGCCCGTGATGCCCTGGCCGAACTTCACCGCGAGCTGCTCGGGCGTCTCGTCGATGTACTCGCCGACCTGGCCCTGCATCGCCACGGGGATCAGGTCCTCGCCCCGGAGCCGGTAGACGCGGACGTTGTGGTAGTCGATCAGCTGGCGGAGCTCGGTCGCGAT